>DASVAA010000214.1:0-51174 GCA_036376595.1 Ktedonobacterales bacterium | reverse complement strand
CGGGCGCTGTCAATGCGGCCATCGGCGCCGCCTCGCGCGTAGGCCCTGTCGTCGCGGCTGGTGCGGAAGCCGGCGGCGATTCGGGGGTGGTGGCAGCGCCGCGACGCCCAAAGCGGAAGCGACTGGCTGCCGGAGCTGGCGCTGGCGCAGCGATCGCAGCGGTGGCGGATTCAGCGACGGGTTCAGTGGCGCTCGGCGCGGCCTCTGTGACCACCGGCACCACGCGCGGCTCGGCATCCACCGCGGTCTCTTGAGCCGCCGGAATATCTGGCACAGCGACCGGGACGGATGGCTGCTCGGCGGCGGATTCGGCCGGCTTGACGAGCTGGACCTCGTTCTTGCGTCCGCCCCGATGGCCCCGGCCGCCGCGCGTGGTGCGCTTCTTCTGCTGCGCCGCGGGCGCCTCCGCGCTCTCGACCACGCTGGGAGCGGCGGCGGGAAGCGTGGCAACGGGAAGCGTGGCAACGGGCTGTGACGTAGGGGGCAGCTCGGCCTGTGCTTGCGACGCCTGGCTGGGCGTGGATTGCGCGAGAGCGGCTGCCGGTGCGGCTGGCTCGCCATGTACCGGCTGCGCTTGCGGCTGGGCCTGGGCCGGGCGGCGTGCTCGCCGCGCACGCGACGGTGGCGCGGCCTGCGGCTGAGCCTGGGTCTGCGGCGCGTGCGACGCTGGCTCGGAGGCAGCGGGCGCGGAGGGTGCTGGCTCGGTGACGGCCGCTGGGGTGGCCGCGTTAGCGGCAGCAACAGCGGACTTCGCTCCCGATGCAGGACGCCGCGCGCGGCGTGGGCGGCTCGGCTTGGCCTGTTCGGCGGACTGGCCCTCGTGGGCATGCTGGCTCTGGTTCTGGTGATGTTCCTGATTCTGAGTGTTGGGTGTCGCTTGAGACATAAAGCTCCTACTTCTTGCGGCATGTGCCTGGGCGCCGTGGAGCGGAGAGGAGCGCGGGGAGGGGCGCTACGGGGGAACGGTCACCGCGGGAACCGTGCTTGACTGACATTCCATGTGGCGGTGCGCAAAGCCTCAGCGCGAGCCGCTTCACCTGATACGGCGAAAGCGACCCGCCGGGCGCGCCGCCATGCGTTAACCGGATCCCTCGGCGTAGTACCGCCGTCAACCCGTCACCATCTCCATCGCACACCGCCCACTCCATGTTGGGGGCGCGTGTGCCGGCGCTGGTGTGTGTGTGAACAACGTCCTCGGTTGGAAAATGTGCTGGCTGGCTACCTGGTGGTAACCGGCTTGTCGGTGGCAGCCGTGCCTGGCGTGCCCGTTGCGCTCAGCGATTCACCGGGCGCTCCGAGGCCACGCGGCGCGACGTGGAGTCAGACCGGCGCCCGCGCGACCCATTGGCGCTGCGCACGAAGAAACCGCCAGCGCGCCGCACGCGAGCCTCGCGGCCGTTCTGCGCGGTCGTCGTCTCGCCGATTGCCTCTCCGGCGCCCTCGCCGCGTGCGCTGGGCGCGGACTCCTCAGTGGAACGGCGTTGGCGTGCGAGCGTACGCCAAACCGAGACGATGCGCTGCACCGCGGTGACGGTGCTGGTCAGGGCGAGCAGGGCCAGCGTCCAGACGAGCAGGCCCGCGCCGCCGATGATCAGCCCCGCCGCCAGCAACAGCACGCGCTCCGGCCGCGCCATCAGCCCGGTCTTGCCATCCAGACCCAGGCCCTCGGCCCGCGCCCGAGCGTAGCTCACCATCAGCGAGCTGAGCGCCGACACGTAGGCCAGGGCGACGATCCAGGTGCGCTGGGGGGTGGAGGGCAGCGTCAGCGCGAAGAGGATCACGCCGAGCAGCACCAGCCCCTCGGAATAGCGGTCGAGCGTGGAATCGAAGAACGCGCCGAAGGTGGTCCGTTGATTCCGCACGCGCGCGAGCGCGCCGTCCACCATATCGAAGAGTCCGGCGAAGAGCAGCAGCGCCCCGCCGATGCGCAGATGACCCGTGGCGAGCACGGCCGCCGTCACGGCGTTGAGCGCCAGACCGAGCAGTGTCGCCATGTTGGGCGTCATGCCAAGCGCCGCGAGAGGCCGTACCACCATCTCGGCGAGGTGTCGCGCGTAGCGTTGTACACGTGGCCCGAACATAGCTCTCCTCGATCCGACACTCCACCTATTGTACACCATCGAATGGAAATGGCCGACAGCCACACAAGGCGCCGATCAGATGGCCGGCGGACGCGAGCGCGCGAGCGACAGGCATCCACCGAGCGCTCCTACGCGCCGGGCGATCATTCAGGCACCACCAGCGAGGCCGGTGCGCCGGGTACCAGGAACGCGCGATGCCCGCGTGCGCGCGCATTCCAGAGATCGAGGTAATACGCCTCGACATCGTCTGCCACGCTGCCCCAGCTAAACGCCTCGGCGCGCGCACGGCCGGCGAGCGCAAGGCGGCGGCGCTCAGGCTCGTTCCCCAGCAGATGGCAGATCGCCCAGGCAAGGTCCTCGTGCTTGCCAGGCTTGGCGAGCATACCGTCGCGCTCGTCGCGGATCACACTGCGGAAGCCGGGGATGTCGGAGGCGACGACCGGCCGGCCCGCCGCCAGCGCCTCCAGCAGCACCACGCCCTGGCTCTCGCCGCCGGTGTTGGGTGCGACGAACACATCGGCCGAGGCGTAGAGCGCGGGCAGCTCGTCCTCCGGCACGCGGCCGGTGAAGATCACGTCGCGCCAGCCGGCCTGGGTGACGAACTTCTCGAAGGCCGGGCGCAGCGGCCCGTCGCCGGCGATGATGAAGCGCGTCTCGGGGTAGTGCTGGCGAATGATCGGGATCGCTCGCAGCAGGAACTTGGCCCCCTTGCGCTGCTCGATGCGGCCCAGATAGAGCACGTTGAGCTTGCCGCCGCTGTAGCGCGCCAGCGGCGCGATGCCCGGCCGGAAGCGCTGCACATCCACGCCGTTCGGGATGATGCGGTACTGCCCCGGGAAGAAGCGCGAGACGTACTCATACGCCGGCCGCGAGACGGCGATGCGCCCATCCAGCCGGCGGAAGTAGCGCCCCAGGAACGGCTTGGCCGAGGCGTAGGCCCACTCGCTGGTGGAGGTCAGGCCGCGGCGTGCGTAGGCGTGGAAGGTAGCGACGTAGAGCGCGTTGGAGACGCCGGAGAGGTGCAGGATGGTCAGCGAGAGCGCCGAGGCGAATGGCTCGTGCAGGTGCAGCATGTCAAACTGCTCGCGCTCCAGCAGATTGCGGATGCGCCCCTTGACGTCGGGCGCGATCGAAATGCGCGCGACCGAGCCGTTGACCCGCACCGGAGCCGCCCAGCCGAGCCGGTACAGGCCATACTCCACCTGGCGCGCCCGCGCGCCGGTGGCGGGCGTGAGGATACGCACGCTGTGCCCGCGCGAGCGTAGCTCGGAGGCCAGATGGCTGATATGATCCTGAACGCCGCCCGGATAGCTCCAGTCGTAGGGCGATACGAGGCCGATTTTCACCGGAACCGCCCGGGCCGCTGCCCTCTCTCGATGCGTTGCGTCATGCGCGCTTGCTCTCCGCTGCCGCTGTTCCAGAAATGGCCTGGATTACCTGCCCCCACTGGCGCCCCGATTGCACCCCTCGATGCCCCGTCGCGTCGCGTAGCGCCACCGCTATGCTACGCGCTGCGTGCCCGCCACGAGAGCAGCGGATGGCGCAGCGTCCACAGGCGCTCGTCACCGCGCACACTCGATGCGCTCAGTCCGCCCAGCGCGGACCCCATCGTCGGCGCGCCGCCGTGGACCACGCGGTGCGACACAAAAGCGACGTACTCGCGCGCCTTCCAGTAGGCGCCGATCGGCGCGGTCTGGCGGTGCTCGATGGCCCGCCGTAGCTCGGCGGCGGTGTGCCCGGAGAAGACCGTGCGCGCGCAGCCGACGGCGGTCGGCGTGTGGGCGTCGCTGCCGCCAGTCTCGGCCCAATGATACACGCTCCGCGCAAGTGCCATCGCGAGCCTGGACGATCCAATCCCCGCAAAGCTGCCGTTGAGTGTCTCGATGCCGTCTGGGTGCAGCTCCGGCTGGCGCAGCAGGCGATTCATCACCGAGCGCTGCACGCTGTGCCGGAAGACCCGATTGAACGGATGCGCCACGATGGCGAGGCCTCCTTGCGCATGCACCTGCTCGATGCTGCGCTCGATGCTCTGATCCGGCGCTATAGGCTTCTCCAAGAACAGTGCCAGCAGGTGCCCCTCGCGCGTGCTGATCTCCTCGCCGACGATCACCTCAAAGCGGTAGTCGCCGTGCGCGGCCAGATCGCGCGCGCGCAGAGCGCCTTCGATGGTGTCGTGGTCGGTGACGGCGATCACGTCGAGGCGCGTGTGCTGCTGGGCGAAGTCCAGCACCTCCTCGACCGAGCCGGTGCCGTCGCTGTAGTTCGTGTGCATATGCACGTCGGCCAGCCCGCGGCGCGGGTGCTGCGGCAGCGCGGAAAGGTCATCGCCGCGCGCGATGGTGAACATGTGACCGCGCATCTCGTCCGCGGTCGTGTCGTCTATGTGGGGAAAATCCATATTCAGGTAACTGCCTCGCTGTTGTCGGCTTGGCGCGCCGCGTCGTCCCGGTGCGAACGCGCCAATTGATTGTATGCTGAGACCTCTGCGTTGTCCATGCGCCGGGAGCATCGGATGCTCGGCCGGCTGGTGGTTGCACCCGCGCCTGGAGGGCCTGCGTGCGTCCACCGGACGTCCCTACACGGCCGCAAAGTCCGCAAAGTCCGCCAAGGGTGGGCTGGAACTATGCGGAAGATGCCGCGGCCGTCTCGCGCTCGGACGCGCTCCTTTCTTCGTCCTCCCGCCAGATTGGCGCGAACGCCGCGACCCATTGATCGGGATGCGCCGCGACATGGTGCTCCAGCTCGCCCACGAAGAGGCGAATGGCGCGTGCTGTCGCCTCGGCACCGCGTGCTGGCTTTGATCCCGCCGCGCTCTCCTCCGTCGCCGCGATGTCGAGTGGGATGAAAACGCCCGTCTGCCGCCCCGGCCCGGTGCGCCACGAATAGGCGGCGAAGACCGGTGCGCCGGAACGCAGCGCGAGCGCCATCGGCGCGGTGGGCAGCAGGGCCGGCGCGCCGAAGATCGGCACCTCGACGCTGCCACCGTTGACGTAGCGGTCGGCGAGAAAGAGCACGACCTCGTTGCGCTTGAGCGCGTCGAGCAGCGCGCGCACCGACTCGCGGCTATCCGCCGGCACGGTGCGTAGCCCGTGATGCTCGCGCAGCGCGCAGAAGAGCTGAAACAGCGCCTCCGGACGCATGCGCTCGACCGGGATGATCAGCTTGCGGCCGATGGCCCCCAGCCGCGACGCGGCGAACTCGAAGTTGCCGAAGTGGCCGCCGATGACGACCACTCCACGACCCTGCGCCATCGCCGCATCAAAGTCCTCCTGGTTGTGGATCGTCCAGCCGGCGGTGATCTGCGCGTCGGTCAGCCGCGCCCCGCGGAAGAAGTCGAGATAGTTGAGCGCCATCGTGACGAACACACCCCGCGCGGCGCGACGCAGCTCGACCAGCCGGCCGGCCAGGCGTGGCACGTGCGCCAGATTGCGCTCGACCTGCCCGCGCGCACCGCTCGCCAGCAGCCACAGCAGCCATCCCAGCCCGACCGCCGCCGGCCGGGCAAACGCATACGGGATGCGCGGGATGATCGCCGCCGCAAGGCGGAACGCCCAATATCGCACCATGCCTGCTGATCCGTTCTCCTTCGAGCGAACAGGTCGAGCTCGTCGCGCCCTACTCAGGCAGCGTCACGCGGCCATCGGGGCCAAGCGGGAAGCCTGGGTTCCAGGCGACCTCCCAGGGATAGCCGTCGGGATCGGTGAAGTATCCCGAGTAGCCGCCCCATTCCGCCTGCTCTGCCGGCTTGAGGATCGTCGCCCCCGCCGCGGCCGCTTCCGCCAACACCTGATCTACGGCGCCTTTGCTCGCGACGTTGTGCGCCAGTGTGATGCCGCCGAAGCCGGAGCCAGTCGCGTCGAGATGCGCATCGGCCGCCAGCAGCGCGCGCGGGTAGAGCGCGAGCGCCACGCCACCCGTGCGGAAGAAGGCGATATCGCCACCGCTCGCGCCTGAGAGCGGCCAGTGCAGGCCGTCGCGGTAGAAGCGAAGCGCACGCTCCAGGTCCGCCACGCCGAGGGTGATCAGGCTGATGTACGGCTCCATGGCTTCTCCTGAACTCTCCTCCCGGCTCGTTGCCCTACCCGGCGATGGCGATCTCCATCACTCGTTCATTCGCTCACGACCGCGGCGCCCTCCGGCAGTGCCTCCCGCGCGGGCATGGTGTCGTGCTCCGGCCAGAAGCGGCGGAACATTGCCCACTGGTCGGGGCGGGCGCGGATCTGCTCTTCGAGCGCGTCGAACATGCGCTGCGTGAGGCGCGCCACGTCGCCGCGCTTGTCGCCGGTGTGCTCCGGGATGATGAGCGGCCCCGCGCCAAGGTAGTAGGAGTCGGAGTACTGCTCGTCGTAGATGCAGAAGCCCGGCAGGATCGCGGCGTCGGCCTTGAGCGCGATAGATGCCATGCCGCCGGGGACCCAGCAGCGGCGCCCAAAGAAGGTGATCGGCACCCCCTCGCCGGGCGGCAGCGGGCGGTCGAGCGCCACGGCGACGATACCGTTCTCCTGCAAGACGCGCAGCATTTGCCGCGGCCCCTTCTCGATGCGCAGCAGCTCCATGCCCAGCTCGCGGCGCTGTTCCTGCCACATGCGGTCCATCTTGGGATCCTTGATGGTCTCCACGATCAGATGGACCGGCGAGACATGGCTCGCCACCGCGATGGCGGCGACGTCGTAGGCGCCAAAGTGTGTCGAGACGACGATCACGCCCTTGCCGTGCGCGAGCGCCTCATCCACCAGCCCATAGGAGCCAGGCGGCGGTGTGGTATCGTGAATGCGCGCCACGATCGCCTCGCGGGTGGTGTTGGGCAGATAGACGAAGTCGGAGACGTACTTGCCGAAGTTACGCCACGACACACGCGCCAGCCTCTTGGCGCGCGCATCGTCGGGCGCCGTGCCGAGAATCTGGGCCATGTTGGCGTTGGTGGCGTGGCGCTTGGAGACCCAGCCGAGGTAGACCAGCTCGGTGAAGGCGCCAGCGATCGCCAGGCGCACGCGCCGTGAGACCCGACCGGCGAGCCAGCTCGCCAGACGCAAGCCGTAGTAAACCATCGGGCTGATCCTTGCTTGTTGGGCGTGCCGGTGGGTACTGTCGTGCCCCAGAGCCGGCGGTTGAAACCGCGCCTGGAGGGCCTGCGGGCGCCCACCGGACGCCCCTACGTGGCCGCGAAGTCCGCCTGCGCGGACTCCCAGACTTTGACCCCGCGGGCGGGCGTCCACCGGACGCCCCTACGAATACTCTGCCACCCCCTCGCCCCGTAGGTGTAGCGGCGAGGCATGCCTCGCCGCTGCCTCTGTCTCCCCCTCGCCTCCGCGGAGGCGAGGGGGCTGGGGGTGAGGACTACTCCGCCGTGGGCAGATCGCTCACCGCGACCGGCTCGGCCTCCGTGTGGCCGTTGGACTTGGCGACCTGCTCCTCGCGGGCGCCGCGGCCACTATAGCCGTACTCACGGATGAAGTCTTCGGTCATCAGGCGAGCCTGCTCGTCGGTGTACTGGATCGCCGGCGACTTCATGAAGTAGGCGCTGGGTCCCAGCAGTGCGCCACCGATGCCGTTGTCGCGGGCGAGCTTGGCGCAGCGCAGGGCGTCGATCACCACGCCGGCGGAGTTGGGCGAATCCCAGACCTCCAGCTTCAGCTCCAGATTCAGCGGCACATCGCCGAAGGTGCGCCCCTCCAGGCGGATGAAGGCGAACTTGCGGTCGGTGAGCCAGGGCACGTAGTCGCTGGGGCCGACGTGGACGTTGTCGGTGCCGAGGTCGTAGTCGAGCTGGCTGGTGACGGCGTTGGTCTTGGAGATCTTCTTGGACTCCAGCCGCTCGCGCTCCAGCATGTTGTAGAAGTCGGTGTTGCCGCCCACATTGAGCTGGTAGGTCCGCTCCAGCTTGACACCACGGTCGCGGAAGAGCCGCGCCAGCGTGCGGTGGACGATGGTGGCGCCGACCTGGCTCTTGATGTCGTCGCCCACGATCGGCAGGCCGGCCTCTTCGAAGCGGTTGCGCCAGTACTGCTCGCGGCCGATGAAGACCGGGATGCAGTTGACGAAGCCGCAGCCGGCCTGCAGCACCTGCTCGACATACCACTTCGTCGCCGTCTCGCTGCCCACCGGCAGGTAGTTGATGACGATGTCGGTGCCGGTATCTTTGAGCACCTTGACGATGTCGGCGGTCGAGCCAGGGGCCTTGGTGATCACCTGCTTGAGATACTTGCCCAGGCCGTCGTGGGTCATGCCGCGCACGACCTGGACGCCCTTGTTGGGTACGTCGGCGAATTTGTAGGTGTTGTTCTGGCCGGCGGAGATCGCCTCGCTGAGGTCTTTGCCCACCTTGTCGGCGTCAATGTCGATCGCGGCGGAGAACTCGATGTCGCTGATGTGGTAGCCGCCCAGGTTGACGTGCATCAGCCCCGGGATGAAGTCGTCCTCCGCGGCGTTCTTGTAGAACTCGACGCCCTGGACGAGGGACGAGGCGCAGTTGCCCACGCCGATGATCCCGACCCGCACTTTGTTCTTGCCCAAACCCTGTCCTCCTCAAAAACTCGTCGGTGCGCCAGTTTGGCTTCGGCGTTGGATCGCCATCCGCGCTGCCGCTAGCGGCGCACGCTCGTCGTGTCGGCCGCAGAGGTCGCCGGTGTGATTGGGGTCGCCGGTGCTGTCGGTGCGACGTGCGGCTGCGCGCCGGCCGGCCCGTCCACCAGCTCACCCAGGCCACGCAAACACGCGCGGTAGCGGTCGCGGTCGAGCGAGCAGTAGACCAGCCGGCCCACGCGCCGCGTGCGCACGAGGCCCGCGCGGCGCAGCATCGCCAGGTGCCACGAGACCAGCGGCTGGCTGACCGGCCGCCCCTCGGCAGCGAGCACCTGCGCCAGATCGGTGACGTTCATCTCGGCGCAGCCGGCGAGCACGCGCACGATTTGGAGCCGCACCACATCGCCCAGCGCCCGCAGCGTGCGCTTGAGCTCGAGGTAGTCGTGATCGGTGCTGCTGCTGTCGTCCACGCGATCTCGCTCCCTCTCGCGCCGTCCCCGCGGGCGCATACCGCGCGCCCCTGCGCCAATCGCGACAGTGGGCATACATCAAGGACGGCTATATGTACTTTCGCTATATAAAGGACGGCTTATGCGTCCACGTATGGTTGTACCTGAGAGGACGGCCTTTGTCAAGGGTCGAGGTGACCGGCGGGTGAAATCCACGCCGAGGTAGCCGGCGAATGAAATCGCGCCTGGAGGGCCTCCCGGCCGCGAAGTCCGCGATGGGCGGACTGGAGGATGGCGGGTGCGCGGTCTAGACGCGAGTGACGGGCTGCGGCGGCGACTTGATGTAGAGGCCGCGGCCGCCGCCAAGGTCCACCACCTCGGTGTAGTGGGCCTGGACCCAGGCGGTGAAGCCAGGGATCAGGGCGAAGCGGCCACTGGAGAAGAGGATCGCGCGCACGTCGTCGCGGGTGAGGATCGCTTCGAGCTGCGCGGCGGTGAGGTAGCCGCTGGCGATGCGCACCTGCGAGGTGTCCACCAGCTCCGGCGGCACGTCGCGCCCGGCGAGCGCCGCGGCGTACTGGTCGTCGCTCGCCACCACGTCGCCCGGCACGGTCAGGCGCTCCAGCGCGACCGCGGCCTGCGCCTGATCGCCGTTCGGGGGCGCGGCATCAGTACGCATGCTGGCGACGCCCAGGCCGAGCGTGAGCAGCGTCACCACGAGCAGCAGCGTTGCCGCAAGAGGCGCGATCGGCACGCTGGCGCCACGCCGGAGGGCGACGGGCGCCTGGCGCGCGGCCAGGGGCAGCGCCAGCGCCGCGAGCAGCGCCAGCGGTGGCAAGAGCAGCACGCGATGGTGGTCGAAGAGCGGCTGCTGGTCGAGCAGCAGCAGCGCCGAGGCGCCCAGCCACAGCAGCGGCGGCGCGATGCGCCAGTCGCGCGCGCCGATCCCCAGGAGGAACCCAACCAGCGCCGCCAGTGCCAGCGGATATGCGAGGCCGTTGCTCAGCAGCAGTGACAGGTTGTAGAGCAGGCCGTGACCGGAGGTGTGCCCGGCGGCGATGTGGAAGGCGACGACCTGATTCCACAGGTCGCTCCAATGCGACAGGTAGGGCGCGAGGATCAGGATGCCGGCGCCGAGGGCGCCGAGCGCGAAGAGCGCGAGATTCTCGGCGGTCGTGCGCAGCGCCGGCATCAGGGCAGCGCGCTCAGGGCGCCGCAACCGGCCGTCGGGACCGCGCAGGGAGGCGAACAGTGGCGCGGCGAGATACAGCACGGCCGGGACGACCGCCACCACATCCCACAGCTTGATCAGGATGCCGAGCGCCAGCGCCGCACCGGCCAGCACGGCGAGCACCCGCCGGCGCGCGGGGACCTGGGCGCGAGCGGCGGAGACGGCAAGCGCGACGCAGACGAGGGCCAAGGCGACCGAGGGCGCCTCGGCCTGGAGCGTGTGCGACTCGGCCAGATAGGCGGGATCGAAAGCCAACAGCGCGACGGCGGCGAGTCCCGCCCAGCGGCCGGCGACCGCGCGCCCAATCACGTAGATCGCGGCGAGGCCGACCAGCGAATAGACGACGATGCCCAGCCGCGCCGCGGCGATGGACTGCCCAAAGAGCGCATAGAAGGGATACACCAGATCGAGGAAGGCCGGCGGCTGCGAGCTGAAGACCTGCGCGAAGAGTGGGTGGCCGGCAGCCATTGCGCGCAGGGACTGCCAGTACACCCCCTCGTCGTAGTCGAGCATGCCGCCGCCGAGCGACACGACCCGCAGCACGACGGCCAGCACGCCAACCACAGCGAGCAGCCGCAGATCCAGCGGGCGCGTCGCGATCCAGCGCAGCGGATCGGCGCCGCGCGCGCGTGGAGTCTGTGCCGCCGCGGGCGTCTGGGCCTGGGTTTGCGGTTGCGTCTCGCTCGTCTGCGCCACTGTGGTCTCGTCCTTCGGAGTCCTCACCACCAGCCGGGCGAGGCATGCCTCGCCCCTACACTGCCTGGCTGAGGGGAGTTCGCGCGTCGCTCTGGCCGCGATCCCTGCCGATTATACTCGTTACAGGGCACGCCGTCCTGACTTTTGGCCGCGGGAGTACCCAGCCCATCACCATTGGTCGAACCAGGCTGGCGGTCTCACTCCTGTTCCCGTCACCCCTCACTGATGCCTGTGTCGGCGTCATCGGCCGGGGAGTGCTGCTCCCGCTCTCGCTGCTCATGATGGCCTCTCGGCTGCGCTCACTGCTGGCCGGAGTCGTCTGCGCTGAGGAGTCGTGGTTGCGCCGCCCTGGCCGTGAGCTGCTTCGCATTTTGGCTGCTCACCACCCGCTGGCCGGTGCGAGCCTCGATGTCCTGGCGCGCTGCGCCAGCGACCTCCCCGGCTTCGCCCGCGTCGCGTTGCAGCTCCAAAAAGCCCTGGGTGTCCCGCGTCTGGTGCAGCTCGGTGGCGGTCGCTTCGGCGAGCGTCGACAGCGCCAGCTCTAGCCGCGTCATGTTGTCGCGCAGGTTCGCGCGCCCCTTGATGCCCTTGATTTCGCGATGCTCGGCGGTGGTCACGTCGAAGGTGCCACGGTGGAGAATGTCGGTCAAGATTGCAAACTCGCGGGTGTCGTCCGCGCCGCGCTCGTGCCACTCGGCGGTGACGTCGTCGCGCGTCATGATGTTTTGCAGACGCACCTCGATCCACTCGTCGGTGTAGCCTGCTCGCCGATACTTCAGGCGCAGCGAGTCGGCCGCTACGGATGGGTTCTCCAGCTCTTCGAGCCGCTGCGCGCCGACGTGTGCGAGCCACTGCTTGAAGGGCTCGGCTTTTGGCGATGGGATGCTCTGGATGATGCGCAGGAGGGTCTCAGTGTCGCCCGCGTCGGTCTGGCGCTGCTTGCCGTCGGCGGCGCGCATTTTCAACTGTCCGATTTTTGCGGACAGTTCAACGAACCCCTCATCTTGCTCGAGTCGCGTCTTGAGATCGTTCCAATACTTGCGCGAGCGCGGCGAGTCCGTCAGCAGTGCGATCACGTCGATCACACTGAACCACCAGCGCCCCTCGTGCCACACGCGCCGCACCCGCTCCTCGGCTTGCTGTCCGAGCAACTCCAGCGCCCGTTGATCGTCATCTTGGTCGCCAGGGTTCATGCTGGCCTCCATCCTCTCCTACAGAGCCACGCCCCTCGGCCTCGCCGTCCTCTCTCGTCGCAGCACGGCAGAAGCAGGGGTACGGGCGAAGTATAACCTCGACCCTCATTCTGGCCGCCAGTAAATCAGTATAGGCTAGGACTTCTGTTCTTCTCCCTCCGCGTCCTCCGCGTCCTCCGCGGTTGCTCTGCCTTCCCCTACGGACTGGACGTCGGGCTGGGTGCGCTCACCGGCAGGCTCAGGTCGCTGAAGGCGGTCAGCGTTACCACCGATTGGCCGGTATCCAGGAACGTCACCTTCACCGTGTCGCCGACCTGCACCAGTGGCAATTGCGGGCTGAGCGCGATCCCGGCCTCGAAGATGCGCGTCTGGCCATCCAGGTAGATGTAGTAGACCGAGGTATTGTTCTGCACCGCCGAGCTGATGCGCGCCACCTTGCCCGTCAGGGTCGTCGTCTGGCCACTGGGCGTGACGCCCGGCGCGGCGACGTTGTGGTCCGCGAGCCACTGCGCGTAGGCCGCCAGCGCGGCAGTCTTGGTGGGCTGCATGATCACATCGGCGCCGCTGAGGTGGCGCGCATCCACCATCCCCACCGCCTGGAAGATCTCGCCGAAGTCGCTCTCCTGCACGAAGGTGCAGACCCATGTCGGCTCGCCGTAGATCTGGTAGAGCTGCACGTTGCTGACGGTGAAGTTGCGGATATTCTGCGGGTTCTGCGAGAAGGTCGTCTCGGCGTTGGTGGTCACGCCCAGGCCGGTGATCGGGTAGAAGCGCCCCGTGTTGTCGTGGGTATCGAAGAGCATCACGCCGGTGCTGGAGCTGTCTTTGGTGGAGCTGGAGGTCATCGGCACCAGCCACACCGGCTTATCCACTGTGTTGTAGAGCAGCTCCGGCTGGCCCGCGCTGCTGAGCGCGGGAGTCTGCTGTCCCTGCCCCGACGGATTGAACCACGGCGCGTGCGCGTACTGGCCCCACCAGTCGAGATACTGCACCACCGTATCCGCTGGGATCACGCGGTCCACCCACGACGGCACCTGATTCAGCGCGAGGTTTTGGATTGCGCCGGTTTGGGGGTCCACCAGCAGCACGCGCTTGACCATATCGCCGGTAAAGCCGCGGGTCGGCTGCATCAGCGAGATGGTGAAGTACGGGTGCCAGTTGTCGTCCACTTCGAGCGTCGGGTCCGCCAGCTCGCCGTTGGTGTAGCCGCTCAGATAGACGTGGCGCAGCAGGTCCTGGTTGAGGATCGCGTCGGGCAGGTAGCGCAGGTGCATGCCGAGCTTGAGCACCGGCGTCGAGTTGGGGTCTTCGGCGTCCACCACCACGTAGCCGGGGCTGGTCTGGTTGCCGAGGTTGGCCCACACGTTGTTGTAGACCAGCGGCGCGATCCAGTAGAGGTGCCCCTTGACCGATTGCAGCGTGTACTCGGTGCGATCGGCGTGGTAGATCGAGCCGAGGTTCTGGCCGCCGGAGTTGATGACCTGCTGGCCCAGGTACGACGCCACCCCCCGCGAGACCAGCACCATGTGGTTCACATCGGTCGGCGGCAGCGTGGCGGAGGCCGGCTGGGTTTGGATGCGCGGGATCGCGGCGAGCGCCTTGGCGTTGGGGTCGAACCAGGTCGTGCTGACGGTGATGATGCCGTTGGCGGCGAGGGCGACGACGAAGACCAGCGCAATCGCAATCGCGCCGGCGATGCCGCTGGTGCGCGGCGCCCCGCCTCGTGCCGGCGGCGTGGAATCCACGAACGGCCCGCGACGACCCCGCGCGCGCCCCAGGACGAAGATGTTGCCCTCGTTCACCTGGCGCGAGAAGCTGTCGATCGCGCTGCGTGCCTGGAGTAGACTGCCGCCGAAGAGCGCGAGCAGGCCGGTGAGCAGCAGCGGCCACAGCAGCCACTGCCCGCCCCAGTAGGGTCCGGTCAGCGCGGGCATGGCGAGGTAGAGGATCAGCAGCTCCAGCACGAAGTTGAAGACGAAGAGACGCAGCGCCCACACGCCCACCGCGCGCACATCCAGCGGCTTGCCGCGCGCCGTGAGGTAGGCCAAGCCGACGAGCATGCCGGTGACGATCAGCGCGCCCAGCACGGCGAGCCAGAAGATGATCATGACAAATGCTCCAGTGCGTGCGTCGCGGCCCGCTTGTGTAGGCCGCGCTTCTCATCGGCCATCAGCCCCATCGTAGCATGTACGTATAGGCGCCACCCATGGTCATCAAAATGGGGTGGTCACTTGCCGGCGCGCGCTTGCTGCCGCTACACTCTCGGCGGCGTTCCCACGACTACATGCGCTGCGTACGCTTCACCCGAAAGGTCAGTTGCCAATGCCCGATACACCCCTCGCCAAGAAGCTCCGCATCCTGCCCGGCAGTCGGGTGTTGGTCCTCAACGCGCCGCAAGGGTTCGCGCAGACGCTCGGCCCGCTACCTGAGGGCGCCACAATCACTGCCACGCTGGGCAGCGCCTACGACGTCGTGCTCGCCTTCGCTGCTGACTCCGCCCAGCTCACGGCAGTGCGCGAGACGGCCATCGCGGCGACGAAGCCCGGCGGCGCGCTCTGGTTCGCGTATCCCAAGAAGAGCACCGGCAAAGGTGATCTCCAGCGCGAGTCAGTCTGGGAGCTGGTGCGCCCGACCGGCTGGGGGCCAGTCTCGCAGATCGCGCTCGACGAGACGTGGTCGGCGCTGCGTTTCAAGCCGGAGATAGAAATATCCCGCGCTAGCCGTGGTTAGTGGGGGCGCTCGCGCTGCGACGGGCGGGCGAGGCATGCCGCGTCCCTACAACTGGTCAAGAATTGGTCTGCCTTGTTCGCGCAGTCGCTTCGCGGGCAAGCGGATCGTGAGGGCGGCAGGCGGGCTGAAGTCCCGCGGGTAATCCCCTCGGCACGTCGCTAACCGAAGTAGCATCGGCCCGGACCGGAACAACAATCCAGCTCAGTTCTCTCTCCTCTGCGTCCTCTGCGTCCTCTGCGTCCTCTCCCTCTGCTCTCTCCTCCGTTTCCTCCGTTCCCTCTGTGGTGAATCTCTCTCCTCCTCCGCGCCCTCCGCGAGCCTCCGCGTTCTCCGTCACTCCTTCCACGCTCAGGCGCTGACGTCGCCCCATGTTACCGTGCGTAGCGCGCCGCCGGATTCGCGCAGCAGCAGCGCGCCGTCGCCGTTCACATCCTCCGCCACGCCCTCGACCGCCTGCTCGCCCTGCTGGATGCGTACCGGGTGCCCCAGCGTCTCCAGCCGCGCCCGCCAGCGCGCGCGCACATCCTCTCGTGCAGCCTCGCCCCCCATTTGCAGTTCAGCATAGAGCGCGTCGAGTCGCCGCAGCAGTGCCACCAGCAGCGCCTCGCGCGCAATGGGACGGCCCGCCGCCTCGGCGAGCGTCGTCGCCTGCGCCGCCAGCTCGGCGTCGGCGGAGAGGGTGCCGTTGACGTTGATGCCGATGCCCAGGACGGCGAAACCCTCGCTGGTCTCGATCAGGATGCCGCAGACCTTGCGCCCCGCGACGCGCACGTCGTTGGGCCACTTGATACCCACCTCGGAGGATTGTTCCGCTTCGGCGCCCGCTGTCGCCGTTGCCGCTTCCGGGGCCATACGTGGCACGGCCACGCCGCCATGCTCGTGCGCGTCACGGTACGAGCGCAGCCGCAGGCCGGCAACCTCTTCGATGGCCTCGGCCACCGCCAGCGCGCTCGCCATCACCAGGAAGTGCGGCGGGAATGCCGGCCGTAGCACCAGCGAGACGGCGAGCTGCTGGCCCGGCAGCGAGCGCCACACGCGGCCGATGCGCCCGCGCCCCGTCGTCTGGTCGTCGGTGGTGACGAGCATGCCCTCGACGGCGCCCTCGCGCGCGAGCTCCGCCGCGTACGTGTTGGTCGAGCCGATAGCGGGGAAGTAGAGGAAGGGATGCCCCAGGCGCAGCGGCACGATCTCCGCCTGCACGGCCTCCACGTCGAGCGGCGCCGCGACCAGCTCCCCGTGCTGCTCTCCGCTGGGCGGAGCGTTGTCGTCGTCGTCGTGCATCACCGTCCTCCTGAGAATGGACCTCATCTCCAGCCCCCTTTCACTGCGGGAGAGGGGGGGCCAGACGCCCGCGGAAAAAGCGACGGGGAGAAAGCCCCGAGGCTCTCTCCCCGTCCGTGACCGCGCAGGCAGGCTCTACACCGTACCTGAGAGGCACAAATTTCACCGCACGTTAGAAGCGGCACTCTCCCATGGAATCGGTGTGGAGAGTATTCGTGCTGCCTGCGCAGCCTATACGTTCACTCACTGCACACCACCTCCTTTCGTTGGCTAGAGCATACCACTCCCGCGAGACACCCGTCAACGGCGGCGGGAAACTCGTCCCGTCTCGGCCGCATCCCGTGCACTCGCGGCTTATGCTATGCTGTGCTTCGGCGCGCTCTTGGTGGCGCGGCATCTCGGCACAGAAAAGGAGCTTCCACGCAGATGGCAACTTCCCCCTCCCGCCGCAAAGGCCTGATCGCCGCGGCGATCACCGTGCTGCTGATTGGGAGCGCCGTCGTCACGCTGAATGCCCTGCGTGGAGCACACCCAGCATCCGGTATGAACACCAGTCTAGCGTGCAAGCAGCGCTTGACGTGGGTCCCGACCGATACCGCCGCCTCCCTGCGCGCGGTCGTCGCGTTGAGCCAGAGTGACGGCTGGGCGGTGGGCGCGAGCAGCACCGGCGCCGTCGTCATGCGCTGGAACGGCAGCCGTTGGAGCGAGGTTGCGGCGCCGGCTCCCGATGGCGCCTCATCCGCGCTCGACGCCATCGCCGCGGTGAGTGCGCGCGATATCTGGGCGGTAGGCTCGGCCGGCCCTCATCCCCTCATTCTCCATTGGGACGGCGCCGTGTGGTCGCAGGTCCAGCCGGCACCGCTGACCGCCTACAGCAGCCAGCTTTCGGCGCTCGCCGTCGTCGCGCCCGATGACGTGTGGGCCGTGGGCAATGCCTGGCAGACGGCGAGCGGCACGCCCCACGCCATCGCCGAGCGCTGGGACGGCCACTCCTGGAAGACGGCGCCCGCGCCGACGGCGAGCGCCTTCAGCTCCCTGACCGCGTACCCCGGTGCGACCGATGCGGCGGTATGGGGACTTCTCGCGACCCCTGCCGGGAATCAGCGGCTCGTGCGCTGGGATGGGCGTGCCTGGCAGGAGCTTCCAATGCCCGATCCGAGCGCGAAGGGACTGGACTTGCAGGCTCTCGCAGCCGGGCCACATGGCGCCGTCTGGGCAGCGGGGAGCTACTATTCCGCTGATGCTGCCAGCCCCTGGGCGGTGCCGATCGTCGAGCACTGGGACGGCACGGCGTGGTCGCGCGTGCCGACCAGCGAGACCGAGTCGCGCGGCGCGTGGCTCACGAGCCTTGCCGTGGGCAGCGATGGGACGCTCTGGGCGGCGGGATCGTTGCGGAACCCCAATACCCGCCTGATGAATGCGTTCATGGAGCATGTCACCGATCCGAAGGGTACGACGAGCGCCTTTGGCCTCTATCCCAGCATCTATACGGACCCACACCGGGCCGATTCCTTCGGCGTTATGGGCATCGCGGCGGTGCGGGGCGCCACTGCCGCGTGGGTCGTCGGCACCACCGGCAGCGTGCCTGATTCGTCGCGTCCGCCCATTGACTCGAATCTGCCGGTGGCGTCAGGGGCGTTCATGCTCGCGTACTGCTGAGCCGCGCTCGCGTGGCGTCAGCGGCAATCACAGGATCTCGCCTAGCTCCTTGCGCCGCGCCTCGTAGGCGTTGACCACCGCGACGCGCTGCGCCACGGCTTGGCCCTCCGGCCAGCTCTTCAGCACCGCCGCATGCACGCTATCGAGGAAGCCCTGCGCCAGGTCGCCCAGCCGCACGCCGGGGAGCCGCTGCTTCTCGCGCGCCAGCCGCAGAGCGAGAGATTGCGCCACGTCGCGGTAGAGGTCCTCCAGCAGGTGTGCCGCCTCGTCATCGGCCTCGCGCGGCGCCGCTGCCCGCAGCACGCGCCAGCAATCGGCATGGAAGCGCGCCAGATACGCCGAAACGCGCGTCACCCGCCGCGGATCGTCCACCGTCCAGCCGCGATGGGCGAGCCAGTAGGTCACCAGGAACGGATCGGCGCTTGGATAGCCGCGACACAGCGCGTGCCGCAGGCCCGTAAACAGCGGATTGATGCGCTCGGGAGTCTCGCGCAGCGTGCGGAAGACGCCGGTGAAGAGATCGTGCTCCGGGTCGTCCGCCGGCATACCTGTAGCGATGCTCTGCAGCAGCACGCCGGCCGTGACGAAGCCCAGATCGTAGCTCACGGCGTTGGGCGCCGCGTCCGCGTTCTGCACGCTGCCACTCAGCAGGTTCTTCAGCGTGCGGTAGCGAGCGCGATTGTAGACATTCTCGACCTCGGCTCGCGCGTCTAGCCGCCTGATGAGGAAGGCGCCAAGGTTGTGCGCGGTGAAGTAAACCGCCGAGAGATTGCCCTCGGCGCTGGCGGTCGCCAGGGCAAGCTGGAGACTGTTGTAGCCATCCAGGTTTTGCCAGCCGGCGATCGGCGCGTGCCGCAATTGCTCTAGCGCCTGGAACGTCGCGTACTCGCGCGAGCCGTTCAGCATGCCCCACCACAGATAGTTGAGCGTGTAGAACAGGATCGCGATGAACCAGATGAAGATCTGCCACAATTGCACGGCATACAGCGGACGATCGAGCAGGTAGATCAGCGCCACCACCAGGCTCATTGCGCTGATGGCGAAGAACGCCAGAAACGACGCCAGCGATTGCCACGCCTGGCGCAGCGAGCTGCTGCGCCCCGCCGCCTGGAACGCGCCGCCGCTGACTCCCACCACGACGGCGATCAAGATCGAGATCGCCGTCACGTCGGCGCCCAAGTACGCGCTCAGGTCCACCGCGCCCGGCGTGCCCGGCCGCTGAAGCCGCACCGTCAGGAAGGCCAGCCGCGGATCGAGCGCCGCGACCTGTGGCACCAGCCAGCCGACGACGATGCCGGCGACGAGCAAGAGCGTCGCCACGACCAGCAGCAGCACTCCCATGCGCCGGAAGCCCCGCAGTCGCCGATACTCCATCCCACCCCACCTATTCCCGATCGCTCCACATCAACGCTCGCGTCCGAGCAGCCGGCGAATGAATTCGCACCTGGATGGCCGTTGGCCGCGAAGTCCGCCTCCGCGGACTGGTTTCACCGCCGTCGCACGAAGGCAGCGCGGCCCGCTTGCGGTGCCTACTGTAGCATGCGCGCGCATCCTTGCCAAGCGCCTGATGTCTTTCTCCCTCTGCGTCCTCTGCGCCCTCTGCGGTTCCTCTCTCTGCGTCTACTTCGCCTTGGCACGCGAGCGCGCAACTGGGGCCTTCGCCGGCGTGCTCGAGCCGCTCGTAACGGCCCCGCTCATGTTGGCCTGCCCGGTCGGGCAATCCGCCAGCAGCACGCAGCGCTCGCAGAGCGGCTTACGCGCCTGGCAGACCGCGCGGCCGTGCTCGATCAGCGCGTGCGAGAGGAAGAGCCAGTCCTGCGGCTCGAACAATTGCATCAAATCCTGCTCGACCTTGGCCGGATCCTCCTGCTCGGTCAGCCCCAGCCGGCGGGCGATGCGTCCCACGTGGGTATCCACCACCACGCCCTCCACCAGGCTGTAGGCGTTGCCCATCACCACGTTCGCCGTCTTGCGTGCCACCCCCGGCAACTGGATCAGCTCGTCCATGGTCCGCGGCACCTCGCCGCCGAAGCGCTCGACGATCATCCGCCCCGCCTCGCGGATACTCTTGGCCTTGTTGCGATAGAAGCCAGTCTGCTTGACGTCCTGCTCCAGCTCCTCAGGATTGGCGTTGGCGTAGTCTTCGGCGCCGCGGTACTTCTGGAAGAGCGCGACTGTCACGGCGTTGACCCGCTCGTCGGTGCACTGCGCCGAGAGGATCGTCGCCACCAGCAGCTCCAGCGGCGTGCTGAAGTTGAGCGAGCACTGCGCATTGGGATACTCCGCCCGCAGCGCCGCGATGATGCGTCCCGCCCGCGCGCGCTCGTCCCCAGTCCCTGCCCCGGTCGCCGTTTGCTTCGCCTGCGCCATATCCCGTTTCCCCTCGTCGCTCGAAACGCACGCTGCCACAGACGTACCATACCACGTCGGAATAGCCCTTCTTTGTCCGCAGGCGTCCATTGGAGGGAATCGCCGCCCCTATCTTGCAGCTAGCCCTGTTTGCCGTTCAGGAGAGTGGCATTGGCTCAGCATCAGGCAGGCGTGCCGGCCGGCAGCCCGCCCGCCCGCGGCAAGCCCCAGGGTGATCGCCTGCGCCAGGAGCAGCCGCCGTCCGCTCAGCCGCACGTTCCCTTGATCCTGGGCCACACCGCGCGCTGTTCCGCTCGCTAGCACCGCTGATGGACTCATCCGCGTCCTCCCCTTCCTGCGTGGGGGGGCATCGAGACGACTGTATGGGGGAAGCACATCGTGACTGAAGGAGACGACGTGGCGATCAGGAGCGCCTTGCCGGAGGTGTCCGGAGGCAGTGGGCGCTTTGTACCTGATGGATCTGAGATGAACCCAAGATGGGCCTGAGACCTCCGATCAAAACCCATCTCAAAACCCATCCACATCAACCACCGCTTGGGCAAACGCCTGCGGGGCCTCCTGGGGCAGATTGTGCCCGACACCGCCCGTGATGACCCGGTGCTCGTACTTGCCCGAGAATTTCCCGGCGTAGGCACTGGGGTCTGGGTGAGGCGCACCATTGGCATCGCCTTCGAGAGTGATGGTGGGCACGGTAATGACCGGAGCCGCGGCCAGCCGCGTCTCCAGATCATCATATTGCGACTCGCCTTCAGCCAGGCCGATCCGCCAGCGGTAGTTGTGGATCACGATGCTGACATGATCCGGATTGTCGAAGGACGCCGCGGTCCGGTCGAACGTGGCGTCGTCGAAGTGCCACTGCGGCGAGGCGAGCTGCCAAATGAGCTTGTTGAAGTCGTGGGTGTATGTCGCGTAGCCGGCTCGGCCGCGTTCCGTCGCAAAGTAAAACTGGTACCACCAGGCAAGCTCGGCCTGAGGCGGCAACGGTTTCTTGTTGGCTTCGGGGCTGCCGATGAGATACCCGCTTACCGAGACCATGGCCTTGCAGCGTTCCGGCCACAGCGCCGCGATGACGTTGGCTGTCCGCGCGCCCCAATCGAAACCGGCGAGGATGGCCCTCTCGATCTGGAGCGCATCCATCAGCGCGATGGTATCAACGGCGACCACCGATTGTTGGCCGTTGCGCAGCGTGTCACCCGAGAGAAAACGCGTCGTGCCATAGCCGCGCAGATACGGGACGATCACCCGATAGCCCGCCGAGGCCAACAAGGGGGCAACATCAGCATAGCTGTGAATGTCGTAGGGCCAACCGTGGAGCAGCAGGACTGCTGGACCGCTGGCAGGGCCAGCGTCGGCGTAGCCGACATTGAGGACGCCGGCATCAATCTGCTTCGAAGAGGCGAACGACGTGTTCGTTCCCGGCTTGATCGGAGGCAGCTTTGCCGTACTTGTCGTGGGCGGCTGCGCGCCCACGGAGTTGCTTGGCGACATGCGTCTCTCTCCTATAATCCGTGAATCGCAGTCACTACGGCTCAGCCGAAGGTGAACACACACGCCTGGATATCCGGATCGAGGAACTCGATCTCGAACTGGCGGTCGGCGAGGGGCTGCGCCTGGGGCATGGGCTGCCGAATGAGCTGATAGAGGCGCTGATCGCTGGCCGTGCCGTTGCCCTGCGCGTCCACGTCAGCGCCGTGGGCTGAGCCGGGGGCTTGGCCATCGAGCAGCAGGCGGAAGCGGACGGGGGTGCTCCGCGTCACCGGTCCCATGGCGAGGTTGAGGTCGCGGGCGTGGAACCGGTAGACGATGCGCCCGCCGGCCACATTCAGCACGATGGCCTGGGGCTGGATCGTCCACTCGCCGGCGAGAGCCCACTGATTGAGCCGCAGCCGCGAGGGGGCGGCGTAGGCGTGACGTTCGTCTTCCACCAGGCCGCCGGGCGACGTGAAGCCCTCGGCTTGCTGGTAGCCGCAATAGGTCTCGGGCGACTTCAGGGTGCTCCAGTCGGCGGCGACCTCCGCGCCCTGGGGCTCGACGGTGTCCGTCACCAGATTCTCGCCGACCGCGATGCCGCCAGCGCCCGCTTCGGCGAGCAGCCGCTGGATCATGATCTCCGAGCGGGCGTAGTCGCCCTCGCCGAAGTGATGGTGCCGAATCTGCCCCTCTGGGTCGAAGAGATAGAGGGCGGGCCAGTAGTGGTTGTCGAACCCGCGCCAGATGGCGAAGTCGTTATCCTGTGCGATGGGGTACGCGATGCGCAGGTCGCGCGCGGCCTGGCGCACGTTGTCGAGGTCGTGTTCGAAGGGGAACTCGGGCGCATGGACGCCGATCACGACGAGACCCGCGTCCTGGTAGCGCGCGGCCCAGGCGCGGACGTAGGGAAGGGTGCGGAGCCAGTTGACGCAGGTATAGGTCCAGAAGTCCACGGCGACGACGTGCCCGCGCAGGTCAGCGGGCGTGAGCGGCGGCGCGTTGAGCCACGCGGTCGCGCTGCTCAGCGATCGCAGCTCGCCGGCAAGGGCTGATGGAACTGCCGTGGGCGCATCTTCCGGTTCTGTCGTGCTCGATTGCGCGTCCGTGAGGCCAAGCGCGTCGAGTCCGACGTCAGCCGTGGTATAGCGGCGGGGATCCTGGTTGGTGTCTTCAGACATGGACCTCGCTCCTGGCTAGCGCAGCGAGCGGAAGCTCGCGCGCACCTCTTCCGTGAAGGCTTGCGGCTGCTCCCACGCCGCGAAGTGCCCACCTTTGGGGAGCCGGTTGTAATGGATCAGGTTGGGGTAGGCTTTCTCCGCCCAACTGCGCGGGGCGGCATAGATCTCGTCGGGGAAGACGCTCACGGCGGTGGGCATCGTGACGCCCTTCGGGGCGAAGAAGGCGAGCTTGCTCTCCCAATAGAGGCGGGCCGACGAGACGGCCGTGTTCGTCAACCAGTAGAGCGTGGCGTTGTCGAGGATGTCATCGCGCGTCAGGCCCTCGGACTGCCCCGCAAAAACGCGCGCGATGAGCTGGTAGCTGGCGATGTCGTGGTCGAGCATCCAGGCGGCCAGGCCGACCGGCGAATCCGCCAGCGCGTACAGCGTCTGCGGGCGGTTCGCCATCTCCTGGGCGTAGCCGAGGCCGTGCTTGTAGAAGTAGTCGAGCTGATCCCAGGCGTACTTCTCGTCGGCCGAGAGGCCGGCTGGCGCCGGACCGCCAGCGGCGAGCGCCTTGGCAATGTCGTCCGGGATGGTGGCCGGCATGTTGGTGTGGATGCCGACGAGTTCCGGAGGCTTCTGCAGCGCCATCTGTTCCGTGACCGCATTGCCCCAGTCGCCGCCCTGCGCCACAAAGCGCGTGTAGCCGAGGCGCTTCATCAGCTCGATCCAGGCGCGCGCGATACGGATGGGGTCCCAACCCGTCGTGGTCGGCTTGCCCGAGAAGCCGTAGCCCGGCAGCGACGGGATCACCAGGTGGAACGCGTCCGCCGCGCTCGCGCCATGCGCAGTCGGGTCGGTGAGCGGGCCGATGATCTTGAGCTGCTCGATGACCGAGCCGGGCCAGCCGTGCGTGACGATGAGTGGCAGCGCTCCGTCATGTTGCGAGCGGACGTGGAGGAAATGGATGTCGAGCCCGTCGATCGCGGTCACGAACTGCGGCAGGGCGTTCAGTCGCGCCTCCACCATGCGCCAGTCGTAGTCGGTCGCCCAATAGCGCGCAAGTTCCCGAATCGTCGCCAGTTGCACGCCCTGGGACGCATCCGTGACGGTCTCCTCGTCGGGCCAGCGGGTCGCCGCGATGCGCAGACGGAGCTCCGAGAGCGCCTCGTCGGATGCGGTGAAGCTGAAGGGGCGGACGTCGGGTTGGGGCATGGTGGCTTGGACGGCGGGTGGCGGAGTCATACCGGACTGTGTGATCATACTGGGTTCGTTCATGGAAATCTCCTCGCTCCGCATGTGTGGAGCATGGCGGCCGGACGATGTGTCCCAGGTGAGCGATTGAGCACGAGCACAAGCCATGACACAGACATCTAGGCGCCGCGTGTGCCCACGCCCAGGCGCTCCCGCACCGGCGGATGCATGACGCCCTCTAGCTGGGACTTGCTGCGCGGAGGACTGTGCTCATGCTAGGCCCCCTATATCACAGGCGAGTAACGCGGCATCACACAGGTAGATCAGGAGGCTAAAGAACAGTCGCGACGCTCCACGTGCCCGTCGCGCTGGCCGTCACCCAGGCCGTTCGTACGCCTGCGACGTCGGCGGTCCGCGCATAAAGTGCCGCGCCCATCTGGACGAGGTGCGACGGCACGAAGCTGGGCGTCCACTGCGGCTGGTGCGCTGGCAGGCTGGCCTCGAAGTACCAGAAGAAGGTGCGGATCGTGCTCACCACGAGGAAGAGCAACAGCAGCAGGCGCCCGATCTGCTCCGGCGAGGCGAAGACCCGCACGCCATTGACGCGATCGAAGACAATCGGCAGATGGCTCAGCCACTCGCCCACGGCGTAGAGCGCGAAGGCCGGCAGGATGCACATGGCCGGCAGGATGCTCGCCGCCTCGATGATCCCTGTCGGCGTGCCGACCGCGATCGAGGCGGCCAGCGGCAGCGCGACCAGCAGCAGCAGCGCCAGCGACTCAAAACGCCGCCAGCGCCAGATGACCAGCAGCAGCCCCAGGTAGAACGCTGGGCCGAGCAGCGCCGGGATGATCGGCGCGCCGCCGTTGGCTGGGTAGCCAGCGGTGTAGTCTTGCGTCGCCAGCAACTTCAGCACGTCGAGCGCGTTGTGGCCGACCTGCCCCCAGAACGTGGGCGTCAGCGGGCCGGGGCCGACGATCTGCTGGACGCTGGTGCGCGCGAGCAGGCCGCTGCCCACGGGGAAGCCGACCACGGGGCTGAGGAAGTGCCAGACCACCGGCAGCCCGGTGATCAGCGTCATGCCCGCCAGCGTGAGCAAGCCGGCGCGCGTCACACCGTGCCCCTTCGGCCGCCGCCACTGCCAGATTGCCAGGAAGCCCAGCACGATCAGCGGCACGAGCCACATTCCCGGCGCCACGTCGCAGGCCAGCCCGGTGCAGATGCCGCAGGCGGCATAGCTCACGAGCTGCCGGCGCCGGCCCTGCGCTGGCGGTGGTGGCGTTGCTGCCGAGGTATCCGCCTCGGCAGTGGGCGTGGGCAGTGAATCGTCCGCGATCGTCACGGGAGGCGTACGAGCGGCGGCAGTGGCAGAAGCAGTGAGAACGGGAGTCGGAGGATGCAGCGCGCGCAGCAGCCAGTAGACCGCCAGGCACATCAGCAGCGGCAGCAGCACGACCTCCATCCCCGACCGGCTGAGCGAGACGTGCCAGCGCGAGGTCGCCGCGAAGAGCGCCGCCAGGATTGCCACCGGCCGCCGGCCGGGGAAGTTGCCCAGGCGCATAATCTCGTAGGTCAGCAGGTAGAGTGCGATCACCGTCACCGAGCCGATCACCGCGGAGGGCAGCAGATAGGCCAGCGGCGTGCGGCCGAAGACCCGCACCAGCAGCGCCTCCACGAAGACGAACGGCCCCGCCAGCCCTTGGGGGTCCACCAGGCCCAGCCGCAGGTCGCCGCTGATCTGATTGAGCAGGTTGCCCTCGCTGGTGGTGGTGGGCAGGGTGGCGAAGATATTGCCGAGCTGCACGATGCGCAGCAAGGCCCCCACCATGACGATCAGCACCAGCATCACGCGCTCCCAGAACACCGGCCGCAGTCGCAGTCCCTCGCCAAACGCTCCGAGGTAGCGGCGCAGGATGCCCGCATAGCCCTGCTCGTACGGTGCGGCGCGCAGCAGCAGCAGCGGGCCGAACACCATGAGGATCTCGAAGAACTGCACGAAGACATCCTGGCCGGGGTCGTTGACGAAGAGGAAGTTGCCCACCGCGTAGCTCAACAGCGCTCCGGCGGCGAAGAGCGTACCCTGCCGCCGGATGAACGGCTCGCGCGAGAGCGCCGCCAGCGGCAACAGCCACACCACGTACCACGGCTGGAACCAGAAGGTGATCAGCAGCAGTGCGGCGAAGGTGATCTTGGCTGCCGCGCTGACCACGTCGTCGAGCGTGATGCGCTGCCCCACGCGCCACAGCCGCACCGTCTGGATGTAGGCGTAGATGAAGAAGAGCGTGTAGAAGATCAGGCGCAGCGTCTTGTCGAGCGCGGCGTCGTGCTGCGAGGGCACGATGATCTGGAGCGGGCCGGAGATGAATCCCACGAGCGAGCTGTTGTAGTAGAGCGGGCGGAGCTGCTGGCCCAGCCCGGTGAAGGTGTGCAGGCCATCCCAGAACGGTGCGTAGAAGGCGACCAGCAGCGCCAGCCCAATGGCGCTCGCGCTTGCCAGCAGCGGAGCCACGCGACGCAGGTCGGCCTGGCGGGCGGCGGCGATGGCGTCGCGCACGCGGCGGTAGATGCGCACATGCGGAGGCTCGCCGCCCGCTGTCGCGGTGGCAGCGGCTTTGGGCAGCGCAAGGCGCCGCCGCACCTCGTAGACCAGCCACAGTGGCACGAAGATCGCCGATTCGTACTTGACCAGCGCGCCCAGCACCAGGCAGGCCAATGCCCAGCGCGGCCGGTCGCGCAGCATCAGCGCCAGCGCCGCCAGCACCAGCCCCACCATCACGATGTCATTATGGCCGTTGCCCACTGACTCGAAGATCAGCAGCGGACTCCAGGCGAAGAGCGCCATCACGCGCAGCCGGCGATCCGGGCAGAGCCGCCGCGCCAGGCTATCCACCAGCCAGATCGAGGCGGCGACCGCGAGCAGGCCGATCACCTTGAAGGCCAGCATGTTGAGCAGCAGGTTATCGCCGGAGAGCGCCGAGAGTGCGCCGGCCACCAGCAGCCACGCCGGTCCGTACGGCGCGGCGGGACGATTGACCGTCAAGCCGCCGGGCAGCAGCGAGGCCGGGGTGGTCATCGGATTGAGATGCAGCCGCGCGAAGAGGTAGCCGCGGGCCACGTAGCCGTAGAGATCGGTGGTCGTCACCGGCTGCATCCACACCATGATGGCGCCGAAGAGCAGCGGGAAGCCGAACAGCGCGCGACGCACGAAGCGCGCGACCCGTGCCTCGACCTCCTCGCGCTGCACGCGATTGGCGGCCGTCATAGCGAGGAACTGGCAGAGGAAGAGGGCAAGGATCGCGCTTACGAAGCCGACTGCGGCGAAGGGGCTGTAGCCGGTAATGCGCCCCATGTCGTTGATGTTGGCGGCGAGGTCGTTGGTGTGCGGGTGGTTCCACCAGCGCGTGATCGGGAAGGCCGCCACGAAGGCGAGATAGATCAGCGTGGAGGCCATCCCCGCCACCAGCATGATGCGCTGTGGCGCGATGTTGCGCAGCCGATGGGCGATGGCATCTTCGGAGCGCGGCGAGAAGCCCGGAATCGGGGGAGTCGTCTGGCGGCGGGTCGCGGTATCGTCGCGCGGCCGCTCGATCTTGGTGCTCGTCTTCATCACCGCATCCCCCGCCCCGGCGCGCCGGCCGCCCGACCAGGCCATCCTGACCATCCGACTCGGTGCCATAGTGCCACCAACAATGCGCCGAAGGCGAGAATCCAGGCCATATTCCTTATGCTCAGCAGCAGCACTGCCCCCGGCTCGAAGGCCAGCAGCGCCTGCCAGGCGACGGTCAGCGCCTGCCCGCAGACGGCGACCGCCAGCAAGCTGCCCAGCCATACGGCTTGCCAGCGCGGGCGCGGCAGGCGGATCACCGCCGCCAGGGGCAGCACATCGAGCAGGTAGTGCGCCGGAAGCGCGCGGAACGCCAGCATGAACGCCAGCAGCGCCGCCGCGGTCCCCACGAGCAAGACCTGCTCCGCCGGCAGCACGCCCTCAGCCCCCAACGCGCCGCCCCGGTGTAAGGACGTCCGGTGGACGCCCGCAGGTTCGGGGGCTGAAGACCCTTCGCGTGCTCCGTTCTCCTCCACGCCCTCTGCTGTCGCGGCGACGCCCACGTCGCCGTTGCCGCGCGGCACCATCGCCGTGCGGGCGGCGAGGCTGGCGTATGTTACCAGCAAGAACAGGCCCATCACCAGCGGCGCCAGCACCACCACGACGCCGTCCAGCGCCGAGCTGACCACGCGCGAGAGATCGTGCGGATTGAAGCGTGTGATCGGCGTCAGACCGGGCAGCCAGCCGAGCGCAAGCTGCGCGTTGCCGTAGAGGCTCTCGATCTCGGTGCCGCGGTCGGCGTGGTAGACGACCGTATGGAGCAGCGCGCCCGGCCCCGCCA
This sequence comes from Ktedonobacterales bacterium, assembly GCA_036376595.1. Classification (GTDB taxonomy): domain Bacteria; phylum Chloroflexota; class Ktedonobacteria; order Ktedonobacterales; family JADMIN01; genus SMAG-U1939. Next base: position 22,753 of record DASVAA010000214.1, on the reverse strand, counting down.
GCAGCACGACGACCAGCGCCGGGGCGAGCGCCACCACGGCAAACGAGACTGCCCCCACGCGCAGCCGCGGCCACGCCGCCTTCAGCGCCTGCCAGAGGTCCTCGCCTCCCAGCCCTCGCTGCCTGCGGGGCGAGGGGGTGCCAGAGATGCCGTATTCCCGCGGTGTAGTGGGTGTAGTGGCGACGCCCGCGTCGCCTCTGCGGGGCGAGGGGATGGCACGCAGCACCGCATAGACGACGAAGGCCGGGATCGCCAGCAGCGGGAAGCCCTTCACCAGCGCCGCCAGTGCCAGCAGCGCGCCCGCCCAGCCCTCGCGCCGCGCGACCATCGCCAGCACCGCCGTCAAACAGAGCATCCCCGCGGCCAGCTCGAACTTCTGCAACAGTGCGCCGCTGACGAAGACCAGCCCGACGTAGACCAGCCCCGAACGCAGGCCGTAGCGATCCCCTGGCACGAGCCGGCGCCCGGCGCGGCGCACCAGCCACAGCGCGACGAGGTCGATCAACAGCATCTCGATGGCGAAGCTGATGCCGTAGGCGCCGTAGCGCACGGGATCGGGATGCGGCAGGTGTGTCATCGGCGGCGTGAAGGCCGCGTCGGGCCGCGGAGCGATGCGTGCGAAGGGCAGCAGCGGCAGCGCCGGCAGCAAGATCAGCAGCATAGCGCCCGGTGGGTACTCCACCGGCACGTTGAGATAGGGCCACTGGCCGGCGGCGAGCCTGCCGGCATAGTCGTAGAACTGTGGGTCGCAGAAGCCGTTGGGGCTGGCGATCAGCATCCCCACGAAGAGCAGCAGGCGCGTCGCGCCCCAGGCGGCCAGCAGTGCAACCGTCGCGCTGCGCGGCGAGGCCTCGATCCGCGCCCACAACGCCCGTAGTTTCGCAATCGCCGCGCGAGGCGGCCTGACAGTGCCCGGCGGCGCCGAGGGGCCGGCGGGTGAACCCGCGCCGTTCGCGCCAACGGGATCGGGGCCGGCGGATGAATCCGCGCCTAAGAGCCTGCGGCCACCAAGCCCGCCTGCGCGGGCTGAGAATCGCGTGTCGCTCAGCCTGGCGAACCATCCCACATCTGAGAGTGCCCCGCCCACTCGCCGTAGGGGCGTCCGGTGGACGCCCGTTGACGCCCGCGTCACCCATGCCCACACGGTGCCTGCCCTGACGCCAGCGTCTGCTCCAGCGGCACCTGAGAGTGCTAGCGCCCCTGCCGCACCCGGACTCCCTCTCAGCTCCTCTGCGTCCTCCGCGTCCTCTGCGGTGAATTCTCGCTGCTCTCTCTCTTTCTCCGCGTCCTCCGCGAATCCTCTGCGACCTCCGCGTTCCCCGTCACCCCTCATCCGCGCGAGCAATAGCGCTACCGCCGGCAGCGCCACGAAGTAGAAGTACGTCGTCAGGCTGCGCCAGGCGAGGAACAGCGGCACCACCGCTAGCACGAAGCCCATCTCGGGATACGCGCGGCAGTGGCGCCAGTACCACGCCAGCGCGACCGCGAAGCCCAGCAGCTCCAGCACCGTATAGACCGTCTGCGGCAGCAGCGGCAGCACGCCTGCCAGCGAGAGCTGCACCAGCCCGTTGCCCAGCGGGAACATGCGGTCCACCTCGGGCGCCAGAATCCCGGCCAGCCAGGCGTGCGCGTTGTTGAGGATGAAGGGCGCATTGATCGCCAGGAAGACCGCGCCCGCCCCGACGAGCCGCTTCACCGCCTCGCGTGGACCGTACTCGCGCCAGACCAGGATCGCGTAGAACGGCACGAAGAACCACGCGAGCTGCTTCGCCGCGACCGCCAGCCCCAAAAAGACCGTCGAGAGCAGTGGCCGCCGCCACCAGCGCCAGGCCACGAACAGCAGCGCGATGTAGAAGAGGTCGAGCACGCCACCCACCGCCGCGTTCACCAGCGGCGTATCGGCCACGAAGAGCAGCGCCAGCCACAGCCGCGCGGGCGGCGGCACCGAAAGCAGCAGCAGTGCCAGCAGCGCGAAGTAGCAGAGCGCGAAGAACGGCACCACGCTCGGCAATCCCGCCCAGACCAGCGGCACCAGCGGCAGGAACGCCAGCGCCGGATAGCTCACATGCGACTCGAACTCCGGCGAGGCGCTCGGCGGTTGGGCCGGCTCGCTATTGAACGTATCGGTGAGCTGCTGTCCGGTCGGATAGTGGTCGGGGTAGAGATCGGCGAAGCGCCCCGCACCCAGCGGCGTGGTGTGGTCGGGCTGCTGGTGATACAGCCGCACCGCCGCGATCAGGCTCACCGTCACGTACGGATTGTGGCCTTCGAGCAGTTGTTGCGCGGCGTAGTGGTCGAGCGTCGTGCCGTCGTTGGGATATATCGGCGCCTGGAAGCCAGCAGCCACCAGCTTCGCGTTCTGGCCGATGCCGATCGGCAGCGCCAGCAGCGTCAACGCCAGCACCACCACCTGCACGATCCGGCTGCGCGGCCAGCGCCACGCCGGCAGCTTCGGGCGCAGCGCGATCAGTGTCAGCGCCAGCATCGCCGCCAGCGCGGCCACCACCACGATCCCCGTCAGCGGCTTGCCGATCGCGTCGCGCAGCAGCCCGCGGGGCAGCTCGAAGAAGTTCTGGATCGCCACCACCACGCCGAGCAGCGTCAGCCGCGCCGCCAATTCGCCGCGCGGCAGCGCCATCCACCGCGGCATACGGAGAAATCTCCCAGCCCCCGCAGGCGGGCTTTGCGGCCGCAGGCCCCTCGGCGCGGATGCATCCGCCGGCCCCTGCGAAGGCGCGCGTGTATCCTGCGGGCGCTTGTGTTCGTCGTGCGCCGGGCGCCCGCGCTGCTCCTCGGATCCGGTGGGTGTCCGCTTCACGCGCAGCCTACTTGCCCTCCGCCAGCCAGCGCGCCGCCTCGATGGCATGGTAGGTCAGGATGATGTCCGCGCCGGCCCGTTTGATGCCCGTCAGCGTCTCCAGCGTCGCGCGGCGCTCGTCGAGCCAGCCGTTGGCGGCGGCGGCCTTCAGCATCGCGTACTCGCCGCTCACGTTGTACGCCGCAACCGGCAGCCCCCAGCGGTCGCGCACCCGCGCCAACACGTCCAGGTATGGCAGCGCGGGCTTCACCATCACCATATCGGCGCCTTCGAGGACGTCCAGCTCCACCTCGCGCAGCGCCTCGCGTCCATTAGCGGGATCCATCTGGTACGCGCGCCGGTCGCCGAACTGCGGCGCCGACTCCGCCGCCTCACGGAATGGCCCGTAGAACGCCGAGGCGAATTTGGCGGCGTAGGCCAGGATCGGCACCATCTCGTGCCCCGTCTCGTCAAGCGCCTGGCGCAGCGCCGCCACGCGGCCGTCCATCATATCAGACGGCGCCACGATGTCGGCCCCCGCCTCGGCGTGCGAGACCGCTTCACGCGCCAGCAGATCGAGCGTCTCGTCGTTCTGCACCTCGCCATCGCGCACCAGCCCACAGTGGCCGTGGCTGGTGTACTCGCAGAGGCACACATCCGTCACTACCACCAGCTCCGGCGCTGCCGTCTTCAGCTCGCCGATCGCCCGCTGCACGATGCCGTCGCGCGCGTAGGCTTGCGACCCCAGCTCATCCTTCTCGGCCGGGATGCCGAACAGGATCGTCCCACCGATGCCCAGGCCCGCCAGCTCGCGCGCCACGCCGCCTAGAGCGCGTAGCGGATACTGGAACTGCCCCGGCATCGAGCCGATCGGCACCGGCTCGGTCACGGTCTCGCTGATGAAGAGCGGATAGAGGAAGTCGGCGGGATCGAGGCTCGTCTCGCGCACTAGCCGGCGCAGTCCCTCGCTGCGGCGCAGCCGCCGCTGGCGCACCGCCGGGAACCCTCCCGGCACCTGTGGCGTGCGCTTGGGCGTCTCGGCGGCCGTCGTCGTATCCGACGCGCTCTCCCGACCTCCTGCGCGCTTCTCCGTCTCCAGCATGATCAGCATCCCTTCCTGCGTGCGTCGCCCGCCGTGATGTGCCGTTTCGGCGCTTTGGCCGCAAGGCGACGGATGACGCTATCGTCGCCTCGATCTGCTCCGCGTCCTCCGTGACCCCTCTCTGCCTCTGGCTCCCCCTTGCCTGTCTGTAGTGGCGAGGCCCGCCTCGCCTCTGGCTCCCCCTTGCCCTGCAGGGAGAGGGGTGGGGGTGGGGACTCCCTACGACGACCTGAACGGCAGCAGCAGCAGCGCGCCAAACGCCGCCACCGCGGGCACCATATAGAGCAGTGCCTGAATCACATCGTCGCTGGTATGCGCGTTCTTGAGACTGACCACGCTGAAGATGCCAAAGCCCAGGCCGATGATGAAGAGCATCAGCGTGCTCTGCATTTTCTTCGACATATGAATGCCTCGCGCGGCGGACACACCCGCCCGTTGTGGGCGCACACTGGCCCGCCAGATTATATCATGCGTGGCGCGGGCGGGCCGGCGAATCATGCGCTGACGGCGATGTGCTATGCTGTGGGCAGCGCGGCGCAACCGCGCCGATCCTGATGCCGCCGAGGAATGCGCCCATGTCCATGTCCGCGCCTGAGCCGCCTCAGAATACAGAGCCGTCGCAGTCCACCTGGGACGATGCCGCCGTGGGCGAGCGCTACGCCCAGCTCCAGGCGGAGAATCCCGGCATCGTGGACTACCCCGTTGACGCGCGGCGGCACACCTTCGCCGAGCGCGTCTCGGTCGCTGGCGATGCGGTCGGCACCTGGCTGCGGCGCCACTGGCTCGCACTGATCAACGGCGCGCTGATCACCTACCTCGGCGTCGCCGTGCTCAACCCCTTCGCCTACATGCTCGGCTGGGACGGCCTGGCGAGCACGGTCTTCCGCACCTACCGCTTCTTCTGCGACGAGTTGCCTACGCACTCGTTCTTCATCGGCGGCTATCAGATCTGCCTCTGCGCCCGCTGCCTGGCGATCTACAGCTCGCTGCTGCTCGGCGGCCTGCTGCTGGCCTACCTGCGCAAGCGGCGTCCGGTCAAGGCGCTCGCCGTGTGGACGTGGGTGCTGCTTGCCCTGCCGATGGCGCTCGACGGCGGCACGCAGTTCTTCGGCTGGCGCGAGAGCAACAATGCCCTGCGTGTGCTCACCGGGCTGCTCTTCGGCCTGGGGACGGCCTGGCTCACCCTGCCGCGCATGAACGCTACCGCCGAGGCTGCCGACGACGAGCCGCGCCCGGCCTACGCCTACGCGCCGCAGGGGCAGTAAATTGCTGGCGCACGGTGGGCAGGGAGTAATACAGCCGTAGGGGCGCATGTTGTGGTAAGCGCAGCAGGCGGACTGAAGTTCCGCGGGTAATCCCAACGAGCAAGCGGATCGCAGGATGAGGAGACGGGCTGAAATCCCGCGGCTCATCCGCCCGAAACGGCGGGATCTCGTTCCGTTGCCTGCGTGGAGTCACACCGGCGTCTTGCGGGCCGGCTTGCGTGCTGCCGGGAGATTAGGGGATTAGCCTAGCCGCGGGACTTCAGCCCGCCCGGTCGATACACGATCAAGCCGCCCTTCAGGATTGCCCGTGGGACTTCAGCCCACGTCCTCGCCCTGCTACTCCCTCGCCCAGCGTAGCGGTAGCACGAACTATCCGGGTTAGCGCACATTCCACACCGTCACGGTGCCCGCCGTCTGATCCGTCAGCAGCAGCGCGTTGCCATCCTGCGCCCACTGAAGCCACTGGTTCGGGCTGGGATAGTCGCCCACCTGCTCGCCGCTCACCCCCACCGCGCAGCCAGGGTCTCCCGCGGCCAGCGGCACCGGCAGCTCGCCTGCGATGTTGCCTGATTCGGTCGTACGCATGCGCAGCGTCTCGCCAGTGGTCCCGCACACTACGCTCGCCAGCTCAGTACCGGCGGGATTCCATCCCACCAGCGCCCAGCCCTGTTGCCCGATATCCCGCTGCACCGCTTGCAGCGCCGCATCGCGCGCGGGCACCTGTGAGAGCGTCTGCGGCGCCGGCAAGATCGGACCCGTCGGCCCCGGCGTGGCAGCGGCGGGCGGCACCGCGGCGGGCAACGGAAGCGCCACCCCCGCGACCATCAGCGTCGCGTACGTGCCGTCGGGCGACCACGCAGGGAAGATCGTCACCAGCGCATCCTGCGTCGGCTGCAAGCCGGGCACCGAGCGGGTGGCGCGCGGGCCGAGCAGCATGCCCGACTGCCAGATGGTATAGGTTGCGTCGCCGTCGGGATTGCCTACTGGGTAGCGGCTGCCCGCCGTCAGCGGCAGCTTCGACAGCGTGCCGCCCGCCGTCAGCGGCAGAATCGCCTCCGGCAATCCGTTCGCGCTCCAGGCGTAGGCCAGCCCCGCGGGCGCCTGCACCGGCGGCGATACGCCCTCCGACTTCAGGTTCCACACCGGCAGGCCGCCGTAGGTGCTGGTCGAGGCGGCGAAAAAGCCGGCGTCGCCGTGGATCACGTGCCCGTCGAGCGTCTTGGCATCCAGCAGCAGCAGGCCAGTATCCACCAGGTCGTCGGGGAGGATACTGCGCGGCGAATCGAACGTCGCATAGGCCAGCGCGATGCGCGCGCCGTCCGGCGACCAGCCCAGCGCAACGTAGCGCACCGCGCGCACCATCTGCCACCGGGCGGGCGTATGATCGTCCACGCCGATCAGCGGGTCGAGCGCGAGCGCGCGGTCGAGGGTGCCGGTGACGCGGTCGTAGAAGGCCAATTCATGGCCGACCAGGCTGGCGGCATTGTTCGTATCGCGGCAGGTGAACGTCGCCCCCAGCACGGCGATCGTGGTGCCGTCGGGCGAGAAGAAGGCCTGGGTCGGACAGTAGATTTCCGCGAGGGTCGTGTTGATGCTCACCTGGCCGGCGAGCACGCCGGGTGACGCGGCGGCGGCCGGCACGGGACTGCCGGCCTGCGAGCGCGCGGCGAGCATCGCGAAGACCCCGGCGATCAGCGCGCTAATCAGCAGCAGCGTACCCAGCTTCGCCGCCAGGCTGCGCGGCCGCTCGCCGGATTCGTTTGGTGGCTCACCGCTGCTCATAAGGCGCCTCGCCGTCTCCCCACCGCCAGTCAAATCCCATATACGAAGTACGCCACCACGCCGCGATCGCTCACGCTCCCGTGCCTGCCGCTAGCCTACACGAGCCAGGCGGACCGCGCAAGCCCGCCGTGGCGGCAGGCGGTTGAAACCGCGCCTCTGGGGCCTGTGGGCGCCCACCGGACGCCCCTACCCGGCCGCGAAGTCCGCCTGCGCGGACTAGGAACGGAGCGGCGCACTCGAAAGGTCCCCCACAGCGGACACCACCCGCATGGCGCGCTGTGCTACACTATCGGTGCCACGCTCCCGCGCGCCGAGCGCGTGGGGCGATGCGCCGGCCGCGCCGCCAGCCCATGCCAACAGCATACACGCGGTGGGTACGCGGCAGGTAACGCGGCGTTTCAGAATCCCAATGGATCCCAACGGAGATGCGAATGCCGGCTCGCTCGCACGATGTCACGCTGACCTGCCCCTGTGGCGAGTCGTTTACCGCAACGGTTTACTCCGCGGTGAACGTCACGCTCGAGCCGCGGCTGCTCTACCGCCTGCTCGCCGGGCAGCTCAACGTCGCCACGTGTCCCAATTGCGGCCGGCAGGCCGAGACCGCCCAGCCGTTCGTCTATCACGACATGCGCCGCGGCCTCTTCGCCTATGTCTATCCCACCTCTGACGTCGAGCCGGAGGACCGCGACACGCTGCTCGAAAGCGTGCGCCGTGCCTACGTGCGCGCCGTCGAAGAATCCGACCGCATCGCGCAGCCGCCCGCCCCGCGCTCGCATCGCACGGCCGAGCCGCCACTCCCGCGCGTGCGCCGTCGCAGTCCCGCCGACGACATCGAGGCCGCGCTGGAGCCGCACGCGCCGCCGATGCAGGTGATCTTCGGCGTGCCAGAGCTGGCCGCGCTGGTCGAGTCGCTGCTGGAGCCAGAGGAGAAGCTCGCCAGGGTCGCGCTCGCCGCGCGCGGGGCGGGCGAAGCCGAGCGGGCGCGCCTGCGCGCGATCGCCTCGCGCATGGCGGAGCAGCTCCAGTGCGAGACCCAGGTCGAGGAGGACGGCGGCGAGTATACCGTCTGGATCTATGGCCCGCGCGGCGGTGTCAACACCATCGCACAGGCCCTCAACGCGCGCCCATGACCTCCGGCGGCCATTCCCTAACCCACGCAGGCGGGTTTTGTGGCCGAACGGCCCCAGAGGCGCGGGTTCAACCGCTGGCTTCCCAATGAAGTGAGGCTCTTTCCAATGGACTTCGCCACGCGCGCCATCCACGCCGGCCAGCCGGCCGACGCGGCCACCGGCGCCACGATCACGCCGATCTACCAGACCTCGACCTACACCCAGGCCGGCCTCGGCGAGAACAAAGGCTACGAATACTCACGCACCCACAATCCCACACGTGCCGCGCTCGAAGCCTGCCTCGCCTCGCTGGAGGGCGCCGAATTCGGCCTCGCCTTCGGCAGCGGCATGGCCGCCACCACCGCCGTGCTCAGCGTGCTGCGCCCCGGCGACCACGTGATCGCCGGCGACGACCTCTACGGCGGCTCGTACCGCATCTTCGAAAAGGTGCTGCGGCCGATGGGCGTCGAGTTCGAGTACGTCCCCGCGCGCGACATCGCCGCCTATGCCGCCGCCATCCGCCCGCAGACGAAGATGATCTGGGCCGAGACGCCCACCAATCCGCTGCTCTCGCTGGTGGATATCGCCGCGCTGGCCGAAATCACAAAGCCGCGCGGCATCACGCTGGTGGTGGATAACACCTTCGCCTCGCCGTACCTCCAGCGCCCGCTGGAGCTGGGCGCCGACGTCGTGGTCCACAGCACCACCAAGTACCTCAACGGCCACAGCGACGTGATCGGCGGCGCTGTGCTCACCTCGCGCGCCGACCTCTACAGTCAATTCCAGTTTTATCAGAACGCCGCTGGCGGCGTGCCCTCGCCCTTCGATTCATGGCTCGTGCTGCGCGGCGTCAAGACGCTCGCCGTGCGCATGCGCCAGCATTCTGAGAACGCGATGCGGGTGGCGCGCTTCCTCGAAGGCCATCCGCTGGTCAAGAAGGTCTACTACCCCGGCCTGGAGACGCACCCCGACCACGCGCTCGCCCGGCGCCAGATGCGTGACTTCGGCGGCATGGTCTCGTTCGCCTTTAAGGGCACGCGCGCGGACGTGGACACCTTCGTGCGCCACCTGCGCGTCTTTGCGCTGGCCGAGAGCCTGGGCGGCGTCGAGTCGCTGTGTTGCCATCCCGCCAGCATGACCCACGGCTCGATCCCGGCCGAGGAGCGCGAGCGTCGCGGTGTCACCGACACGCTGCTGCGCCTCTCGGTGGGCATCGAAGACGCCGAGGACCTGATCGCCGATCTCGACCAGGCGCTGGTCGCCGTCGCCGCCGCGCACGAGAGCCGAGCCGCGACACCGGCGGCGCGCAACGGGCGCAAGACGAAAGCGACGCGGTAGACGGAAGGTGGTAGGGGGCACGAAGAACAGGGAGCCCCTCATGGACAAGCCGGTCCTGCTGACGGTGGATGACGACGCGGCCGTGTCTCAGGCGATCACCCGGACCCTGCGCCGGCACTATGCCTCGCGCTACCGGGTGCTGCGTGCCGAGTCCGGCCCCGCGGCCCTCGATACCCTCCGCGAGCTGAAGCTGAGCGGAGACGAGGTCGCGCTGCTGCTGGCCGATCACCGCATGCCCGGCATGACCGGGGTCGATCTGCTGGAGCGATCCATCGAGCTGTTCCCCGACGCCAAGCGAGTCCTCCTGACGGCTTACGCCGACATTGACGCGGCGATTCGGGCCATCAACACGGTCGGCCTCGACTACTACCTTCTCAAGCCCTGGGATCCGCCGGACGAGAAGCTCTACCCGGCGCTCGACGACCTCCTCGGCGATTGGCTCGCGCACTACGAGCCGCCGTTTGAGGGCGTGCGAGTGATCGGCCATCGCTGGTCGGCCCGCTCGCACGACGTCAAGGACCTGCTGGCCGGCAACCATGTGCCCTTCCGCTGGCTGGACGTGGAGAGCGACGCCGACGCGCGGCAATTGCTGGCCGCTTCAGGCGTGCCGGCAGCGCCCGAACGGCTGCCGGTCGTCGTGACCGCGTCGGGGGATGTGCTCGAAGCTCCCACCAACGCCGATCTCGCCGCCAAAATCGGCCTCCTCACGCGGGCCGAGCTTCCCTTCTACGACCTGACGATCGTCGGCGCCGGGCCTGCGGGGCTTGCCGCCGCCGTCTATGGCGCCTCCGAGGGGCTGCGCACGGTCCTGGTGGAACGGCAGGCACCAGGTGGGCAGGCAGGCCAAAGCTCGCGCATCGAGAACTACCTGGGGTTCCCCTCCGGCGTCACCGGTTCCGAGCTTGCGCGGCGCGCGCTGACGCAGGCCCGCCGTTTTGGCGCGGAGATGATCACGGTGCAGGAGGCATGCGCCCTGGAGGCGGACGGATCGGCCCGCGTCGTGCGGCTGAGCGGCGGCGCCGAATTGAACAGCCACACGGTCCTGATCGCCACGGGTGTTTCGTACCGCCGCCTCGAAACCCCGGGCTTCGAGGAGTTTGTGGGACGTGGCATGTACTACGGCGCGGGGGTGGCGGAGGCGCAGCGCACGCGCGATCAAGACGTCTACATCATCGGTGGCGCCAATTCCGCCGGCCAGGCGGCCGTCTACCTCTCGCGCTTCGCCCGCGGTGTCACGCTGCTCGTGCGGGCCGATCGCCTCGAAAAGAGCATGTCGCATTACCTGATCGAGCAGATCGCGGCGATTCCTACCATTCACGTCCGTCTGTGCGTCGAGGTGGTGGCCGTTGGCGGCGATGCCCACCTGGAGACAATCACGATTGCCGATCGTGGCAGCGGACGCCAGGAGGTTGTGGCGGCGAACTTCCTGTTCGTGCTGATTGGCGCGTACCCGCACACCGAGTGGATCGGCGACGCCGTCGCGCGCGATGCGCAGGGATTCATCCTCTCGGGCGGCGATCTCTTGCGCGATGGTGCCCACCCGCGATGGGCAGGCGAGCGCGAGCCGTATCCGCTGGAAACGAGCCTGCCGGGCGTCTTCGTCGCGGGGGACGCGCGGCGCTCCTCGATGAAGCGGGTCGCCGCGGCGGTAGGTGAAGGCGCGATGGCCGTGCATCTCGTCCATCAGTACCTGGAGAGAATGTGATGCTTACCGACGAGCTGCGCTCCACCTTTCTTTTCGAGAAGCTCTCCGACGACCAGCTCCGCACGGTCGCGAAGTTGGGCACGGAGGTCGAGTTCCCCGCGGATGCGATCGTCGTCCGCGAAGGCGAGGCGGCGGATTTCCTCTGGGTGCTGCTCGACGGCGAGATGGAGCTGACCCGTCATGTTGGCGGCCAGCGGATCGTCGTCGAGACGATGTCGCGTCCCGGCACCTACGCCGGCGGCATCCGCGCGTTTGCCGCATCGGGCACCGGGATGGGCTACCGCGCCACCGGCAGGACGCTGCGCCCAAGTCGCTTCTTCCAGCTCGCCTCCAGCGATCTTGGCCGTCTGTTGGACGAATGGCTGCCGATGGCGAAGCATCTACTGGATGGCTACGTGCATACGTGTGAGTACATCGAGGTCGCGGTGCGCGAGCGCGGGCGCCTGATCTCGCTGGGTACGCTCGCCGCCGGGCTGACGCACGAGCTCAACAACCCGGCCGCCGCCGCCAGGAGCGCCTCCACCGACCTGCGGGCGGTCGTGGACCAGCAGGTGGCGCTCGTCGGTCAGATCGCGACCGGCGCGCTCACGCCAGATCAGGTCCGGGCAATGCTCGATCTCCAGGCAGAGGCGGTCGCGCGCTCCGCGACGGCGCCGCGGCGCAGCGCCGTCGAGACGGGGCGGCTGGAGGAGGAGATCGGCACCTGGCTGGAGGCGCGTGAGGTGACGAACCCGTGGGACCTCGCGCCAGCATTCGTCGCCGCTGGCCTCGATCTTCCCTGGGTGCAAGCAGCGGCACAGCGGCTGGGCGCCGACGGCCTGAGCGGCGTGCTCAACTGGATCGCCGATACGCTGCTCGCCACGGCGCTGCTGGACCAGATCGACGACGCCACCGGGCGCATCTCGCAGCTCGTCTCCGCGGTCAAGGACTACTCGAACGTCGATCGCGCGCCGGAGCGGGAAATCGACATTCATGAGGGCATCGAGAAAACGCTGGTGATCCTGGGGCACAAGCTCCGCTCCGGTGTCGAGGTCATCCGCGAGTACGACGACCACCTGCCGCGAGTCGTGGCGAACGGGAGCGAGCTCAATCAAGTCTGGACGAACCTGATCGACAACGCGATTGGCGCGATGGACGGGCACGGGCAGATTCGCATCCGAACGCGCCATGACGAGCACGCGGTGCTGGTGGAGATTGAGGACCAGGGACGTGGAATCCCGCCCGAGCTTGCCTCGCGTATCTTCGATCCGTTCTTCACGACGAAAGAAGTGGGCAAGGGGACCGGGCTTGGGCTGGATATTGTGCGCCGGATCGTCGTCGATCGCTACCACGGTGAGGTCTCGTGCGAGTCCGAGCCAGGCGCAACCCGCTTTGTCGTCCGGCTGCCGCTCACCGCGAAACCCTGATAGTGTTTGACCGGCGTGGGGCGGTCTGATAGAATGAGGCCGAGCGCGCCGGCATGGACAGCCCATCCGGCGGCGAGCAGCGACGAGCGCCACGACACCACCCGCCGGGAGGCACCGCGACCCCTATGCAGCACATCATCCAGTGGCTCTTCACCGACCCCATCACGGCCACGGGCGATAGCAATCATCCCGAAGTCTTCCACTTTTACGTCCAGTGGAGCATCTTCAACGGCCTGCTGATCCTCGGCTGGCTCTACTACTGGATGGAGGGGCGCAAGCGGTTCTTCGGCCGCCACTGGCTGCACAAGTCGCTGCTGGACCGTGCGACCAATCAGTTCGTCGTCCTGGCGCTGGTCGGCTTCATTGTCATGTTCTTCCGCTGGGCCGCCGACTCGTCGCTGCTGGCGGACCGCTTCTGGCGCTATGGCTGGCTCGCGTGGCTCGCCGGTTTGCTGATCTACTGGGCTGTCTACTTCGTCCGCCACTACTCCAACGACATCAACTGGTTCCGCGAGCAGCGCATCAAGCAGCGCTACATGAATCCGCCGCGCAACAAGTCCAAGCAGACCAAGCGCGCCAAGAGCGCCGCCGGCGCCCGCTGATCCTCCGGCCCCAACGCTTGAGAGCCGCCGCCTCCCCCGTCAACTGGGAGCCGGCGGCTGCGTCGTTTCCGCACCATCTCCGCGTCCATCGCCTGGGTTGCCGATCGTGCTGCAAGGGGTCCGCCATGCCGCTGATCCAGGCGTGCCTCAACGGCAGCCGCGTGCCTGGCGAGCATCCGCGCCTCCCGCTGCATCCCGTGGAGCTGGCCGAGGCCGCCGCGCGTTGCGCCGAGGCGGGGGCCGGCGCGCTCCACATTCATCCGCGCGCCGCCGATGGTACGCAGTCGCTCGACCCAGCGGTGCAGGAAGCCGCCATCGCAACCATCCGCGTGCGCTGCCCCGCGCTGCCCCTCGGCGTCAGCACCGCCGCCTGGATCGAGCCGGACCCCGCCCGCCGCCTCGCGCTCGTGCGGCAGTGGCGCACGCTCCCCGACTACGCCTCCGTCAATCTGGTCGAGGCAGGCGCCGTCGAGCTGTGCCGTGAGCTGCTTGCGCGCGGTATCGGCATCGAAGCCGGCCTGGAATCCCCCGACGACGCGGAGCGCCTGCATGCCGCCGGCATCGCCACCGCCTGCCTGCGTATCCTCATCGAGCCGCCTGAAGCGATCGCCGATGCCGGCATCGCCACCGCGCGCCAGATTATCTCCGCGCTCGACCGCTACGCCATCGCCACGCCGCGGCTGCTCCACGGCAGTGAATCTGCCACGTGGCCGCTGCTCGACCTCGCCCTGGAGATCGGCTACGACACCCGCATCGGCCTCGAAGATACCCTGCTGCTGCCTGACGGCCGCCCTGCCGTCGACAACGCCCTACTGGTGGCCGAGGCAGTTCGGTGCGCCGCTTTGCAAGAAGCCGAGTGAGATGCATACTGCCAGCGGCGGCAACGGCGCGGCCATGGAGCAAGGGGATAGTAGGGGCATGGATCGAGGGTTCAGTGGCAGCTCACCCGCGCGTGATACAGGTACCGCAATCGCAGGAGGCGTCGGAGCCAATACAACAGGCGAAGACCTCTTCGCGTTCGGGGGTAACCCTGCGGGTTCTCAACCCTTTCCGCGTGGGCCGCGAGTTGGTATCGATATTGACGTGAGCAACGGCGCGGTATCAGGGCAAAGACCGCCAGCTCCACAGGGCGCATCCACGTTTATCGATCCGGCGCGGGCGCCGTTGACCGGCCACTACTATAGGTTGCCCGCCGGAACTCCCTTGCCAGCGGGGTTCGACGTCTGCGCGGATGGAGCCGATGTGGGTGGTACGATGCCATGGGGTCACCGGACCGTTTACCCAACCGTAGATATGACGTTCGATGAATTCGCCGGCGGATTCCGGCAGCTTGCATGGCAATACGGAGGCAAGATATGACAGCGCATACGGCGCAGCAGGCCGAGCTCCTGTGGCAGACGATGTTCAATGCCGAGCAGACCTTTATCGGCGCAAGGATGGCATTTTTCCAAGCCGTGCAGTCCGGAGACGATGTTGTCCCTATCCTGGAGAAGGCGCTTAGCGGCCCTTCGCAGCGTGGCATGGCCCTGCGACTGCTGCCGCTGCTCGACGAATCGATCAGGCGGCAGGTTTTTCCTACTTTGGTGGAATTGGCATCCGTGGGACATTCTCATATCCAGCTCGTTCGCGATGTCATACAGTCTATCTCTGGCGATTGGGTTCAAGAACACATCGGGAGTGAGGTCGAGAAGATCCTGGACCGCTCGCTAACATATGAAGAGTACAGAAGGCTGGCCGAACTCCTAGACCTGCTTCACTCGCCGTATCTTCGCACGCTGGTCCAGAGGGCAGCTCAGAGCAACGACCTCGACATCCGCGAGGTTGCAACTGACTTCAGCAGCAGAGCGCAATGAGTTGGCTGGCAGGCTGAGCATAGTCCCGGGGGCACGATGTCCAGCGGCCATATGCCCTCTTCCGACGTGTACCCGCGCGAACGATCAGCCGGCAGAATGCGGTACAATATACAGGTTGGCGGCCGGGAGGGAAACCAGGTCAGCCAGTCGAGGAGTATGCATGATTTGTGCGGTGTGCCATAGCGAGAATCCCCCCATTGCGAAGTTCTGCAACCAGTGCGGGACTGCGCTTGCTCGCGTGTGCGCTGTGTGCGGCTCGGCCAATCCCCCCAACGCCCGATTCTGCAACCAGTGCGGCTCACCGCTCGACACCCAGGCCCCAGTGGCACCCACTGAACCCGCCGCGACGGCCGTAGCAGCCGGGGGCGCGCCCGCTTCCGTGCCGTCCACCGAATCCAGCCAGCCGCGTCCCAACGAGAACGCGCCCGCGCCGTCGGCGTCGGGGTCGCGCCGCAACCGCGGCGCCGGAGCTGCCACCAACCCTGGTCGCTCCTCACACCGGTACTCCAATGGCCCGGCACGTGGTGCCCGCGCCGCCGAGAAGCGCACCCCCACGGCCGTCGCCACTGTCGCCATTGCCGAAGGCAGCCACGATACGGACGACGATGGCGCCCACGCCCACGAAGACCAGCGCCGCGTCGTCACCGTGCTCTTCGCCGACCTCACCAGCTCCACTGCCATCGCCGATGCCCTCGACGCCGAGGACGTGCGCGACCTGCTGGCGGGCTTCTTCGCCGAGATGGCGCGCCAGATCCATCGCCACGGCGGCACCGTGGAGAAGTACATCGGCGACGCCGTGATGGCCGTCTTTGGGATGCCCACGGCGCATGAAGACGATCCCCTGCGTGCCGTGCGCGCCGCGCTCGACATGCAGGGCGGCCTGCGCCACTACAACGAGCGGCGCTCGGCGCTCGATCCCAGCACGCCCGCGCTCCAGATGCGCATCGGCATCAACACCGGCGAGGTGGTGGCCGCCAGCGGCAGCGCCGAGGGGCGCGACTTCCTGATCACCGGCGACCCCGTCAACGTCGCCGCCCGCCTCCAGCAGACCGCCGCGCCAGGCACGATCGTCGTCGGCGCGCGCACCTATCGCGGCACCACCGGCGCCGTCGTCTACAGCCAGCTCCCTCCAGTTGCGGTCAAGGGCAAGTCGCGTCCGCTGCGTGTTTGGGAGGCGCAATCGCTCGTGGAGCAAGGCGCGCCCGCGGCGCAGCGCCCGCGCGGTATCGGCGGCTTGCAGGCGCCGATCATCGGCCGCGATGTCGAGCTGAGTCTACTCGCCTCGCTCTACTCCCGCGTCTCTGGCGAGCGCCGCCCGCATCTCGTGACGCTGCTGGGCGTGCCTGGCGTTGGCAAGACCCGTCTGGCGCGCGAGTTCACGTCGCGTGTCGTATCCGCGGCAGAAACGGCAATGCCGGCCTCTTCCTCGCCCCATAATCTGAGAGGCGACGTGGGCGTCGTCACGACACCGCCGGCAGGCGCTCTCTCTGCTCTGCCCTCCGTTTCCTCCGTGCCCTCTGTGGTGAGCCCCTCCGCGTCCTCTGCGTCCTCTGCGGTTGCTCTCTCTTCTCCCTCTCCGCGGCCTCCGCGAGACTCCGCGGCCTCCGCGTTCCCCGTACCTCCCGCCTCCTCAGAGGACGGCATGCCGCTCGTGCTCGAAGGCCGCTGCCCGCAGTACGGCGAGGCCATCACCTACTGGCCGCTCGCCGAGATGCTGCGCGCGCTCTGCGACTTCACCGCCATCACCCCGCGCGAGGAGGCCCGCGCGCGGCTGCTCGCCTGCGTCCGCGCGATCCTCGCCGCCGCCGGGCGCACGGAAGACCCTGTGCAGATCGCCGCCTATCTCGGCTACACCATCGGCATCGAGATGCCTGGCCGTGGCGCCTCGCCGCTGCCCTCCGACTCGCGGCAGCTCCAGGATGCCCTGCCGCGGGCGTGGCGCGTGTTCTTCGAGGCGCTGGCGGCGCGGCGGCCGGTGCTCGTCGTGGTGGACGATATCCACTGGGCCGACGACGTGCTGCTCGACCTGCTCGAATACGTTGCCGGGCGTGCCAGCGACGTGCCGCTGATGCTGATCTGCCCCGCACGGCCTGAGCTGCTGGAGCGGAGGCCGGGCTGGGGCGGCGGCAAGCGCAACTACGCGCTGATCAACCTCGAGCCGCTCTCGCCCGCTGATGCCGACCGCCTGGCGCGCGAGCTGCTCCCCGGCGACGGTGTGCCCGAAAGCCTGCGCCGTGGCATCCAGCGCAAAGCCGAAGGCAACCCCTTCTACTTCGAGGAAATCATCCGCATGCTGGTAGATCGCGGGGTGCTGGTCCGCGACGCCGAGCGCGGCGGGGCGTGGGAGGTCGCGCCGGAGTGGGAGAACAGCACCGAGCTAGACGACCCCGACATCCCCGACACGGTGCAGGGTGTGCTCGCCGCGCGCCTCGATCTGCTCGACAATACCGAGCGCGACGTGTTGCAGCACGCCGCGGTGATCGGGCGCTACTTCTGGCCTAGCGCGCTGATCGCGCTGCACCCGCACCTCGACGGTGCGCTGCGCCCGACCCTCGCCGCGCTCCAGACCAAGGACTTGGTCCACGAGGTCGCGCGGCCCGAAGTCTCCGTCGCGCCGCCGGATGAACCGCTCTACACCTTCAACCATGCCCTCACGCGCGATGTGACCTACGCTGCCATCCCGCGTCACCGCCGCGCCATGGAGCACCACCGCGTGGCTGAATGGCTCGAAGGACTGGCGCAGGGCCGCGAGGCCGACTTCGCCGACCTGATCGCCCAGCACTATCGCCAGTATTACCTTCAGGTGGGCCTGGACCGCTCGCGCCAGACCGAGCGGCGCCTGGCGGTGCGCAACAAGGTGGTCTACTTCCTCACGCTGGCCGGCGACCAGGCTCACACGCGCCACGCCGCCGCCAAGGCCGAGCGCTACTTCACCGACGCCCTCTCGCTGCTGGAGGCCGACGCGCTCAGCGAGGACGTGCCCAACATCGTCCGGCTCTACATGAAGCGCGGCACCGCCCGCTGGACCCAGGTGCGCGCCGACGCCGCCTGGGCCGACTATCGCGAGGCGTTGCGGCTGTGGTCCGCTTACAGCGCCTTCCTGGTGGACGGCGTCTCGCCCGGCGGCTTCCCTGACGGGGTGATCTCGGCCCCAGTGGGCGCCGACGGCACCGCCGCGGTGGTCGCCGATCTGCCGCGCGACGAACAGCTCGCGCCCGCGCTGCCAGTGGACTGGCGCTCGTGGGGGCTCTCGCTCTACCGGATGCTGGTGCTGCTGCCCTCGCGCAACATGGGCTTCTTCCAGCACCCGCCGTCGCATGAAGAGCTGCTGCCCTATCTCACGGAAGGGTTGCGGCTCGCCGAGGACCTGGGCCAGCGCGAGACGCTCGAAGGTGCGGCGCTGCTGACGGCGAAAGCCTTCTTCTGGTGGTCGTGGGGCGAGCAGCGTGGCGAGCGCGAGCTGCTGGACGCGCTCAAAGCGGCGCGCGAGGCGGTGCGCATCACCGAGGCGCTCGACGCGCCGCGCGCTGCCTCCGAGGCGCTCGACGCGCTGGGCAACCTCCAGGCGATCACCGCCGACCTGCGCGGCGCGCTGGAGAGCCAGACACGCCGGCTGCGCTGGGCGCAGCGCATCGAAGACACCGGCGAGCTGATAGACATCCACGGCGAAGTCTGCACCGCACACCTGCTCGTCGGCGAGTTCGCCGAGGCGGTGCAGCACGGCGAGCGGGGGCTGGCCCTGGCGAACGAGGCGGATGCCGACGTGCTGCGGGCGCGGGCGCTGCGCAGCCTGGTGCTGGCCTATGCCGAATGGGAGCACTGGCCCGAGGCGATCCGTGCCGGCGAAGCGTACCAGCGGACGCTGACCTTCCCCGGCGCGTGGCAGTCGGTCCAGAACCGCTGGACCCTGCTTGCGCTGGCCGAGATCTACGCACGCACCGGCGAGCGCGAGGCCGCCGATCGCCTGGCGCAGAAGATCAATCTGGTCGCCGACCGCGACGAGGTCCAGTTCATCGCGCTGTACAAGGCGCGCTTCGCACTCGCGCGCGGCGCCACCAAAGAGGCGCGCCAGATCCTGTTGCAAGCCGTAGATGCCCGCGCCGGCCGGCAGATGCTGCCGATGCTGCTGGCTGAGCTGGCTGAGCTGGCCGCGCGCTCCGGCGACCGCGAGCTGTTCGAGCGCTACAGCACGCAGGCGCTGGAGCTTGGCTGGCGCTCCGGCGCGCGCAAGGCGCACGCCCAGGCACTGCGCGCCCGCGGCTTGGTCACGCTGGATGCGGGCCGCTACGATGATGCGCAGTGCGACCTCGAAGGCGCGCTCGACCGCTTCCGCGAGCTGGGCACGGCGTGGGAAGAGGCTCGCACGCGCTATGCGCTCGCCGGCCTGTTCGCGCGCCGGGGGCTGCGCGACGATGCCGAGCATGGGCGCGACGAGCTGAGCGCGGCGCTGGCGACCTTTGAGCGGCTGCACGCTGAGCGCGACGCGGCGCGCGCGCGGGCGGCGCTGGCGGGGGGCGTCGCGGCGCGCGTCTCATAGGGGGACCACCTCTCCCCCGGCGTTGCGCGCCACCCCCTCTCCCACGGGGAGAAGGGGCCGGGGGGTGAGGTCCGTTGGCAGGGGGAGCGGAGCGATGGTGCGGCGAAGAGACACGGCGGCGCCCGCGGCGGACGCCCGCTTCTGTCACCTCTGCGGCGGCGCGCTGATTGGCCGCTACCTCGTCTATAGCAGCGGCCTCGTCTGTTGCGCCGCCTGCCAGCAGCGGCGGCCGCACTGCGCGCGCTGCCATGTCCCACTCGACGATGCCGCCATCGCCCGCGCCCCCGCCCGGCCCGGCGATCCCACGCTCTGCGCGCAGTGCGCCCGCGAGGCGCGGCGCTGCGCCTGCTGCGGCACGATGATCCTCGATACGCAGTGGTACACGCTCGAAGAAGGGCCGGAAGGCTCTGGTCCGCGCGACTTCTGTCAGCGCTGCTGGCAGCAGCGGCCGCGCTGCGACCTGTGCCGCGCTCCCTGCGGACCTGGCTCGACGCGGATCGACGACGGCCAGTATCGCTGTGCCGCGTGCGCCGCCCGTGCCGTCACCGCCGAAGCCCAGGTGCGCACGCTCTACGGCGATGCCGTCGCGAGCTTCGCGCAGATCAGCGGCCAGCGACTCTCCCGCCTGCCGCGCCTCGCCATCGTTAGCCGGCGCGAGATGGCCGCCGCGCACCTCCGCTACGGCGCGCGCGATCCGCTCGCCGCGGCCGCGACCGGCGCTTCTACGGCAGTCCCTGCGGCGGGCCATCACGTGCTGGGCTACTTCGTGCGCGACGGCGCCGAGACGACGATCTACGTCGAGCGTGCGCTGCCGCGACTGCTGCTGCTGGGCACGCTGGCGCACGAGCTGGGGCATGCCTGGCAGGCCGAGCACGCACCCAGCCTGCGCGACCTCGAGCTCTGCGAAGGCTTTGCCGAGTGGGCGGCGCATGGCGTGCTGGTACGTGCGGGCGCGGTGCAGGCCGCGGCGCTCGCTACCCGCCGCGACGACGTCTATGGCCGCGGGCTGCGGCGCTTCCTGGCCGCTGAGCGTAAGGGCGGTCGTGCGGCGGCGCTCGCCCTCGCCCGCGGTCAGGGCCAATCGTAGGGGTGTCCGGTGGACGCCCGCTCGTCGTGTCCGGTGGACGCCCGCGCTAGCGCCGCACCTTACCCTGCCATCGCGTACGCATCGATCTCC
Source organism: Ktedonobacterales bacterium (assembly GCA_036376595.1). Lineage (GTDB taxonomy): Bacteria > Chloroflexota > Ktedonobacteria > Ktedonobacterales > JADMIN01 > SMAG-U1939. The sequence goes on along the minus strand of DASVAA010000214.1, from coordinate 2,080 downwards.
GAGAAGAGCATGAAATCGCCGGCGTCGTGCCCGTAGTAAGCGTGGGCGATGCGCAGGCTCGGCGTGAGCAAGAAGTCGCCGGGCAGGCGGCCCAGCGACCGCCCCGCCAGGAAGGCGTCAACAGGCGTCGGCGCGCCGAGGTGCTTCTGCGCCGCCTCGCGGTAGACGGAGTTGCGCATGATGCGGGCGCGCAGGGCGCCGAAGAGCGACGACTCCAGTCCGTAGCGCGCATACACCGCGTGCTCGCGGTCGGCGATAATCGGGAAGGGCGCGCGCAGCCGGTCGAGGTACTGCCGCGCCTGCCGCGGCGTCGAGTCCCAGAATGAGATCACCGCCAACCCACGCGCCTGATACTGTGGGTAGCGATTGATCATGTGGTACGTGCGCATGTTGCACAGCGGGCACACCGCCGCGCGGTGGAACGAGACCAGCACCTTGTAGCCGTAGTAATCCTCCAGCCGCACGCGCCGCCCGTAGATGTCGATTGTGTCGAAGAGCGGGGCAGGTTGCCCCGGCCGCAGTCTCATCGCTCACCTCCCCAATGTGCGCCTGCTCACCTTGACTCGCGACAACCCCAGCGGCCGCTTCTGGCTACACATTGTACCGGGCCAGATACGAGATTTCGGTGCAAGGTCGCGTCACACATTTATACACGAGGGCGCCGAGTCGCGACGTTGCCCTCGCCCTCGGCGCCCCACTGGCGGGATTCACCCCACAGCCGAAGTCGCTGGAGTTCCCGGACGTGTTCGGGCTGTTTCAGTCCGGCTGCGGGGGTGTCGCCCTCCCTTGCTAATGGCTCAGACGTGTCGCTTCGGGGACCGTAAGAGAAATCGTGCGCGCGCCGCGTCCTGTGTTATGTAGGCACGGAGAGGTGCGTTCTCCGTGCGGAGTGCCCTCCAGTAGAGGAGCTGAGAGCATGGGAACGTTACGGATCATGTCTCGCCAGGGTGACACGCCGGTCACCTGGGACGAGGTCGCGGCGCGCGCTGGGGATCCCGAGGCGGTCGCCGCTGTGGAGGAGGCCGAGCGCATCTTCGCCGCGGCGCGCGCGAATGGCGCGACAGCCTTCGTCGCGCGGGGCGTGGGACAGGCCCCGGTGCGAATCGATCGCCTCGACCGCGAGGCGCGGGAGATCATCCTGGTGCCGCGCGTCATCGGAGGCTAGCAAGCAATGGCGGGGACGCTGTTCTCGTGGCAGGCCAAGCGGCGCGCGCATCACCTGCTGGTGAGCCTGCTCACCGATGAGGAGTACACGCAGCTCATCTTGCACGACTACCTCGAGGTGCGCAGTCCGACCACGCCGCGGCGAGTGTATCGCATCCCGGCGCATGGCGGCCAGGTGACGGTGTACGACGACGGCCGGCCCAGGCTGCGCCTCTGCGTGCAGCCGTTGCACCCGCTGCCCGACGACGACGTGGTGGCGATGCACAAGTTGATGATCGAGGGCAACGAGCGCGAATACCTGGCCCGCGCCAACAAGTTCCCCGTCATCACCGTCGAGGCGCTACGTATCCGTGGCCTGCGCCTCGACCTGCCGTTCACCTCGTAGCGCGGTTTCGCGTAGTGCTTCTCTGGTTCGCATGACAGCTGACTGCGGCCCGGCGGTGCTCCGGTCGCCATGCGCTGGCGATTGGCGCCTCGCGGGGCCGTCGTCGTGATCGAGCTAGCGGTTGAAACCGTGCCTGGAGAGCGTTCCGCCACGAGGTCCGCCTCCGCGGGCGGAACTTGCTCGCCGCGCGGTCGTCGTCTTTCCGACCCTCACCTCCTCTGCTATACTCGCGGCAACTTGATCGCTGGCCGGGTAGATGTGGGGGAGGGGGACGCATGGCGGTGTTCGTTCGCCGGCCGCTCTTCGGCGGCTACACGCTCGTCGCGGCGGCGATCGCCTGGGTCGGCGGCATCGCGCTGCGTGCGATTGGTCCGCTCAGCGCGCCCCCTCCGCTCATGTGGCTCGCACTCGCGGCGGCCTGTGCGCTCGCCATCGTGGTCGCAGCCCTCCTGCGCCAACGCCTCGCAAGGAGTACGGGAACTGCCGGAGCCGGGGCCGGAACTGGGAGCCATGTGAGCCGAGCGGCGGCGC
>DASVAA010000213.1:0-16326 GCA_036376595.1 Ktedonobacterales bacterium | reverse complement strand
AGGGTAGGTTAGTCACGTGTTACGCACCCGTCCGCCACTCGGCCACACCCCCTCTTGCGAAGAAGTGCCCCGCGTTCGACTTGCATGTGTTAAGCACGCCGCCAGCGTTCGTCCTGAGCCAGGATCAAACTCGCCATACAGGTCTTTATGTCCAGGCTTTGCGTCACACCTTGCGTGTGGCCGCTCGCCTGAGCAGTCGCCTGCTGTCGAGCCTTACGGCTCCGCACAGGTTCCTCATTGGATATCCGCGCATTGTCTCGTGCGCGGTAGCCCTGCGCTTGTTGCGCTGTACTGCTTCTCACTCTTCAGTTGTTCAGGTTCCCTCGCGGCTCGCGCGGCGTCTCGTCGCGCTCCGCCACCGCGCCCGGCGCACTCGCTGCGACCAATATGTACGCGGCCTGCATCGGGTGGGTTTCGCCGGGCGCAAAGAGTATGTTATCACACCGGAGATGGGCTGTCAAGGCTCAGATTTTGCATTCGCGCACAAGGTTTGGAGGGGCACCGAAACTGTGGAGCAGATTGCCGCCGCGAAGCGGCAGGCTCGCGTGAGGTCCGAGCGCCACGCACGCACCCTCTATGTCCCTGCTGCCCGCCTGGCGCACGCTCAGCCGGCCCGAGTCTCCGGCGTGACCGCGGCGTCAGGCGCACCCACGTACTCGGCCGGCGGCAGCGGCTGCCATGGCTCATCAAATTCGCCCGCCTCCTCGCGCTCCCGGCGGTCCTGGATGCCAACCCACTGGAAGAAGAAAGCGCTGAGGAAGATGAGGTAGGGGATGTTGGTCGGCAGCCACATGATCAGCCCGCCGAGCTGCTGGTCGCCCAGCGGTGTCGATCCCCAGATGCGCGGCGCGGTCACGTAGGGCGCGTAAAACGGCGTGCTGGCGAAGGTCAGCAGCGCACCGAGAGCCACCATCGGCTGGCACGCGGCGAAGAGGTAGAGCACCGCCGTCCCCTTGCCCACCGGCGGCACCTCGCGCAGCGGACTCAGCACGACCCACCAGAAGAGCACCGCCGTCGCGACGAAGGTGAGGTGCTCGAAGGTATGCACGAGGTCGCTGCTGAGGGTGGCATCGTAGAGCGCCGGCCAGTGCCACAGCCACAGATCACCGTTGAACAGGGTGAAGGCCACCGCTGGATGGGTCAGCAGGCGCGCCACGCGCGCGACAGAGCGGCGCTGAAACAGTGGGGCGAGCATCCAGCCGGGCACGCCGAGAATCCACAGCGGCGGCGCGACCACGGCGATCAACATGTGCTGCACCATGTGCGCGCTGAACAGGTATTCGTCGCTGAGCGCGTCGAGCGGCGAGATCAGTGCCAGCGCGAAGACCGCCGTCCCGGCGACGAACGCCGTCACCTGCCAGGGATTGACACGCTCGGCCTCGGCGGCGTCGAGTCGGCCGGCGGACGCCCGCCGCCGGCGCAGCGGACCGAGTGCGTAGCAATATGCCCCCACAAACACGGCGAGGCCGATCAGGATGGTGGGATCGAGGTTCCAGTCGAGCCACAGCGGCGTCCCAGCCGCCTCGCCGACGTGCGCGATGACCATAGCAGCGCTTCGCCCTTCCGGCGGTTACAGAGGTGAATCAGGATCAGGTTCGGTTCTATTGTACCGGCGCGTGCGCACCGCTGCCAGCGCCCTCGTGCGCCTAGCGTGCCTTGGCGCCGGCTCCCTTGCGTGCCTCTGTGCCCGCATCCCCACGCGCTCCGTCCAGCAGCCAGCGCAGGAGCTGCGGCACCTGCTCCTCGCCGCTGAGTCGGATATCCGCGGCCTCGGCCAGCTCGTCGGGTGCCTCGGCGGAGAGCACCGCGACAGCAACGCCGTGGACGCCTGACGTGCGGCCCAGCTCGCGCAACGCATGAAAGGCGTCGAGATCGGTCTGGTCGTCGCCGATGTAGATCGCCCCACGCAGGTCGCGCTCGCGGATCAGGTCAGCCACCGCCGTACCCTTGTTGGCCTCGACCGGCGGACGCAGCTCGATTACCCGCCGCCCACGCGTCACGCGCAGGCCGCGCGGACTGCCCAGTCGCTGTGCCAGCTCGTAGACCGCCTCTTCAGCCGCCTCCGGCTCGGCCACCGCGCGCAGGTGGATGCTGCCCGTGACCCCCTTCGGCTCGATCCACACGCCCGGAAAACGCCGTCCAAGGGTCGTCTTGATGTTGACCAGGGTCTCGTCAATCACCCGCTCGTAGCGCGCCGCATCAGGGTGAATCTGCCGCGGGACGGAGCCGCGCCCGTGACTGTTCTCCGCCGTGAGCTGCACGCGCTCCAACCCGTGATTGCCGGCGTAGACGACGCCAGGAACCTGCACCAGCCGAGCCGCTTCGAGCGCCGGGCGGCCGGAGACCACCGCTACCAGATCGAACGTGCCGCGCGCCTCGGCGAGCAGATCGCGGACCTCGGACCGCACGACGGCCGCCGCGGGCGATGAGACGATGGCGCTCAGCGTGCCGTCCAGGTCGCAGAATAGCCCGCGGTGCGGTGCCTCCAGCGCCGCCCGCACCTTTTCTCGCGCATCCTCCCGCAGATTGGGAAACACCGGATACTTCTCCATCATAGCCGCACTCTCTACGTGGCGGGCGTCCCCGCCTGCTACTCAGGACGCAAGATACACGTCATTGAGACGCTTAGCGTGCTTCGCATTTACAATCCAGCGGTAGCCGGATTGTACCTGGTAGGCGAGTGGCGACCGGCGCAATGGCGCTGGATCACTACTGCTACGCTCCATAACTAAGCTCCCTCGTTCTACGCGCCCGCCACGTGGAAGAGAACACCAAGTGCATAAGTAATGGCAGCCTCGATAGCACCCACAATGGTCATCTCAGCTCCGCTCACCCATACTGAGCGGCCTGTCACCAAGGTCTTAGCGGCGCCGACCGCGAAGTGAGCAAGCAGGCTGATTATTGCTGCCCAGATGATAGCAGTGAGGCCGCTGAAGAAGAAGAAAGGGATTATCGGGATGAACGCGCCGATGCCCGTCGAGACCGCCGCCGAGACCGCCGAGACCGCCGGGTTGGGGAATGATCCTTCGGAGAGGCCTAGCTCCTCGTGCGCCAGCGTGCGCAAGAATTGTTCCGGCTGCTCGGCCAGCCGGCCGGAGAGCGTCTGCGCTTCCTCTGGCGTGAAGCCTTTCAGCTCGTAGAACAGCGCCAGCTCTTCTTTCTCCTCCTCTGGGTCCTCCTCAATCTCCTTGCGCTCGCGGTCCAGCTCGGCAGTATAGATCTCGCGCTCGCTCTTGGTCGCCAGGTACGCTCCAGAACCCATCGACAGCGCACTCGCCAGCATCCCAGCCAGCCCCGCGATGAGGACGGTCTGGCTGGTGCCGCCGGTGGCGCCCGCCACACCGCTGACAATGCCAAAGACGGCGCCCAGCCCGTCGTTGGCGCCGTAAATCGCGTCGCCGATCCAGCCGCCGCCGCGCTTGTGCCAGCGCTCGCGCCGCAGCAGCACGTCGAGCATCCCCTGCGGCCCCTCAGGCGCGATCATGTCGCGGATCACCCGACCGTGCGCCTCCTCCTCGCGCCGCACCTCGCGCAGCATGCGCGCCGCCTCTTCGTCGCTGACTGCCTGGGCGTGGCGCTCGTAGCGCGCGATATCCACGTCCTCAGCGTTCTCCATGCGCCGCAGTGCCGCTTCGGTGCCCACGCCGCGATTGACGAGGTTCTTGAGCCGATGCTGCCAGCTCAGGTGGAACTCCGGCAGCGCGGCGCCCAGCTCAGCCAGCTTGCGCTCCCACTTCTGCGCGTGGCGCTCCTCGGCCTCCGCCAGCCGCAGCAGCACGCCGCGCTTCTGGGCATCCTTCTCGTGCGCGGCGAGATCGCGATAGGTGTGCGCGCCCTCCATCTCACGTCGCCAGTTCTGGCGCAGCGCGGCGACCAGCTCGGCTTGCGCCGCTCCCTCCTCCTCCGAGCCTGCGCTCTGCCTCACGCCGGTGTCTGTTCCGGCGGCTTCCTCGTCGGGCATCTGCGCCGCACCCTCGCGCATCTGACTCATCGCCCCCTCCTTCATTCGCCCGCGCTGGCTCCGCGCCGGCTCGGCATGCCCTCGCCGGGCCACTCGGTACGCGGTTGATTGTACCGCGCGTGGCATCTGCCCCGCCGGCTTGCCCATCCTCTAGAACGCCTGCTACGATAGTAAGTGTAGAGAGAGGAGCGCGCCGATGACCTGGCTGGAATGTGTCTGCGGCCACTCGCTTGCTGGTACACGCGACTTCGCGTTCAGCAGCCACTTCTTTGCCGCCTCCGACTGGCAGGAAGCCGGCGAGCAAATCCTGGATGCGATGGTGCGGCTGCTGGCGGCGGGTGCGCACGAAACGGCAGGTGACGACGGCGACGACAGCCTCGGCGCGGACGATGAGGACGCCATGCTGGGCGCGGTCTACGCCTGCGAGCACTGCGGCCGCCGCTGGCTGCGCCTGCCCAACGGCCACCACGCCTAATCCTGGTTACGCACGAGATCTCGCGCTCGCCTTCTTGCCGAACTTCAGCTCACCCTTGATCGGCGCCACGCCGGGGATCTCCCACTCGTCCCACATCTCGTCAACGTGGCGCTGGATGTAGTCAATATCCTCGTCAATCAGGTGCGCGAAGCGGCCCTGGCGCATCAAATACTCGCGCACGGGTGTCCGCTTCTTGCGCGCGTCGTAGGTGTAGGTCACCTCGCCGTCCACGATCTCGTAGAGCGGGAAGATGCCTGAGCGAATGCCCAGCTCGCCGATGTCGTGCGAGTAGCGCGGGTGGTAATCCCAGCCCTTGGGGCAGGGATCGAAGCTGTGGATGAAGGTCGGGCCGCCGATGCTGAGCGCGCGTTTGACCTTGTTGAGATAGTCCAGCGGCGGATACGTCGCGCAGGCCGTCGCCACGTAGCGGCAGGTGGGATGGCCCACGGCGAGCATGCCGGCGACGTTCTTCTTCCAGCGGCGCTGCATGATGCGATACTTGCTGCCTGGCGGCGTAAACGTCGTCTGCGCGCCGTAGGTCGTCATCCCCGTTGCCTGGATGTCGGTGTTGGCCGCCGACTCGTTGTCGTACAGGATGATCAGCAGGTCGTAGTCTGATTGCAGCGCCGACGAGATGCCGGAGAGCCCCATGTCGGCGCCGCCGATGTCGCCGCAGAACGAGATCACGTTGATCTTCTCGGCGGGAATCTTGCCCTTGCGCATCAGCGCGCGCAGCCCGGCGGACATACCAACCGCCGAGGAGCCGCCAGCGCCGAGCTGGGTATGCATCCACGGCACGATCCACGGTGTCGTCATGTACGCCGTGTTCGCCACGTACATGCAGCCCGTCGAGCCAGTTACCACCGTGCGCGGGCCGGCGACCTTGACGAAGCCGCGCATCACCGTCGCCGATTCGCAGCCCTGGCAGGTCCGGTGTCCCGACGTATACAGCTCCTCCAGCGGCACCTTGTGGACATTGCGGATCGTCTCAACAGGGACCGTTTGAACCATGGCCATGATGTGATCGCTCCCTTCTGGCCGGCACGCCGCGGGCGTCCACCGGACGCGCCCGGGCGTCCGGTGGACGCCCCTACTCGCGCACGCCGATCCAGGTCACTGAGCCACCGGCGTCCTCGTTGCCGATCGCCGCGAGGCTCAGCTCCAGCATGCGCTGGCAGTTCGCAATCGAGACGTCGCGGCCACCCAGCCCGGCGATGAAGTTGAGCACCACCGGCGGGCGTCCACCGGACGCCCCTACGAAGCGCGCCGGATACAAACACGACCGGATCTCGTGCAGCAGGATGCCGCCGTCGTCGGGCGAGCCGTGTGCAAAATCGCGGTCGATCACGCCCACCGCCTTGAAGCGCCGCAGGCACGCGCGCAGCTCTTGCGTGGGGAAGGGCCGGAACCAGCGCAGGTTTACGTAGCCGACCTTGTGCCCCTGCTCGCGCATGCGCCGCACCGCCGTGCGGCCCGGCATGGCGACCGTGCCCAGGCCGATCAGCACCGCGTCGGCGTCATCGGTCATGAACTCGTCGAAGTAGGGCGAGGTGTAGTGTGTGCCGAAGACCGCGTTGAGCTCCTGGTAGGCTTCGGCGATCACGCCGCGGGCGCGCTGCGCCGCCCCCCAGTTCTGCCGCCGCAGCTCCATCACCCAGTCTTCGTTGACCTGCGGCGCGATCGAGATTGGATTGTCGGGGTGCATGCGCCGCTCGCCGAGGTCGTACGCCGGCAGGTAGCGCCGCACCGCCTCCTGCGAGGGGATCCTGACCATGTGCTGCGAGTGCGTCAGGAAGCCGCCGTCCAGCGCCAGCGCCATCGGCATGCGCACCCGCGCATCCTCGGCGACGCGGTAGCCCAGCAGCACGTGCTCCAGCGCCTCCTGGGCGGTCGTTACCCAGCATAGCAGCCAGCCCATGTCGCGCACAGCCATCGCGTCGTTGTGCTCGACGCCGAACGCGCCCGGATCGTCCAGCGCGCGATTGCCCACAATCGCCACCACCGGCAGCCGGTCGGTCGCCGTCACCACCAGCGCCTCATAGGCGTAGCACCAGCCGGTGCCGCTGCTGCCAGCGAAAGCGCGCGCGCCGACTGAGCTGGCGTGCTTGACGATCTCGAACTGCGAGTGTTCGCTGTCGGCGATCATGTATTCGGCGTCGAGCTGGCCGTCGGCAATGATCTTCGAGATCGCGTCCATCACCTCGGTGTAGGGGCGGATCGGATAGGCCGCGATCACGTCGACGTCCGCCAGGCGCACGGCCTGCGCCACGGCCTGGCAGCCGGTGAGCAAGTCTTCTTTGTCGTAGATCGGGCTGAACGTGCTGGCCTTTGTGGCGAGTGTCATCGTCGCAACCCCTTCTTGACCGGGATGATCTTGCCGGCGGGAACGCGCTCGCGCTGCTCGACCTCGACGCCGGTGCCCGTCACGAATGGATATGAGACACGCTGGCTGCCCTTCTTCTCTTCGGCCCAGTCCTCGTACCCGCTCGGATCTGCCTTCCACTGCTCCCATGGGCTGGCGTTGTCGCCGAAGGCCAGCTCATCTACCATCACGATGCACTCTTGCACCGGACAGATCTCGGCGCACTTGCCGCAGCCGACGCAGTACTCGTACGCCACGTCGTAGTAGCCGTCGGGGGTCGGATCGAAGCACTCGTCGGGGCATTCGAGCCAGCACAGGGTGCACTTGGTGCAGAGGTCGAAGCGCACCACTGGGCGCTGGGTCTTGGTCGTGCCGCGCTTGAAGCTCGCATTGCGCGATTGGCCCCGCGGCCCCAGCTGGAAGCCGCGCGCCACCGCCGGTACGACCACACCTTCCGGGAAGTCGTGCCAGGCCGGCAGCACGGGGATGTCGTGCTCCCACACGATCCCCTCGTCGGGCGTCACCACCCGCGTGTGTGCGCCGATCTCCTCATATGCCCGCCGCGCCGCCGCGGCGCGGCGTGGATCGCCCGTCTTGGCGAGCAGATGGCTCTCGACGGCCTCGATGGTGATGATTCCCGGATCGAGTCCGGCGATGGCGCCGAGCACGCGCTCATGCGTCAGGTCGTCTTTGAAGACCCACAGCCCGGCCATGCTGGCGTCGCCCTCGACAATCGCCAGCCGGTAGTCGTACGGCTTCTTGCCGATGAAACGCAAAAGCTCGTCGTGACTCTTGCGCGAGACGACGAGCAGGATACCGCCGGGGCCCAGCTTCTCGTTAATCGGCCGCACACCGTGCCAGCCCCACGGCTCGACGCCCTTGACCATCGTGTCATCCACGACGACCGAGAGGTCGCACTGGTCAATGTCGAGGTTGGCGCCGCACTCCGCCTCCAGCTCCTCTTCGGAGAGGTCGGGCGAGACGTAAGCGAAATACTTGCAGGGGATGCCATTGCGTTCCGGCGCGTCGCTGTAGCGGCCGTTCGAGAAGCCCACGCCGCCCATGTGCGAGGCGATGATGGCGATGTCGCTGCCGATCTTCTTGCCCAGCGTCTTCTGAAAGATGCCGCGGTAGTTGACCTCAATCCGCTTGATCACCCAATACCTGCCTTTCGCGCTCAGGCGCCAGCAGCGTCTTTGCTGCTCTCGCCATCAGCGCCCTGTCGCTGTGCTACAGGTACCTTCGCCCGGCCATTTCCGTTCCTTCAACCTGTGGGCACCCTCTCCGCAGATGCTCCATGATATACCCGTGCTCGTAGTCTATAGTAACATAAGTGGTTGGCACGGCTCTTAACGTGGCTGGGAACGGCTATCTCATTTGATGCACGATGGCGGTGACGGCCGGTTCGTGCTAGAGTGAACGCAGGTCCCCCCTCCCTTATCCTGTGCTGGTTGCTCCGCATCTGGGGTAATTGGCGGCTCGGTCTCCACCACGGCCGCTGCCGCGCCGCGGCGGGGGCGTCGCCTTCTTCCTGCACGCGCACATAGTGCATAACATGAGATAGCCATGCGAGGTGCCTTGTGGCAGCCGATGCTTTGGGCGCGGCGGTCGTGTATGTGATCCGCTGCGTGCCGTCTGGGCTTGTCTACGTTGGTAGCACGCTGAACGTGCGTGTGCGATTCCGTGCGCACCGCTTCCACTTGGCGCGCGGCACACATCATAACGCCGCGCTGCAGCGGGCGTGGCAGGAATATGGCGCGGCCGCCTTTGACTTCTCTGTGGTCGAGGTCGTGGATCGTGTGGAGTTGCTCGGCGTCGCCGAGGAACAATGGATTGTGCGCCTGGACGCGGACGATCCTGCGCATGGATTCAACTACGGGCGTCGCGTCGGCCGGCTTGACGTGCGCACCGACCGCGAACGCACGTCTCCGGTCACCAGCAAGCCGCCGGCCCCGTCCACGAATCCCGCGCCGGTGGCGCTCGTGGACATCCAACCGGTCACGCGTCGCGCCTTGCATCAGCAGGTTGCCGAGTCGCTGCGCGAGCTCATCGTCGTGGGCAAGGTGCGGCAGGGCGACACGCTGCCCCCGGAGCGCGAACTGGCTGAGCGGTTCGGCGTCAGCCGGGCGACCGTGCGCGAGGCGCTGCGGGTGCTTCCACTGTGGGGACTGGTCGAGGCGCGCCAGGGCGGCGGCAACTACGTCTCGCTGCCCTCGCTCGAGCACATCGTCGCCCCGCTGGTGAGCGTCATCGAACACACGCGCGCGCCGCAAGACGAGCTGCTCGACGCGCGCTTCGACTTCGAGCCAGGGGTCTGCTGGCTCGCCGCCCAGCGCCGCACCGCCGCCGACCTCGCCGCCATCGAGGCGATTATCGCGCGCCAGACCGAGCGCGTCGAGCAGGGGGAGCTGGCTGTCGAGGAGGATAGCGCGTTCCACCTCGCGCTGGCCGAGGCCACCCACAACCGCGTGATCCCGCGGCTCATCCAGACCATCAACGACCTGCTGCTCGAATCGCGACTGCGCTCGCTGCGCACACCGGATCGCCCGCGCCGATCGCTGGAGGGGCATCTGCGTATCCTGGCGGCGCTACGCGCGAGCGACGCTGAGGCCGCGCGTCAGGCGATGCGCGACCACATCACTGAGATCGCCGCCTCGCTGCGTGCCGCGGGGGTGCTGCCGGCATGACGCTGCTCCAGGCCATCGTGCTCGCCGCCGTCGCGCTGCTCGCCGGGGCGATCAACTCCGTCGCCGGTGGCGGCAGCTTCCTCACCTTCCCCACGCTGATCCTGAGCGGTGTGCCGCCCGTGCAGGCCAATGCCACCAATACCGTCGCGCTGTGGCCGGGGATCGTCGCCAGCATCGGCGGCTATCGCAAAGAGCTTGCCGGCCGCCGCGACTTGCTGGTGTTGGCGGTCATCAGCCTGGCCGGCGGCGTGGTGGGCGCCTATCTCTTGCTGCACACGCCGCAATCCACCTTCACTCGGCTGATCCCCTTCCTGCTGCTCTTCGCTACCCTGCTCTTCGCTTTCGGCGGCCGCATCGCCCTGGCACTGCGCCGGCGCCTGGGCACGTCGCGCGCTTCCTCGCGCGCCCTCGCCGTAATCGTCGCGGTCCTGCAATTCGTGATCGCCGTCTACGGCGGCTACTTCGGCGGCGGCATCGGCATCCTGATGCTCGCCTCGCTCTCGCTGATGGGCATGGAGAACATGCACCGCATGAACGCTGTCAAGACGGTGCTCGCCGCGTGCATCAATGGTGTCGCAGTGGTCACCTTCATCGTCGCCCGCGCCGTCTTCTGGCCGCAGGCCATCGTGATGACGCTGGGCGCGATCATCGGCGGCTACGGCGGCGCCACGCTCGCCCGCCGGCTGCCGCCCCAGGCGGTGCGCTGGTTCGTGATCGCTGTCGGCCTGGGAATGTCGGTGCTCTTCTTCATCAACCCCAAGGTCTGAACAAGCACCTACACCGCCAGTCCCTCGCGCGCCAGGATCTCGCGCACGCGGCCGAAGCGCTCGATGCCCAACAGTCCCGCCGGCTCGACGATCGCGATCAGGTGCTGCGCGCCGGCGGCCACGAACTGGCGTAGCCCCTCCGCCACCTGCTCCGCCGTGCCCTCAATCGCGGCGTCCTCCGGCTTCTCGGCGTGCTCGCCGCCCTCCAGCATGCGCACCTCGACCCCCGCCGAGTGCTCCACCGTCCCCGGATCGCGCCCGACCTTCACGCAGGCGGCATCGAAAGCATCAAAGCGCGCCTTCATCTTCCGCGGCCCATTCTGTGTGTCGGAGTACCAGACGGTGTTGTAGCCGTCGGCGTCGCGCGCCGCCAGCTCCAGCATCCGGGGCCCGCTGGCCCCGATCCAGATCGGCGGACCCTTGCGGGAAGGTCCGCGCGGCCGCAGCACGGCGTCCTGCACCGCGTAAAACAGCCCCTGGTGCGTCACCCGCTCGCCATGCAGCAGCGGTACGATAATCTGGAGCGCCTCGGCGAAGCGGCTGTAGCGCCGGTCGAAGGGATAGCCAAAGGCTGTATACTCCGGCTCGTGCCAGCCCGCGCCCAGTCCCAGGATCAGCCGGCTGTTGCTAATCTCGTCCAGGCTGTCGGCCATCTTCGCCAGCAGCGCCGGATTGCGGAACGAGGTCGCCGCCACCAGTGGACCAATGTGGATGCGTGTGGTGGTCGCGGCCACCGCGCTGAGGAACGTGAACGCCTCCCACGCGCCCGACTCGCCCGACGCGGCGAAGCGATAGAGCAGGTGGTCCGCCAGCCAGAAGGAGTCGAAGCCCAGCCGCTCGGCGAGCTGGGCCATCGCCTGGTAATCCTTGTAGCGCGCCGTCTTGCCGTGGTGCGTGCCCTCGCCCATCGGCGGCATGATGCCAAGCTTCACGCTGCGTGGCGGCCTCGGTTGCGATGGCGATTGGGACACGCGCTTGCTCCTTCCGGCACGCGGATACGCCGCGCTCTCACGCAGATCGAGGAGAGCATAGTGCCCGCGCGGGGGAGCGGCGCAAGCAGCGGGCCGTGGCGGATGCCGCGTTGTACGCGCAACGGCAGGATGCCTGCCCGGCGATCAGAGCGTGCGGCTCATGGCTTACGGCGCTTGAGAATGACTGTAATCTTCGTTGAAATTCCGCTCAGCACATTCCCGCTGCTGTACCCCTGGACCTCAGAGGCAGCGCCGGCCACCTCCCACCCCTGCTCGCCGAGGGCGTTCAACTTCTCCTCATCAATTCCGTACAGCTTCTTGTACTCCCACCGATCCATGTGCCGCACCCTCCCGCTGGATGTTCCCGGTTGCTTTTGGCGAGCAGAGCGTATACCCGTGGCGCCCGGAAGTCAATTGCGCGGGCCCGCCGCGGGTGCTGGGGTCCGCTGCCCGCCCCCATGGCGTGGTCCGGCACGTGAATGGCGCGGCGTGATCCGCCCATCGTGCTATCATCGCCGGTATGGATATGGAATTGGTGATCCTCATGGGCCTGCAAGCCGCGGGCAAGAGCACCTTCGCCCGCGAGCATTTCGGCGTGTCCCACGACTACGTCAGCAAAGACCGCATGGGCAGCGCGCGCAACAAAGAGCAGCGCCAGCAGCGGCTCGTCGCCGCCGCGCTGGCCGCCGGCCGCTCCGTCGTGGTGGATAACACCAATCCCTCGCCCGCCGAGCGTGAGGCGCTGATCCGCATCGGCCACGACTACGGCGCGCGGGTCATCGGCTACTTCTTCGCGCCCGATATCGCCGCCAGCCGCGCGCGCAACGCCGTGCGTACGGGCCGCGAGCACGTGCCAGTGGTCGCGATCTACGCCACCGCCAAGCGTCTCACGCCGCCCACCTACGCCGAGGGCTTCGACGCGCTCTTCACCGTTCGCATCGCACCGGGCGGCGGCTTCGAGGTCGCCCCGTGCTACGACTGCCCGCGCCGTCGGCCTAGGACACTTCCATCGTGAAGGTATAGGCATTGCCCTGCGTGTCATTGACCCCTATCGCCTTGGTCATGGCGTCGCATGGACCCGTCACCTTCAGCGTGTCCTGGTCCCCCGGCTTGATGCCTGAGAAATCGGAGGGCCAACTCGTCGCCTTGCGGCCGTCGACGCTATACTGGAAGCCGCTCGGCGCATTCGTCCAGTACCACCCCAGCGTGCTTGTCCCCGCGTTGTCGATCGTCTGCGTCGCGGTGCAGGTTGGCCCTTGCTGTTGCAGGACCAACGGCGCCGGCGCGAAGCTGAGCGGCCCACTGGGCACCGGCGTCGCGGTCGGCGGCGGCGCGGGGGGCGGTGCTGGCGTGGTGGCGGTCGGCTTGGGCGTGGCGGTCAAGGTGGCGGTCACCGTTGCCGCGGGCAGCGACTCCGGCGGACTTCCGCCGGAGACCGAGGGCTTGCCCCCTCCGGCGGCATGCAGCAGGAGGAGGGTCGTCCCCAGCCCGGCGACGAGCACCAGCGCCAACGCCGCCGCGATTACCGTGCGCGGGCGCTTTGCCGCGGCAGCCAGCCCCAGACCCAGGGGCAGCACGCGTGTGGCCCGGTTGCCCGCCACCGGCGGCAACGTGCTGGCGGTCCACAGCGCGCCGGTACGGTGCAGCGCCAGCTCCAGCGCGGCGGCGAAGCTCTGCATGTCGGGGTAGCGATCGGCGGCGTCCAGAGCCAGCGCCTTCTGCATCGTCTGTTCGAGCGCCGGCCAGACCCGCGGATTGCGCTGCGAGGGCGGCAGGATGGGCGTCGAGAGCACCAGCGCGGCGACCTCGAAGGGCGAGGCGGCTTCGTGCGGCGCGACCCCGGTCAGCAGCTCGTAAAGCACCGCGCCCAGACCGTAGATGTCGGCCCGCTGGTCGCATGGCTCAGCGCGAAGCTGCTCCGGCGCCATATACTCCGGCGTGCCGACGGGCATGCCGGTGCGCGCCAGCGTGCGCGCGACTCCCGCTTGGCGCAGCGCGGCCATCTCGCGCGCGATGCCGAAGTCGGTGAGCAGCGCGTTATCCTCGGCGTCGAGCAGGATGTTTTCGGGCTTGACGTCGCGATGCACCAGTCCCAGCGCGTGCGCCGCCTCCAGCGCCGAGGCAATCTGGCGCACCAGCCGCACTGCCTCGTCGGGCGCGAGCTTGCCGTCTTTGAGCAGCCGGTCGCGCAGCGAGCCGTGCAGCATCGGCATCACGTGGTAGAAGTAGCCGCGCTCCTCGCCGAAGGCGTAGATCGGCACGATGTGGGGATGATTGAGCGCCGCCACCTGCTTCGCCTCGTCGCGGAAGCGCTGCACGTAGCCGGGGTCCGCGGCGAACGCGACTGGCAGGACCTTGATCGCCACCTCGCGCTCCAGCGTCAGGTCCATCGCCCGATAGACCTCGGCCATGCCGCCGACGCCCAGCACACCGCGCAGTAGGTAGTCGCCCAGCGATTGCCCGACGAGGCTGCCGCCGCCTGCCCCTTGCTGGTCCGCCATCGCCAACACCTCCTCCTGGTGGACGGCCCCTCCCAACCGCACGCTCGCGCTCAGCCGTATCCCATCGGGCCTCCCCAAAACCATCCTGCCAAGCCATGCGACTAGCGTACAGCCATCGTTCGACAAGGTACAGCAAGGTAGGACATCGGTACCGCCTGGCGCAAATGCTGGTTGTCTACTGCAAGGGCGAGCAGCTCAGCCATTCGCGGCGGGCGCCGAACATAACATGCTGCTGGCGGCGGCACGGCTGGCGCGGACGTCACGGTCTGTTGCTCTACGACATCTCACCCTGGCGGTCCCCTTGACGCGGGATCACCGCGCACGCTATCACTTTAGCATGAATAAAGTGTATCGGCGTGAGTGAAGCCGCAACGCAGGAGAGGAGCGTGCTGACATGGAGACGACACGGGAAGCCGCGGCCGCGGCGCTGCGCGAGGTCGAGCGCGAGCGCGTTGCCTCGGCGCGCAACAGCGTAGACAACGGGGCGGTGCTGCTCGTCTGGGGGACGATCTTCCTGCTCGATATGCTGGGCTTCGAGCTGAGCCGGCGTCTCGGTCCCGTGTGGCCGGGCGTGGCCTTCATGTGCGCGGTCAACGCCGCGGCCGCCGGCTGGCGGCTGTGGTACGCGCGCCGGCTGCCCATCCGGCTGCGCCGCACTCTCACCAACCGCGTGATCTTCTGGTGGTCGTGGTACTACGTGGCGCTGGTCGGGCTGGGCGTGGGCGCGTGGATCGTCTTCGTCGGACCGTATCCGCCGCTGTGGCTGACGTTAATCGGCCTGCTGGGGGCGCTGCCACTCTGGATCGCCGGGCTGCGCCAGCGCGGCCGACTGCGAAAAATGACCCTGACCGCAACGGCGACGGAGGGTACGCGCCATGCCCACGCCGCACGATGATCAGTCGGCCGAGCCGGAGCGCCACCATCCGCGGCTGGAGCTGAACGAGGCGATCCATCAGCCGGTACGGCTCTCACTGCTGGCGCTGCTGGCGCACGCGGCGAAGGTGGACTTCGCCTTCCTGCGCGACCACCTGGAGTTGAAGGACTCGAATCTCTCGCAGCACCTGAGCGCGCTGGAGGCGCTGGGCTACGTGACAATCGAGAAGGTCTTCGAGGGCAAGCGCCCGCGCACCTGGGTTTCGCTCAGCGCGCGGGGCCGCGCGGCATGGGATGGCTACCTGCGCGTGCTGCGCCAGATCGTCGAGGCGCCGCCACCATCACCACACGGCGAATAGCTGAGAGGAGCAGAGAGCAGTGGACGTGACATCACAGGCCGCGGCGCTGGTCATGGGCCTGGGCGCGGTCGGGCCAGGCATCGGCATCGGGCTGATCGGCGGCCTGGCGGCAAGCGTGATCGGCCGCAACCCCGAAGCCGCTTCGACGGTCCGCACCATCATGATTATCGGCATCGTCTTCGCCGAATCGATCGCCATCTACGCGCTGGTGATCGCGCTGATTATTCTGTTTGTGCCGCACCAATAAGCTCGGCCTCGGTGCGCGGGCCGATGGCGGCGATGGTCATGCGGTCGGTGGGCGGGTAGCGCCGCAGCAGGCGCATGATGTCGTCGCGTGTGACGCCGTCGATCGCCTCTTTGAGCTCCTGAATGGTGATCAGGCGCCGCTCGAACCACCATGCCCGCGCCAGCGCCGACATGCGCGCCGACGCGCTCTCGCCGCGCATCACCAGCTCGCTCTTGAGCTGCACCTTGGCGCGCGCTAGCTCGTCGTCGGTCACGCCCTCGGCGCCTAGCTTGCGCATCTCGTCCAGCATCACGCGCACCGTCTCGTGCGACTTCTCCGGCGTGGTGCCGGCATAGAGGAACTCGGCCCCAAAGACGCCGTTGGGTGCGAAGATCGAGGCCACCGAGTAGACCAGCCCCCGCTTCTCGCGCACCTCGCGGAACAGCCGCGAAGTCATGCCGCCGCCGAAGATCTCGCTCACCACGTAGGCGGCGTAGTAGTCGGGGTCGCCGTATTTGGGGAAGGGGAACGCCATGCCGATATGCTCCTGGTTCCCCTCGTGGATCTCGATGTTGACCGCCGGCTCTGGATTCGGCTGGTCGGCGGGCAGCGGCGGCGCCGCGCCCTGCCAGTCGCCGAAGAGCGCGCCCATCTGTTCGAGCACGTGGTCCCACGCGAAGTGGCCGGCGATGGCGATCAGGCTGCCGGCGGGCTGGTAGCGTGCCTGCCATAACGCGCGCAGGTCGTCGGGCGTCAGGCTCTCGACGGTCTCTTTGGTCCCCAGGCCGCGGCGGGCGAGGGTGGTGCCGGCGTAGAACTTCTCGCGCACGAGGTCGAAGATGCGGCGCATTGGCTCGTCGTCGCGGCGGCGGATCTCCTGCAATTGCACGCTGCGCATCTGCTCGAACTCGTCGGCGGGGAAGGTGGGGTTGCGCACCACGTCGGCCATCAGCTCCAGCGCACGGTCGAGCCGCGTGCCGACGATCTGCGCTGAGTAACGGGCGAACTCGTTGCCCGTCTCGCCGCCCTTGCGCGCGCCGATCTGTTCGAAGTCTTCGGTGAGCTGGCGCACGGTGCGCGTGGTCGTCCCCTGGAACACCATGTCCGAGAGCAGGTGCGTCAGCCCCAGCTTCGCGTCCGGCTC
>DASVAA010000212.1:0-3327 GCA_036376595.1 Ktedonobacterales bacterium | reverse complement strand
ACGTTGCGCTCGTAACTCTCGGCGATCGCCTGGATGGGATTCTCCGCCGGCCGGCCCTCGCCCTTCGTCATCGCCCAATAGACGCGCGCGATGCGCTCCCAGCGGTTGTCGCGGTCCATCGCGTAGTAGCGGCCTGAGACCGTCGCCACGCGCGCCGCATGCTCGCCACCGATCTCAGCCGCCTGGGCTAGCAGCTCGCGCATGTACTCGACGGCGCCGGTAGGCGAGGTGTCGCGGCCGTCGGTGAAGGCGTGGATGTAGACACGCTTGACCTCATGCGCGGCGGCGAGCCGCAGCAGCGCGACGAGATGGCTCTGGTGCGCGTGGACGCCGCCGGGACCGATCAGGCCGCAGAAGTGGAGCTGGCTGTTGTTGCGCTTGACGTGCCCAATGGCCCCCAGCAGCGCTGGATTGGTAAAGAATGTGCCGTCCACAATCGCCGCCGTGACACGCGTGTACTCCTGCAAGACTCGCTTGCCGGCGCCGATGTTGAGGTGCCCGACCTCGGAGTTGCCCATCTGCCCCTCCGGCAGTCCAACTGCCGGGCCGGAGGTGGCGAGCTGCGTGTGCGGCCAGTCGCGCGCGATGCGGTCCAGGTTGGGCTTGTGGGCCAGCGCGACGGCATTGGCCTCACTGCGTGGGTTGATGCCGTAGCCGTCCATCACGATCAGGACGAGCGGGCGGGGGATGGCGTGCTCGATGACGGGCATGGGGTCAGGCACTCCTTCGTGCGAGGTGTTCTCTTGTGGCAATCGCGCGATGGGGAAATCGGGTCGCTGCGCAGGCAATGGCGCCGCAACAGAGCATAGCGGAGAGTGCGGTGTCCATGGCTAACACTCGTCGGATCGAGCACCGGGAGCGGGTGGACGCGGCGGTGGATGCGGGGCGCGGCGGTCGGCGAGCGCGGCGGCGCGCGCGAGAACCCAGCCGAGACCAATGGCACTCGCGAGCCAGACCAGCAGCGCAATCAGGCAGGGCATGACCGGATCCTCTCCTGCGCCGCCGCGCCCGCGCTCTCTCGCGTTTGCGGCGCCATCGCCGTCCACGGCCCACGCCCTCATCCACATTCCCACCCCATGCTATCATACGCGCCGAAGCGAGGGGCGTTGCTGTGCTATAATGGCGGCGGTCGCGGCGCGGGCGCCCATTCGTGCGCATCGTGCGCCACTATGCGGCCATGTCGTATCGGCGCGTAGGATGCCGTCCGCGAGTCACGCGAGCGGCGGAGGAGCAGAGGGTGAGCCAATCGGGCTTTGTGGGCCAGCGGCGCCCAGTCGCGGTGAAATCCGCCCGGCGGACCCTGACGCGCGAGATCATCGAGACGATCGTCCTCACCCTGCTGATCTTCTTCGCCGTCCACTTCTCGGTGCAGCCGTATCAGGTGGATGGCCCCAGCATGCAGCCCGGCCTGGTCAGCGACTGCGACGCGCCGCATCCCGCGCACTGCGAGCGCGTGCTGGTGAACCTGCTGGCCTACGATTTCGGCAGCCCCGCGCATGGTGATGTGGTCGTCTTCCATCCCCCGACCTCCGACGACCCGAATCTGTACTACGTCAAGCGCATTATCGCCGTGCCCGGTGATACGATACAGGTCACGCCATCCTCGGTGCTGGTCAACGGGGTCGCGCTGAAGGAGCCATATATCGCCGGCTACGGCAGCTCGCCCATCGCCGGAGACGAGACCGCGGGCACATGCAGCGAGGCCACCGCGCCGATCGTCCTGGGCAAGGGTGAGTACTGGGTGATGGGTGACAACCGGACCGACAGCGTGGATTCACGCTGCTTCGGCCCCATCGCCCGCCAGAGCATGGTCGGCAAGGCGGATGCCATCGTCTGGCCGCTCGATTCGATCCAGTGGCTGCGCGACTACTCCGGGGTCTTCTCAAGCGTCGCCAGGCACTGAGCGGGCCGGATGGCGGCGCCACGGATGAACAGACGATCAAGCGGGTGAGCGAACCAGGGCGGGAGCGAGGTACGAGCTGTGCTGCAACAAGGGGCGCCGCCGCGACAGGCGGCCGCGCAGAAACGCGCGCACGTGATGCGCGAGATCGTCGAGACCCTGATCTTCATCGCCATCGTCTTCGTGATCGCGCAATTCGGCATCGGCTCGTTCACCGTCGCCGATAACAGCATGAGTCCGCAGCTCAAGCCGGGCCAGATCGTGGTCGTCTACAAGTGGGCCTATGCCTTCGGCAGCCCGTCGCGCGGCGACGTGGTGGTGTATCACAACCCCGCGAACCTGAACCAGGTGCTCGCCGGCCGCGTGATCGGCATCCCCGGCGATACGGTCGCTATCTCACCCGCGACGGTGAGCGTGGACGGCGTGGTCCTCAACGAGTCGGCCTACGCGACCATCACGCCGGGGGTCAACCCCAACTCCCAGGGCATCGGCACCTTCAAGCTCGGCCCGACGGACTACTACGTGCTCAACGACAGCCGGCTCTCCAGCTCCGATTCGCGCTCGTTCGGCACCATCCCACGCAGCGACATCGTGGGGCAGGCGTCGCTCGTCTTCTGGCCGCTGAAGGATCTCCACGGCATCTCGACCTATCCCGACACGTTCAAGAATGTCCACCACTAGCGGCAGCGCTTCAGAAGGGATCGACAGACACATGGAGGTCGCAGCGGTGGTGGCGGCGGCGGGAGCCAGCATCATGGCAGCCGGCGCCACGTTCGGCATGCTGGCCCGGCGCCAGACACGCCGGCTGCTCACTCCGGTGCGCCGCCCACTCGAACACCGCCCAGACGAATGCGGCGTGGTCGTCGAAGAGGTGACGATCGCCGGGCCAAGTGGCAACCTCGCCGCATGGTATCTGCCGGCCGCCAACGGCTGCACGCTGATCTGCTGCCACGGCATCCACGACAACCGCGGCCAGTGGATCCGCCAAATGGCGCAGCTTCATGCGCGCGGCGGCTACGGCGCGCTGATGTTTGACTTCTGCGGCCACGGCGAGAGCGAGGGCGACCTCGTGACCTACGGCGCGCGCGAGGCGGAGGAGATCGGCGCGGCGATCACGTATCTGCGGGCGCGCGGCGACGTGGAGCTAGAGCACCTGGGCATCATGGGCTACTCGCTAGGGGCGATCAGCGCCGTGCTCGCCGCCGCGCGTTATCCTGAGCTACACTGCGTGGTGATCGAGAGCGGTTTCGCTGATCTGCTGACCGACATCAAGGCGCTCTTCAAGCGTTATACTGGACTGCCGAGCTTCCCCTTCGCGGCGATTGTGGTGGCGCTGGGGCAGCGCATTGCCGGCGTGCGCCTGGCAGACATCCGCCCGGCGCGCGTGATCGGCCAGCTCGGCGAGCGCGGCGTGGGCGTGCTGATCA
>DASVAA010000211.1:0-12075 GCA_036376595.1 Ktedonobacterales bacterium | reverse complement strand
TACAAGGCGCGCAAGCAGCACCTGATCGACGCCGAGAAGGCGAGCTGGCCGCGGGGGCAGGTGGAGATTCTTCCGGCGCTCAAAGACTGGTTCGAGCCGCTGCTGGCGATCGGCGACGTGACCTGTGTGGGCATCAACGGGCGCGTGCTGATGCAGCTCGGCGACGACGAGGGCGTGGTGCTCGACTACCAGAACCGCAGCGTCTACGCCTGGGAGGGCCAGGAGTGGGAGTATCGGTTCCGCTTCGATCCGGCGCTGATCGAGTCGCTGATCCTGCGCCACGTCGAGGACTGGATCAACGAGCTATTCCTCTCGTGCCGCTTCGAGGCCGAGCGCAACGGTGCCTACAACGAGTACGTCTATAACTTCTTCAAGTGCCTGACGCCGGAGCGGCTGGAGTACGCCGAGGGCTACTACGCCGAGCGCAGCGCCGACCAGCAGCTTATGGAGCTGGAGGGCTACCGCATCCAGCGCCGCTGCCCGCACCTCAAGGCTGATCTGGCGCGCTTCGGTCACGTCGAGAACGGCGTCCTCACCTGCACCATGCACGGCTGGCAGTTCGAGCTGGCGACCGGCAAGTGCCTGACCTCCGACGACCGCAAGCTCTACTCGGTCCCGATCGCCGCTGAGCTTGCCAACGGCAACGGTGCGCATGCCGCCGAGGAGACGCCCGCCTACGAGCCGCCGCCGGCGGTCAGGTGCAAGCACTGCTGGTACATCCCGCCGAAGGACCGCACGGCTGGAACGGAGCGGCCGGCACGACGGCGCGCGAGTGGGGACGACCGCGCCACCGGTGCATGATTGTTGCGCTGCTGGATGTGATACCCTACATGCCGGCCGGCGGGAATGGCCGCGGGAACTGTGTGCGGGGCAGGGGGCCATCAGGTGAAGGGGCCGGCTGACGCCCCGCGGCTAATCCTGGACCGGCGGGTTCCAGGTCGAGGTGGGTGGACAGGGCGCTTTGGAGCGCCAACGTGGTGAGGGGACAGGAGGGCCGCCTCTCTTGACGTGACAGGCGACCAGGGGTGAGGCCCGACCACGTTGGACGCCGCGAGCGTCTGTGTGCTGTCGCGCTCGCCGCGTTACCTGGCGGCGTATCTTTCGGGTGAGTTGAGGGTCAGACGGCGTGCGAGGCACGCACCCGCGCCGGGCGCGGCGGGTCAGGTGGCGCGCCTCGACATTGGCCCCCTCAGAAACGATCGGATTGATCGTTAGAGCAGTGAAAGGATCATGTGATGTGGCACCCTAACACACGGCCTTTGCATGCCCCGAAATCCCTGCGCTGGGCGCTGCTCGCCCTGGCGATTGTCGCGACCGGCGCCATAACGCTCGCGCCGCACCTCTCCCCTACGGGGCACGCCGCGGCCGTCTCGGCGAGCAAGAACGTGACGGTCGCTTCCCGTTTGCATGCGCTGCGGCCCGCGGCGCATACGCCGGTCTTTACCCTGACCAGTCCGGACTTTGAAGCCAATGGTCCGCTGCCCGCATCCGCCGCCTTTAACCAACCGGGATGTGTGGGCGCCAATGGCCAGGGCCAGAATATCCCGCCCACGCTTAAGTGGAAGAATGGCCAGTCGGGCTTTACCGGCTTCCCCACGCTGAGCTACGCGCTCACGATAGCGGATTACGATGCGCCCGTGGGCGGCGGCTTTCATCACTGGGTGATCTACAACATCCCCGGCACCGCCACCGAGCTAGATGCCGCCACGATCGCCGCGTCTACTCCGGGGATGAATGACTTCGGCCTCCTCGGCTACGGGGGACCGTGCCCGCCGCAAGACGGACAGCTGCACCACTACATCTTCACGCTCTACGCGCTGGATGTGGCCAACATCGGCCCGCAGGGCATGACGTACAACCAGTTGGCCAACGCGATCAACGCCGCGGTGGATAGCCACGGCGTCAATTTCGTGGTGAACGGCGCGACAGTGCTCATCGGCACCTTCAAGAATCCCGCCAGCTAGCCGCGCCTCACTCACCCCTGGCCCCCTCTCACACCAAGGGAGGGGGCCTCCTGTGCCCTCACCATGCAGGCGCTCCGAAGCCTTCCGTCCACCTACCGCACGAACATCTTGCCAGCCGCGGTGGCCCGCGTCGCTCCTTGCCCGCTAGCCGCAACCCTCGCGGACGCCGTACACTCTCGTTAGCGTAAACGTTCAGCGAGCAGTTGCGGCGCACCGTGTGGGTGGGCACGGATGCCTCCTCGCGCGAGTGGGCCGTGTGTGGCGAGGGCAGGACACGGGACATGCGGATTGGGCTGCGCGGCGTCCAGCGCGGAGAGGGCGGCCAGGGCGGCAAGCTCGGCGCAATCGTCGGCGGGCGCACCTTCAGCAGCCTGCGCCACCATCACAACTACCGCCTCTACTTCTTCGGGCAGTTCCTCTCGCAGATCGGCACCTGGCTGCAGAGCGCCGCGATGGCTTGGCTGGTACTCCAGCTCACCCACTCGGCGTTCGCGGTGGGTCTGCTCGCCTTTTGGCAGTTCGGCCCCTACGCGCTGCTCGGCCTCTTCGGCGGCGCGATCAGCGACCGGCTCGACCACCGCGTGACGTTAATCGTGTGTCAGGCGGCGCTGGCGCTGTGCAGCGGCACCATCGCCGTGCTGACGCTGAGCGGATCTGTCGTCGTGTGGGAGGCCTACGCCATCGCCGCCGCGCGCGGCACGGTCCTGATCTTCAACAATCCCAGCCGGCAGGCGTTCATCTACCAGATGGTGGGGCGCAAGGAGCTGCCCAACGCCATCGCGCTCAATTCCAGCCTGGCGAACGCAACGCGCATCCTGGGGCCAGGGATCGGCGGCATCCTGATCGCGGCCTTCGGTGTCGGCATCTGTTTCAGCATTGATGCCGTGAGCTACGTGGCGGTGATTGTGGCACTGCTGATGATGCGCGTGAGCGAGCTGCTGCCGATGGAGCGCGGCGTGCGGCAGACGGTGTTGCGCGGTGTTGGCGAGGGTCTGCGCTACGTGCGCGAGTCGCCCACGCTGCTGTTGGCGCTGACGATGTTCCTCTTCATCTGCATGGCGAGCATCAATTTCAGCGTGCTGCTGCCGCTGGTGGCGAGTGACACGCTGCGCTCTGGCGCCGAAGTGTACGGCGCGCTCACCGCGTGCTTTGGGCTGGGCGCGCTGATCGGCGCGCTGGTCTCGGCCTCGCTGGGCCGTGCGACGTGGCGCATCCTGTTGCTGAGCGCGGCGGCGTTTGGGCTGGGCGAGCTGATCCTGGCGCCGCAGCACACTGTCGTCGGCGCGCTTGTGCTGTTGCTGGCGACGGGTGTCGCCTACACGCTCTACACCTCCAACACCAACGCGATCGTGCAGCTCGCGGCACCGCCACGCCTTCAGGGGCGCATCGCGGGACTCTACAGCTACATCTTCGCCGGGACGAGTCCGCTGGGCGCGCTGATTGCTGGTGTACTGGCCGAGCGCGGCGGCACGGAGTTGGCCTTCGCGTTCGCCGGGGCGACGGCGCTTGCCTTCGCCGCCTTCGGGGCCTTCGTGCGGCGGCGGGGACAGGGGCGAGGCTCCGCGCGCCCGGCGGAGCCGGCGCGGCCGGAGGAACCCGCGCGCTTGGCATAGGTCCTGCGTGCCGCCGTTTTGGCGCACTATCGGGCGAGCGTTGCGGTGGCCGCGCCCGCGTGCTATAACTGAGCCGCAGCGTACCTTGGGACAACCGGCACGTGCAATGCGTAGGGGCCTCCGGTGGACGCCCGCTTGCGTCCGGTGGACGCCCTGCGTGGCAGCCAACCGCGGCGAGGGTGTAGGGGCGTCCGGTGGACGCCCGGTGCGACACGGCGATCGGCGCAGGCGCAGAGAGGAGCGTGGAACGTGGCGAAGCAAAACGGCGGCAGCGGCGGCAGCGGCTCTTCGCGGGCGCGGTGGGCGCCGAGGCCGCGCGATTTCTTCACGATCTCCAATCTGGCAAAGCTGCCCTCGAATCTGGGCACCCTGCGCAAGTTTGTCAATGCCGTCAACTGGAAAGACGCCCAGCAGCAGGTGGAGGGCGAGCTGCACCACAACATCGCCATTCTGGGCCTCGCCAATTCGGGCAAATCCACGCTCTTCAACACGCTGCGCGGCAAGTACGCCTCGGCGGTCTCAGCGGAGGCGGGCACGACCAAGACCAATATCCAGGGCGGCTTCGGCCCCTTCACGTTGATCGACACTCCAGGGCACCTGCCCGACCTGCAGGATGAGGCGGTGAAGGATGCATCGGCGGTGGTCTATCTGCTTGACGCCAGCCAGGGTATCCGCCCGCAGGACGCTGCCATCATCGGCAAGCTCAAGCTGGACCAGAAGCCGCTGATCGTCGCGCTCAACAAATGCGACCTGCTCAAGGGCGAGGCCGACGAGACCGCGGCGGAGGCCGCCGCGCGGCTGCACGTGCGCGACGTCATCCCGATCTCGTCGCGCACCGGCGAGAACATCGGCGAGGAGCTGATCCCGGCGATCATCGAGACCAGCCCCGACGCCGCGCTGGCGCTGGGTCGTGCGCTGCCGGAGTATCGCCGCCGCGCGGCCGCCAAGTTGGTGCGCACCGCCTCGCTGGTCGGCCTGGCTGCCGGCATGGAGCCGATCCCGCTGATCGACATCCCCGTGCTGCTGGGCAACCAGATTCGCCTGGTGATGCGCATCGCCGCGCTCTATAATGAGCCGCTGGGCGGCAAGCCGACGCGCGAGCTGTTCGCCACCATCGGCACTGGCCTCTTCTTCCGCTACCTGGCCGAAGAGGCGGCCAAGGCGGTGCCCTTCGGCGGCGACGTGGTTTCCGGCGTGATCGCGGCAGCGGGCACCTGGGCGCTGGGGCAGGCAGCGATTGAATACTTCGAGAGCGGCAAGAAGCTCTCCGGCGCCGAGCTGCGCGACATCTTCAATCGGCTCTACAAGCGCTACCGTGCCGAGTATGGCGCTGGCAAGACGCCGGAAGGCGTACCCGTGCCGCGTCCGACGGTGGTGGTGCGCGAGGAGCGCGTGCAGCCAGCGACGGACTAGGTCACATCACATCGAGTCGCTTGCGGGCCAGCCATCCTCCTGTCGCCTCTCAGACACTTTCTGAGACTGCCAGCATTCCGGGCATGTCCGGCACGCCTAAGAGGCATGTGACGTCCATCCCATCACAGCGCGTCATTCCTGTCCATCGCGAGCATTGGCGAGCCGGCGATCAGGGATGAACCACATGATCGCGACCAGTGCATACACGCCATACGCGAGCAGCGGCTCGATGAAGGCGAGGGCGATGCCCAGCGCGTAGAGCGCCACCGACACCTTGCCCTTGACATCCCTGCCCAACAGCTCGTTGATGCTGGTGTCTTTGTTCGCCGCGCGGATGGTCAGCGTCAGGATATAGTAGGCAACCCCCGCCAGGAAGCCAATCGCGCCGTAGGCGACGGCAGGCGGAGTGCTCCTGCCCTGCTCGCCCACCCACTCAGTGACGACAGGCGTCAGCGAGAGCCAGAACAGCAGGTGGAGGTTGGCCCACATGACACTGCCGCTGATCCGGCGGGTGGCCCGCAACAGGTGATGGTGATTGTTCCAGTAGATGCCGATGAACGTGAAGCTCAGCACGTAGATTAGCAGCCCCGGGATTAGCGGCTTGAGCGCGGCGAGGCCGGTGCCGGATGGGGGTCGGAGTCCGAGCACCATGATGGTGATGATCACGGCGAGCACGCCATCGCTGAAGCCTTCCAGGCGCGTAGAGCTCATCTCCTGCGGAGGGTGCGCCGAGGACGGCTGGTGTTGCATGCGCTGCTCCTGCCTGCTCGTGCCCGATGAGCCTGCGCGCCGCCCGGCCTCAGTCAGGGCACCTGGCTAGAAACAATGTCCTCATATCCACAAGTTTACGCGGCTAGGTCACGATGCCCCGATCGCACAGCCCTCCTTAGTCGCCGGGCGTCAGTCGCCGGGCGTCAGTCGCCGGGCGTCAGTGTCCGCCTCTCCACACCACGCGCGCGCTCACCTGGTGCCGTGATCGTGTGAGGTGCGTTGTCTACCATGCCGTGCTGCCTGCTGCCCGTGCGGCAACATCGTTCGGCAGATGGTCAATGGCCTCGAACCTGCGCACCTGCCGCAGGCACTCCTCGCACGCCAGCCCAACGCCGGCCGCGTGCATGAAGGTCGTCCCGTGCAGAAACACCGGGAAGCGCAAGCTCAGTTCCTCGCGGTCGTGCCGGCCTCCGTTCCAAGCATTGCGGCCGCGGTCGTGCCAAGCGCTGCCACGTCGCGCGCATAGAAGCGACTGCCCCAGATGCCCACGATGCCCGAGAGCACCAGCGCGAGGGGCGTGGTCAGCAGCAGCGCGGCGCCCAAGCCCATCCACTCGCTACCAAACGATGTAACCAAGCCATCTGCCAGCGCGCCGATCGCCGTCGCGGCCCACACGTCACCCAGCAGGTGCGCCAGCGCTAGCTCCGTTCCGCCCGCGCTCGCGCGCTCCGCTGCGGGGATCACGTCGAGTAGGGCGGCGGTGGTAGGGCCGTTGTAGACATTGAGGAAGAACGCCGCCAGTAGCCCAAAGATGGCGAGGATCGCGACTCCGACGAGTACCTGCGTGCCCTCGCTCGCCCCACGATATGCGGGAAACGCCTGCAGCGCAAAGCGCGAGCCGATGGCGATTGCGACACAGGGCGCGGCGATCAGGAAGCCCAAGCCGCCTGTCATCACGCGCGCGCCCGCGAAGCGCCGGCTCAGCCGGTTAGCCCACGCGCCGCCGTAGAGGTTGCCGAAGACGCCACCGATCAGCACCAGCCCGCCGCCGAGGATCGGCACCAGGGCGTCGGGAACGCCAGCGTGTGGGAAGGGAGCGGGCGAAGTGCCGATCACGTTGCCGAAGGCGTCGCGGCGGATAATCGAGGAGCTGCCGTACGCATCGTGCAGGTAGATGGTGAGGAACGTCGTCACCGCGGTGATGCCAAAGAAGCCGAGCGCGTGCAGCCCAATGATCACGCGGATAGTTGGCACGCGCAGGTACGCGCGGAACCGCTGCCAGACAGAAGGGCCGGAGCCTTCAAGCCGATCGGCGGTGGGGTCTTCCTCGTGGCGATTCTTCTCGCGCAGCCGCAGCATTAACATCGCGGCGGCGAAGCCGGGCACGCCAGTGAAGAAGAACGCATAACGCCAGTCGCTGCCGTGGGTGAAGAAACTCGCCGCCAGAAAGCCAATCGCCGCGCCGATGATCGTGCCCACGCCCCAGCGGGCCAGCACCGAGGCCCGGCGCGCGGGCGAGAAGAACGCCGCGAGCAGGGGTGTGCCGGCCGGGAAGTAGCTGCCCTCGCCGATGCCGAGCACCGAGCGCACGGTGAGCATGGGGCCAAAGCCGCTCACCAGGCCAGTGAAGATGGTCGCGATGCTCCACAGTGCCACCCCTGCGCCGACGATCACCTTCCGCGCGATGCGGTCGGCCAGGAAGCCCAGCGGCATGGCGACGATGGTGTAGACCAGCAGGAACGCGCTGTTGAGCAGGCCAATTTGAAAGTCGGTAAACTTGAGATCCTTCTGGATGTACGGACTGAGGCCCGTAAAGATCCAGCGATCCAGGTAATTCAGCATGCTCATCGCGAACATCAGCCAGAACACGTAGCGCGCATAGCGGGCGGCGCGACGCGCGCTGTCGCCGGTG
This sequence comes from Ktedonobacterales bacterium, assembly GCA_036376595.1. GTDB lineage: Bacteria > Chloroflexota > Ktedonobacteria > Ktedonobacterales > JADMIN01 > SMAG-U1939. The sequence goes on along the minus strand of DASVAA010000211.1, from coordinate 4,462 downwards.
GCCTGGGGAGTGGTGCCAGTCTGGGGTAGCGTGACCTCGCTCATGGGGTGCTCCTCGGCCGCCGGCAACTCTGGCGGCGCTGGGTTGGCTGAGGGCTAGGGCATCGCCGGGGCATGCGCTGTGAGACGGTGCGCGCGTGAGTGGGGGCGTCCGGTGGGCGCCCGCTGGCCTGCGGCTTGGGGGCCATTCTAACATGCGCATCGCAAGCGCACAAGCGGTGCCGAACAGCTCCAGCCGGATAAATTGCTGCCCGGTCTGTCCTTCTTCCCTGCCTGAGCGCGCACCGTATGCCGCCATACTCCAGGGACGAGGCTTGACCGGCGTTGCGCCTGGGCAAATATGCGGAATGGCGCTGCGCTCATCCGCGCGTCCCTTTACGCTGCCGCCTCGCGGTGGTATCCTATACTATGGTAAGTTAGTCTACTTCGAGAATGGAAGCGTCCCAACGCGACCCTGATACGCTTCCCGATACGCGGTGCGGCACTGCGCGGTAGGTAGCGAGAGGAGCTGATTTCGTGAGCCAACGCATCGCCGCCGTGCAAGAAAGCCCGGCCACCACAACGCAAGAGCAGGTCGTCTGCCCGGTCGCCAAGACGGCCGAGATCATCAGCGGCAAGTGGACACTGCTCATCATCCGCGACCTGACGACGGGCACCAAGCGGTTCAGCGAGCTGGAGCGCTCGCTGGTCGGCATCAGCCCCAAGACCCTCTCCGAGCGGCTCTCGTCGCTGGAGCGCGAAGGCGTCCTGCACCGCCGCACCTTCGCCGAGGTGCCGCCGAGGGTCGAATACTCCCTCACCGAGAAGGGGCAGGCGCTGGCGGACCTCATTGACGCCATGCGCGCGTACGGCAACCGCTGGCTTGGCTGCGGCGGCTGCTAATCCCCTCATCCGATCCGCTGCCAGCCGCCGGGATACTCGCGCACCAGCCCAGCGTCGTCCACGAGAAGCTCGGCGGAAAACCCCGTGCCACTCTCGTAGCGGTAGCGGTCGTCGCCCAGGCACGTGTAGCGCTGCCGCAGCGGCTCGACGGTCATCTCGGGATAGCGTACCCATGCGGCGGTCACGTCACGCCCCTCGCCAGGCGCCAGCTCCAGCCGGCGAATGGGCAGCGTGTTAGTGGCCGGCGTGAAGCCGAAGTCCACGTCCTGGCAGCCGCGCAGCGCCTCCACCTCGCGCCCATTGACATACCAGCGCCCCTCGCGCTGCCGCAGATTGAGAAAGCGCAGCTCCGCGGGCGTACGCAGGTCCACCGTCGCCGCAAGCGTCGTCCAGTCGGGCGCGCAGTGGATCGCGTAGCGCACCTGAGCCGGGGCGCCGTCCGCGGGCGTCGCCAGCGCGATGCCTTCCATGCGCCAGCCACCCGCGTCGTGCCACAGCGAGCATTGGTCGCTGCCACGCCAGGCCAACGGACGCCACACGGCCGCGCGATCGGTCGTCGCCATCAGGTCAGTCTCCTCCCACCGTGGGTCGTTTGCGAGTCGCGCCCCTACATACCGCCCTCATCTTCGGCCAGCAGGCCCGTGTACGTCCGATGCGCCTCGTCGCCGAAGCAGACGAAGATCACACGCTGGATGTCGGGATGCGTAGCGAGGAAGGCGCGCACCTCACGCACCGCGATATGCGCCGCCTCGTCCAATGGGTAGCCGTAGATGCCGGTGCTGATCGCCGGGAAGGCGATGCTCGCGAGGCCATGCTGGGTGGCCAGCGCCAGGCTGTTGCGGTAGCAATGCGCCAGCAGCTCCGGCTCGCCATGCGTGCCGCCGCGCCAGACCGGCCCAACGGTGTGGATCACGTGGCGCGCGGGCAAACGGTAGCCGCGCGTGATCTTGGCCTCACCAGTGCGGCAACCGCCGAGCGTCGCGCACTCCTCCACCAGCTCCGGCCCTGCCGCGCGGTGGATCGCGCCGTCCACCCCGCCTCCGCCCATCAGCGAGCTGTTGGCCGCGTTCACAATGGCATCCACCGCCAGTCGGGTGATGTCGCCGCGCACGACTTCGATGCGCCCACTCATTTCGCCGCCCCTTATTCCAGTTGCAGCGCGTGACGCGCCAGCAGCAGGCCGAGCACGCTCTTGCTGTCGTCGATCGTGCCATCACGCACGAGGTTGAGCGCCTCTCCCAGCGGCATCCATTGCAGGCCGACGATCTCGGTGGCGTCTGGCTTGGGATGGCCGGGCGCTGGCTCCAGCCCTTTGGCGAGGTAGATCGTGATCGCCTCGTCGGTGAAGCCTGGCGACGTGTAGACGCAGGTCAGCCGCGTCAGCTCGCCCGCGACGTAACCCGTCTCCTCGCGCAGCTCGCGCGCGGCGGTGCGCTCGGGATGACCCTGCTCGCCGGCATCCACCAGCCCCGCGGGAATCTCCAGGCATTGTTTGCCGATCGCCGGGCGGTCCACGCGCACCAGCGCGATCAGCGGCTCAGGGACGGCGACCCGCTCGCGCGCCGGCTCATAACGCACGGCGACGATGGCCACGGCGTCGGGGTGCAACACGATGTCGAAGATCGCGCTCTGGCCGTCGGGACGTTTCACCGGCACCTGGCGTACCGTGATCAGGCGGCCCTTGTAGACCGTGCGCGCCCGCGTGGGCCCGGTGGACTTCCGCGCGCGGCTGCTCCCACCTGATCCGCGCCGCGGCGAGATCGCCCGCGCACTCGTGCCCTCACTCATGGCAACTCCTCCACCCGCTTCGCTCGCTCGCCATAGCGCCGAACGTCCGCGCATCGGGCGAGCGCCCGCATGTCATGCGCCTCTGCATCAATGCCCCTCGGTCGCAACGCGTGCGCCGGGACGCAGGGCGACGGCGCTCTAGAGCCTCACTCCGCCGGCAGCATATCACGCGCCACGCGCAGACGGCGAGCGAGTAGCATCCGGCGCGCCTGAGATGCCTGGCGCGCTGGCGGTCGTGTGGGGGCCGCGAGTTGATCTGAATGGGTAGTCCATCAGGGGGCGAGATTTGCGCCCAACCGCCGCCAACGCTAGAATGGTCGCGCGCCGCACCCACGCGGCACCTTCCCTCCGGCGCGGCGAGAGCGCAGGCGAGCGCGCCAACACCTCGAGCGAGAGAACCCATGTTTACCGAGCAACATGTCATGACGCAGGTGACCAGCCCCAAAGCTGGGCGCGGCCACGCCCGATGGCGTGCGCCGCTACCTCGCCTGTTCAGCGGCGCCGCGGTTGAGACCGCCCTCATCGTGATCGTGCTGCTGGGGGACCTCCTGCTGATGCCGCACGCGGTCTATGGCGACGGCTCCAGGCGCTTCGTCGAGCTGGACGAGCTGCTGGCTAGCGGCCAGATCTCGGGTGACAAGTACTCGCTCATCGGACCGCTCTTCTCGGCGCCGCTGTGGTTGCTGGGCAAGCTCTATCGCGGCGCCTCGTGGTGGGAGGGCCACTACAACCTGTTGCTCTTCGGCCTTGGGTTGCTCGCTATCTACTGGATCCTCAAGGACCGCGTGGACCGCGGCCTGATTCGCAAGTTCCTGTTGGTCCTTGCCGCCCTCTCGATGTTTCCGTTCCCGCTGACCACCTACTATGGCGAGCCGTTTACCGCGCTGCTCGTGGGGATCGGCCTGCTCGCCGCCGTCTTTGGTCCCGCACTGTGGGGCTGGATCGGCGTCGTGCTCGGCGTCGCCAACACCCCCGCGACGCTCGCCGGCATGGGGCTTGCCGCGCTGATGCGGATCGTCGAGCGGCGGCGCGTGCGCTACGCCCTGGCCGTCGTCGCCGCATTCGGCCTGATTGCGCTGGAGAACCTGATCCGCCATCACAGCATCGCCAACACGCGCTACGAGGCCGGCTTCCGGTTTCCGATTTTCATCGGCATCCTGGCGATCCTCTTCTCCTTCGGCAAGGGCCTGATCTTCTTCGCCCCCGGTCTGCTGCTGCCCATCAGGGGCTGGCTGCTGCCCGGCGGCGAGGGCGAGCGCAATCTCTGGCGCACCTACCTCATGTGGCTCGCCTTCCTGGTTGGGATGATCGTGGTCTACGCCAATTGGTACGATTGGAGCGGTGACTGGTTCTGGGGACCGCGCTTCTTCCTGTTCGCCTCGATCCCCGCCTCTCTGGCGCTGGCTGTCCGGCTGCACCGCGGGGGAGCCTCGCTGCCCGCTAATCTCGCCACCCTGGGAGCGCTGATGCTTGCGGCGTGGGTGGCCATCAGCAGTGTGCTCTTCGACCTCAATGCCGTTGCCGCCGCCTGTGGCACGCTTTCCAACCTCTCCCCCAACTGCTCGTACCAGCCGCAGACCAGCGCATTGTGGTATCCGCTGCTCTCGCCGCATCTCAACCCCGGCTTGAAGCCCATCGCCTTCAGCCTGATCTGCTTCGCGGTCTTCGTGTACCTCGCGGCTCCCCTGGTCGCTACGGTACTCCGCCAGACTTGGGAGGCGCTTCGCCGTGCGGGTCTGACGAGTATCGCCGATTGGCGGCGTCCGACCACCGACACCCTCTAGCTCTTCACC
>DASVAA010000210.1:0-4272 GCA_036376595.1 Ktedonobacterales bacterium | reverse complement strand
TCGTACCTGGTATGACTTCGGAGGCGCTGCGCGCCTATCGCTCAGGTGCGCCGGCGTGTTTTCTTCGGGCACCGGGCGATGGGACGAGGTGCCCGCAGACCAGGGGATGTGCGAGGGGGCCGAACACCTCGGGGCCAGCCGGTTTTAGCTATGAGCTGTGAGCTCGTTGTCGTATGTGGCTGCCCCTCCGGCCCACCCGGTTGAGCTGTGAGCTCGGATAGGTAGGTGCCGTTCTGCCCACTCCCGCTCCCGGTGCCCGCGGACTCTGAGTCCAGCACGGGAGCCGACCCCACTCGCACCCCATTCCAACATAGGGCTTGCCCGCGGAGGATGCCATGCGATTCGTTGGACTCGATGTGCACAAGCAGATGGTCGAAGCGGTCATTCTCGACGCCACGGGCGGCGTGCTGGCCCGCGCTCAGGTGGCCGCCACGCGCGCGGCCCTGGAGCGCTTCGCCGAAGACCACTTGGGGGCCGACTGTACGGTCGCCCTGGAGGCCACCACCAATACGTGGGCCGTGGAGCGCGTCCTCGCGCCGTGGGTCCATGCGGTGGTGGTCTCCAACCCGCTCAAGACGCGCGCCATCGCCGAGGCCAAGGTCAAGACCGACCGCGTCGACGCCCTGGTGCTCGCCCAGTTGCTGCGCACCGAGTACCTGCCGCGGGTCTGGACGCCCGACGCCGCCACGCAGCGGCTGCGCGAGCTCACCAGTCGGCGGGCCAGTCTCGTGGCCCAGTGTACGCGCGGCAAGAACCGCCTCCACGCCGTGCTCCACCAGCGGCTCATCGCGCTCCCGGCGGGCGTCCGACTCTTCACCCCCCGCGGCCGCCAGTGGCTCACCACCGAGCTCGCCTTGGATCCCGACGGCCGGGCCGCCGTGGCGAGTGAACTGCGGCTCCTCGATGCCGCCGAGCAGGAACTCGCCCTGCTCACGCGCACCCTCGCCGAGACGGGCCGGCCCGATCCCCGGCTGGCGCTCCTGCTCACGCTCCCCGGTGTCCAGCTGGCCGTGGCGCAGACCCTCCTCGCCACCCTGGGCGACACCCACCGCTTTCGCTCCGGCGATCATGCGGCGAGCTACCTCGGGCTCGTCCCCTCCACCCGGCAGTCGGCCGCCCACTGCTACCATGGCCCCATCACGAAACAGGGCAACGGGCACGCCCGCTGGATGCTCGTCCAGGCGGCCCAGCATCTGGCCACCCACCCCGGCCCGCTGGGCGTCTTCTTCCGCCGCGTGGCACGCCGGAAAAATCGCAACGTGGCCGTGGTGGCCACCGCCCGGAAACTGGTCGTCATCGCCTGGCACCTGCTCGAGCACCAGGAGCCCTATCGCTACGCCGTGCCGCGCACCACGGCGAGCAAGCTCGCCCAAGTGCGCGTCCTGGCCACCGGCCAGCGCCGCCGGGGCGGGGTGGCCATGGGCACTCGGCGCCCGGCGAGCTACGGCAACGGCCACGGCACACGCACCCTCCCGGCCCTCGACGCGGTCTACAGCGCCGAAGGCCTGCCCGCTCGCCCCCCGCGCGCGCACGGCGAAACGCGCATGCTCCACGCGGCGGGCCTCACCACCTTCGTCGCGAGTCTCGACACCGAACACACCGTCCCACGCTCCCATTCAACCCCGCCCACCCCGGAAGGCACTTGACATCGTCATAGGTAGGCGGAGCGCGTGGTATAGATGTGGTGCGTGAAGTCGCCGCCTGAATTGAGCGCCCTCACGATGCGAATGGCATCGGTCTCCGTGGCGAGGGTACCATTGGCGAAGTAGCTGCGCGTGACCTTGGCATCGCCGTTGTTGGAGTGCGTCAAGCGCCCTGCTTGCGCGCCCACGGAGTCGGAGACGAAGACCGCCGTTTCGACCGCCGTGTAGCCGGTCGCGCCCGCGACGTTGGGGTAGAGCGGGGGTATGAACCGCTCCGTGTACGGACTCTCGGGCAGCGTCCAGTCACTTCAGTCTATCGCTGGCGACCCACCTCGACGCGGTAAACTTTCCAGGTCGTCTTGCTCCGTGAGAGGAAGACATACCATTCAATGCGCTCTCCAGGATCCGAGCCGAGAACTGCGACGATGATCCTTGCGCTATCCGGACCGAGCCAGGTTGGTGGCGAAAACACCATCAGGCAACGTGGTCGACGCATGTGCGTCTTCAGCCGGAGATCGATGAGGATTACCCTAGGTGAATAGACGCGCAGAGCGAGCCTGCCCCTATCTCCCCACCTGCCGATTACCGGATACGAAGGGTGCTCCTCGCCTCCACTTCCCTCATCGAACGCGTACGGATCCCAGTAGAGGCTCGCCGCAATGAGCACCTGGTGGCCAGCGCACTCGTTGCTGGCGCGAAGGACGGTATCGAGTGCGGTCACCAGAGCTGTAACGTCTTCGCAGGATGCAGCCGCGCAGGGCCGTATAGTTCCCCAAGGTCTGCTCGGCGTCTGGCCACTAACCGCACTGCTAATTGTCGTACCCACCACACAAACGAGCATGCAGCGCACGTAGCCCAACAGTGAGCGAGAGTTCATCGGCTACCTCGTCGTCTTGTGCACTACGGTTTGGGTTTGGTCGCGGTGGTATCGGCCTGTTGCTTCTGCTTCGTCTCCTCGCTGCAGTTCTTAATCGCCTGCTCAACCTCGGCCTGTGTCGCATGGTGGGACGTGTTCACGTCGTAAGACGCGTGCATGATGTCGCCCACTCCACCCTGGTGCCGCAGGGCCATCACATGCCCGAATTCGTGTGCCGCGGCGCCCATCGTCACGCTCGTGGAATTGCCTGCAACGATTCTCATCTCGCCGCCCAGAGGCACGGGCGACCCGCTCCAGGGGCCGCCATAAGAAGCACCCTCGCCGCCGAGATTGCCCTGCTTCGGAATCATGGTCATGTCGATGGGCGGCGCACCGCTGACTGAAAGATTGACGCTCACTGTGTACTTACCGATCTTCCCGCTCCAATACTGTGCGATTCCGTTGGCGACCATCGTCTCGTCTGGAGGCGTGGCTGGCGGAAAGGCCGCAAGATCGCCTTCAATCTCAATGTTGTTACCATTGACGATAATGCGTGGGCAGAGCCCAAACGGGTCACTGAAGTCAACGGGGTCGCCATTGGCAAACCCATAGACATTGAGCCCGCCCGCCAGCCCCAGGGGGTCTTCCTGGGTGAAGCGCGCGGTGTTGGGATCATAGCTGCGGTTGCGGCGATAATACGTGCCGGTGGCATCGGCCTTGTCAATGAGCAGCGTGCCCTGCCAGACGCCGGAGTAGGAGCCAGACCGCGCGAAGGGGAATTCCCCGCGATCGAAGGCCACGTACGCGCAGCGGCCCGGTGAGGCACAGAGGGAATCCGCGCCCGGCGCCGCGGTGCCGCCCATGACGGCGCGATCGGTCCGGCCCTCGTCATTCCAGAGCGGGAGAATGCTATAGGGGGCATAGAGCGCCCACGTGGTGTCGCCTCGATCATAGCTCGCATCGGCGTAGTTCATGCGCGTGATGGCCACGGGCGCATCGGTGGCGCGCCCCAGGACGTAGAGCACGCGGCCGTAGAGCCGGTTGGCATCGTAGTAGGGATCGACGGGCACGACCGGGTTGCGCCGCCGGTGGATGGGCAGCGTGTCGTTCTCCACGGTGTCGCTCGGGGTCCGCACGGGATTGAGATACGTGGAATCGAAGGCCGGCATCTCAATTTCGGCCAGCTCCTGCGCGCCGCTCCACACGGTGCGGCGCACGGTCGAGACTTCGCACGCGGCATCATCACCATAGTCGCCAGCGCCCTGATCATCACACCAGCGGCGGACGCGGGTCCAGACCCGGCGGCCCAGCGCATCATACCGGTATTCCTCGAACGCTATGTGGCCGTGGGCGATCAGGACGCCCACGTCGCCAAACCGGGCGTCCGCGGCCACGAGGTGGCCATCCAGGCTGTAGTAGGAGACGCGCTCATCGTACTGCGCCGGCGAGCCCGCATTCACCGTGAGCGTGGCGTGCAGGTTGCCGGCGGCATCGTAGCGCAGCGTGTCCGTCGTGGTGCGCGCATCGGTGACCACGCTGTCGCTGCGCAGCCGACCGCTCAGCGGGTCGTAGAGCGCTTTGCGCCCTGCCACGGAGGAGGCGAAGCCGCTGCTATAGGGCACCTGGAACGCATCGCTGGCCGTGTTGGCGCGCGCCGTCCAGTTGCCCAGGGGATCAAACGCTTGCGCTTCGGTGGCGGTGAGTTGCGTGTGCCCGTCCGGGCTCGTGGTGTTGTAGGTGCTCGAGAGCAGGTGGCCCAGCCCCGAGTAGAGG
>DASVAA010000209.1:0-8233 GCA_036376595.1 Ktedonobacterales bacterium | reverse complement strand
ATCGAAGCCCAGCCGCCGCAGTAGTCCGCGCAGGACGCTGAACCGGATGTTGTGGTCCGCATGCCCTCCCAGTACCCGCTCCAGCAGGTTCTGCCATTGGGCCATCGCCGTCCGCCCCCCACTTCCCTTCCTACCGGCCCTAGCGTCCGCTCCACGTCCTCCGAGTTCTCCGTACTCACTCAGTTGGGCTTCTTCCAGCGATGCACAGCCTCGATGTAGCGCACGGTGCCGGTCTTGGCGCGCATCATCACGGAATGCGTGCGGGCGCCGGTGTTGGTGTAGCGCACGCCGCGCAGCAGCTCTCCGGCGGTGATGCCTGTCGCCGCGAACGAGACGTTATTCGAGGTGATCAGGTCGTCCACCCCGTAGACGCGCGCCAGGTCTACCCCGTCGGCCAGCAGCTTGGCGCGCTCCTCGTCGGTGCGCGGCCACACCTGGCAGAGCATCTGCCCACCGACGCACTTGATCGCCGCCGCGGCCAGCACCGCCTCGGGCGCGCCGCCGATGCCCATGTATACGTCCACCACCGGGTAGTCTTCCATCGCCGCCTGGATCGCCGCCGCCACGTCGCCATCCTGGATCAGCCGGATGCGTGCGCCGGTGGCGCGAATCTCTTTGATGATCTCGGCGTGGCGCGGGCGGTCGAGCACCGTCACGGTGATGTCGCGGATCGGCGTGTCGGTCGCCTGGCCGATGCGCGCCAGGTTCTCCACAATCGGCGCGTCGAGGTCGATCACACGCGCGGCAGCGCGGCCCACCGCGAGCTTCTTCATGTAGTAGACGCCTGGCGGCGCGGAGTACATCGTGCCGCGGTCGGCGGTGGCGACGGTGGCGATCGCGCCGGGCAGCCCCAGCGCGGTGAGGCGTGTGCCGTCCACGGGGTCCACCGCCACGTCCACCTCCGGCGGCAGGCCGTTGCCCACCTGCTCGCCGACGTAGAGCATCGGCGCCTCGTCCTTCTCGCCCTCGCCGATCACCACCACGCCAGCCATATCTACGCCATCGAGCGCCGAGCGCATGGCGTCTACCGCCGCCTGGTCAACCGCCTCCTTATCGCCGCGACCCATGTAGCGCGCCGCGGCGTGCGCCGCGGCCTCGGTCACGCGCACCAACTCCAGGCCCAAATTGCGCTCGCGCGTGCCGGAGCGCTCGAACCCGTTGCCATTGCCGTTGCCGCTACTGCCGGCGTTGCCGCTATCTCCCTGGTCGCCGCTGCTGTTGGCGTTGTCCGCATTGGTATCGCTCATGGCTCGTCTCCTCTCGTGGTGTCTATGGTCGTCGTGCGCCAGGGCGGCGCACAGCCCTCCGCATCGCCGCGGCATGTAAGGGTGGGCGTCCACCGGACAGCGGGCGTCCACCGGACAGCGGGCGTCCACCGGACACCCCTACTAGACCTCCGCTGCGCGCGGCTGGACGCGGCTGTGCTCGGCCTGGACGATGGCCTTGAACAGCGCGACGGCCTCGGCGAGGCAGCCGCTGCGATTGACGATCGCGTAGTCGTAGCCGGGCAGCTCCGCCATCTCGCGCTCGGCGTTGAGCAGCCGCAGGGCGCGTTGCTCCGGCGTATCCTGGCCGCGCAGCTCGACCCGCTCCACCAGATCGTCCACCGACTCCGGCGCGAGGAAGATGAAGATGGCGTTCCTGGTGCGCTTGCGGATGGTCGCCGCGCCCTGCGGATCGATGGTCAGGATCACATCGCGGCCCCGCGCAAGCTGCTCGCGCACCGGCGCCGCCGGCACACCATAATAGTTGCCGTGGACCTCGGCGTGCTCCAGCAGCTCGCCGTTGCGCACCATCTCCTGGAACTGCTGCACGGTGCGGAAGAGGTAGTGCATGCCGTCTACCTCGCCCTCGCGCGGGCGCCTGGTGGTCGCCGTGACGACCACGTAGCCGGGCCACCCCTCAGCCTTCAGGGCATTAGTGACGGTCGTCTTGCCGACTCCCGACGGTCCCGAAAGCACCAGCAGCAACCCGCCGGCACGTCGCGTGTCAGCCGCACTCGCCGTTCCGCTGGGAGAGCTGTCGCGCTGCATAACCCTTCTTGTCCTGTGTCGTGATGCTTGTGTCGATGTGCCCTCTTGCCCTTGCCAAGCAGGCGGCAAGTGAGACGGCACTCTATCTCATGTTATACTATTTGTTTGGCGCGCGGCACGGCAAGCCACGCGCGAGGGGACGGTGACAGATGCAGCTCGACGCGCTGACACTCGCCGCGGTGGCCGACGAGCTGCGGGCGCTGGAGCAGGGTGCGCGCGTGGAGGATGTCTTCGCGCCGGCGCCGGATGCCATCGCGCTGCAGCTCTACGGCGGCGGACGCAACCGCTGGCTGATCGCCTCGGCGCATCCGCAGCTCGCACGTGTGCATCTGCTGGAGCGCAAGCCGCGCAAGCTGGTGGCCGAGCCGCCGGCGTTCGTCATGCTGCTGCGCAAGCACCTTGAAGGCGCGCGGCTGACCGAGGTGCGCCAGCCGCCGGCCGAGCGCGTGCTGGAGCTGGGCTTTCGCGCGCGGACCGAGGCCGAGCCGGTCTGGCTGGTGCTGGAGCTGATGGGGCGCCTGAGCAACATCATCCTGCGCGACGAGCGTGGCACGATCCTGGGAGCGCTGCATCCTGTCTCGGCGCAGGTCAACGCCTATCGCGCGCTGGTGCCCAACGCACCCTACCGTCCGCCGCCGCCCCAGACGCGTACGCTGCACGGCGCCAGTGTGCCGCGGCTCGACGCACGGAGCGTGACCGGAGCCGAATTGAGAGAAGCGGCCGAGGACCTGCTGGCACAGGAGCGAGAGCGGGAGCAAGAGCAGGCACACACGCCGGCGATGGAGGGCAAAGCGCACGCGAAGGGCAAGCGCGGGCAAGGCCGGCGGCGTCACGAGGCGACCGCGCGCGCGCTGCTGGCGGGCGTGATTGCGGGGCTAGGAACCGACGTCGCCGAAGAGGTCGCCTCCCGCGCGTTGGGCGTGACCGACGAGCCGCTGGATGCGACCCTCGACTGGGACGCGCTGGCGGCGGCGGTGCGCGAGCTGGCGGCGCAGGCGGAGGTGGGCATCTGGGAGCCAACGCTGGTCTACGCTCCCACCTCCCACGAGGAGGCGCAAGCCAGTCGGCCGGTGGGCTTTGCGGTGTATCGTCCGTGGCGCTTCCCCAGCGCCGAGCTCCGCCCGGCGGAGAGCGTCAGCGCCATGCTCGCGGCGTACTACGCCGATGCCGAGTGGCGCGCGGGCGTCGAAGGGGCCAAAGCGGCGCTCGCCCACGCGCTGCGCACGCAGATCGAGCGCTGCCGGCGCAAAGACAGCGTGCTGCGCGAGGAGCTGCGCGCGCTCGACGACGCCGCGCGGCTGCGGCTGGAAGCCGACACGCTGCTGGCCTTCCAGACTGAGGTGCCCCAGCACGCGACGCTGTGGCGGACAGATAATCCCTTCGCCGCGCCGGGCGAGCCGCTGGAGATCGCGCTCGATCCACGCCTCTCGGCGGTGGAGAACGCCAACGCGCGCTACACGCGCTACCACAAGCTACAGCGCGCGGCGGAGCAGATTCCACCGCAGATCGAGGCCAATGCCACCGAGCTGGCGCGGCTGGAGCAGCTCCAGACCGATCTCGCGCTCGCCGAGACGCCGGCCGAAGTGGCGCAGGCGCGCGCGGTGATCTCCGAGGCGGGCTATCTGGGTCGCGGCGCCAAAGGGGCACCGACTGGAGGAGCGCATGGCGCGCGCCCGTCCGCCAAGGGTGCCAAGGGCGGCAAGAGCAAAGGCAAGGGCAAGCAGGGCAGAGGGAAGGCGCCAAACGCGCAGCAGCGGCGCGGGCAGGAGCCGGGCGGTGCGCCCAGCATGTTCACCGCGGCGGCCGGCATGATGATTCTCGTCGGCAAGAACAGCCGCCAGAACGAGATGGTGACGTTCCGCGAGGCGCGGCCCAACGACACCTGGCTGCACGCCCGCGGCATCCCCGGCGCGCACGTGGTGATCCGCAACGGCGGCCGGCCGGTCGGCGAGGAGATGCTGCGCGAGGCGGCGTCGCTGGCGGCGTACTACAGCCAGGCGCGCGAATCTGGCTCGGTAGCAGTGGACCATACGGAGGTACGGTACGTGCGCCATATGAAGGGCGGCGGGCCAGGGATGGTGATCTACGAGCGCGAGCGCACGCTGCACGTCGCCCCGCGCGCCCCGGCCCTCAGCCCCTGAGCTAAACAGGCACGCCCAGCAAGCAACGGCGGAAGGGAGCGCCTCATCATGCGCGTTTCCTGGGCAGACGTGGGGCGTGCCGCCGCCTCGACGCTGATCGCCGCGTTGTGCGGCGCGATCGTCTGGTTCGCGGGCTACTCAGCTGGGTTGGTGGACGCGAGCGCGCTGTGGGCGCTCGTGCTGCTGGTAGGGGTGATCGGCCTGGGGTGCGGCATCGGGCATCTGCTCGTGCGCTGCGGTCCCACCGTCCGGCACCGCGCGACCATCTGGCTCGCCTGGAGCGTGTGCGCGATAGCCGTTGCCGCGCCCTTCGGCGCGCTGCTGGCCGGGATATACGCGCGGCACATATCCGTCGCGCCGCGCAGCTTTCTGGCGCTGGCCGCGGTCCAGGCGCTGGCGGCAGGCCTGCTGATCGGGCACAGCGCGGCGCTTCAGACGCACTTCGGCGGCGTACTGCGTGCGCTGGTGGCGGCGGCGACGGGCCTGCTGCACGGCTACGTCTTCGGCCTGGCCTATGGCGTGGCATGGCTGGCGCTCTATCGCCCCGCATGTGCCTCGCACGCCTATTGTCTGGAGCCGAGTCCACTCCTCGGCATCCATTCTGGCCTGATCGTCGGGCCGCTCGCCGGCCTGGCGCTCGGTATCGTCGCCGCGCTGGCACTGACCGTCTCCTACGGGAGGACGCGGCTGCCGGTACGCTTGCCAGGGACAGCGGTGACGTGAGTGCGGCGGGCGGTTGACGCGCCCCACACCACGGGGTAAACTTCACTTTCGGAACCATGCACAGCGCCGTGCGGGTCGCGCGAACGCCGCCGTGTTGCGGCTTGTGTCCTGTCGCGAATCCAACGAAAGCCCGTGGCGAGCATGTCAACGCAACACCAGCAGCGCCTCTACCCCATCGATCGCCCGGCCGACTCGGCGACCGAACCGATCGCCCCCGCCGAGAGCAGCGAGAGCACCGAGAGCACCAGCGCAGCCCCCACGCCGCTGCGTCCCCACGCGCGCACGCGCACCCGCTGGCCCGATGATATTGACGTGATCTTCGAGAAGGACCCGGCGGCACGCAACATCTTCGAGGTGCTGACCTATCAGGGCCTGCACGCCGTGCTGCTACACCGCGTGGCCCACAGGCTCTACACCTGGCACGTCCCGTTCGTCCCGCGGCTGATCTCGCAGGTCGGGCGGCTGATCACCGGCGGCATTGAGATTCATCCCGGCGCGCGGATCGGCAGACGCTTCTTCATCGATCACGGCACTGGCGTCGTGATCGGCGAGACGTCGGAGATCGGCGACAACGTGATGCTCTACCACCAGGTGACGCTGGGCGCGACCGGCTGGTGGAAGCACCACGGCGACGGCCGCGTGAAGCGCCATCCGACCATCGAGGACAACGTGACAATCGGCGTCGGCGCCTCGATCCTGGGGCCGATCACCATTGGCCACGACAGCCGCATCGGCGCGATGGCGCTGGTCGTCGAGAATCTGCCGCCGCACTCGGTGGTGGTGGCGCAGCCAGCGAAGCTGCTCACTCCGCACGGCGGCGCCCGCGAGCTGGAAGATCTGGGCGACGAGGCTGGCCTTGATTTCGTGATCTAGCGGCGGCCCTTAGACGTCGCTTGGCTCGCTCACCTCATCCTCGGCCGGAACCTGGCCCGTCCGCTCGACCACCGCTGTGCCGTGAGTCGTGTCCTGCGCGGCGCCCGGCGCGCTGCCGTTGGGCGACACCTCGGCAGGGGCGGAGGGCACAGTCGGCGGGGGCAGTTTGTGCGTGGTCTGCACCTGCGTCTGCGTCTCCTCCGGCGTCTGCTGCGCGGCGGCCTCGGCCTCGCGGCGCGGTGCGACCGTGCGCAGCCGGAAGATGCGCTCGCGGTGGCGCTCCTCCTCCAGCAGCCGCTCGCGCGCGCGCAGCAGATCGCGCTGGGAGAGCATTCCCACCACCTGCCGCGGATTCTCGCGGGCGACCACCGGCACACGCCACTTGCCAGTGGTGATCATGCGCGCGGCGATATTGCGCAGCGTCTCGTCGGGATAGGCGACGACGACTTCGGGGCGCACGATGTCGCGCACGCGCCGCGCGTCTTTGGGACCGATCATGCCCAGCCGCGCCAGGTCGGAATGCGTGACGACGCCGAGGAGCTGGCCCTGCTTGTCTACCACCGGGTAGAGCCGGCGCTGGCGGCCGCCAGACTGCGCCATCTGCTGGCGGATCGCGGACAGCGGCAGCTCGCCGGAGAGTGTCACCACCTCCGACTCCATCACCTCGCGCGCCGCCAGCACCTCCAGCGGATCGACCGCATACTCGCGCGAGATGTGGAAGCCCCGACGCGCGACCTTCTCGGTGAGGATCGAGCGCCGCAGCACGAGCACGACGACCCCATAGGCCGTGACACAGGCCACCAGCAGCGGCAGGGTCATGTTGAGCGCGCCAGAGGTTTCGATGGCGAAGATCACACCCATCAGCGGCGCGTCCATCAGACCCGCCAGCGTCGCCGACATCGCGATCAGCGCCCATAGCCCGGTGGAGTGAGATGGCAATAGGCCGCCGAGGATGCCGCCCATCGCGCCGCCGATGAGCATCACCGGGGCAAGGATGCCGCCCGACGTGCCAGAACTGAGCGAGGCGACCCACAGCACCGACTTGAAGATCAGGATGCCGACCAGCGTGCCGATCGCAAGGCTGCCCGCCAGCTCAGCGCTGATCGTGCTGTAGCCGACGCCGAGCGCCAGCGGGAAGAAGACGCCGCCGATGCCCACCACGACGCCGCCGATCGCCGGCCACCACATCCAGTGGACCGGCAGCTTGTGATAGAGGTCTTCGGCGCCGTAGATGCCGAGCGTCAGCACCCAGGCGAGAACGCCCGCCAGGATGCCGACGAATGCCGCGGCGATCACAATGGCCGGACTGGGCGCGAGATGGGTGAGTGGGAACGGAAACATGTAATGATTGCCCAGCCACAGGCGCCGCAGGATGGTCGCCGTGACCGCCGCCAGCCCTACTGGCACCAGGCTGCGCGGCTTCCACTCAAAGAGCAGCAGCTCGACGGCCAGCAGCACCGAGGCAATGGGCGCGTTGAAGATGCCGGCCATGCCCGCCGCCGCGCCCGCCACCAGCAGCGTCTTGCGCTCGGCAGCCGAGAGCTTGAAGAGCTGGCCGAGCACCGATCCGATCGCGCCACCGGTCATGATGATAGGCCCCTCGGCGCCGAACGGGCCGCCGGTGCCGATGGCGATCGCCGACGACGTGGGCTTGAGAGCGACGAGGCTTGGCTCGATCTTGCTGCCGCCGACGAGGATCACCTCCATCGCCTCGGGGATGCCGTGGCCGCGGATGCGCTCGTTGCCATAGCGGGCCATCAAGCCGACGATGATGCCGCCGATGATCGGAATCAGCGCCGCCCACCAGCCGAGCGTGTTGCCAGCCGGCGAGGCCAGCGTGAGCGAGAAGCGATGATAATAGGCCAGATTGGTGATAAAGCCGATCAGCGCGAGCAAAAAGACGGTGACCAGCGCGCCGAGCACGCCGACGACGACAGCCAGGCCGCTCATCACGACCATGCGGCCGTTGGCGGTGAAATCGGCCAGTGACGACTCAGTGGCGCCGGTCTGCGTCGGCACGATGGCGCCCTGCGGGTGCGGGCCGCCCGCCAGCCAGTGCGCGACGCGCCAAGCGACTCCATTGCGGCCGCGAGCACGGCCGGGCGGCGCGCCGGACGCAGACGATTCAGTTGGCGAAACGGGCATGAACATCCTCCACAAGCGATCCGCACGACCGGCCCACACAATGCGCGCCCACAGCCGGATCAAGTCATCGGGGAGCAGCCACCATCTGATAATCGCAGCCTTGCGTAGGTGAGGCGGGCGGCACGCTCCGCTCTCCATGCCCTACTCGCAGCGAGCGTGCCGGACAGCTCCATATACTTCACTATACGATATAATTGTACCCGAAATGGGCGCCCGTCTTCCAGCCGTGGCCCGGCAGTCCACCCCCACCGTCAGCCCCTGGTGGCATACTCGTCTCCGGCTCACTGGAGCTTGCGCGCCGGCAAGCGGCGCGGGAAC
>DASVAA010000208.1:0-4665 GCA_036376595.1 Ktedonobacterales bacterium | reverse complement strand
CCCCGCGTTGCCCGCAATCCTTCCAGCGCCAGCAGGCCAGCTTCCCGACGTCACCCTGGTCGTCCGCGCCGCGCGGCTCGCGCGCAGCATCCGCGAGTACGGTCACCTCGCCGCGCACATCGATCCCCTTGGCACGTCCGGCCCCGGCGACCCGATGCTTGATCTCGCCACCCACGGCTTGACCGAACCCGATCTCAAGGCGCTGCCGGCGACCATCGTCTGGCCCAGCGCCGGACCCGACGCCGGCTCGTGCTGGGACGCCATCCAGCGGCTGCGCGCGATCTACGAAGGCCCCATTGGCTACGACTTCGACCACGTGCAGGACTACACGGAGCGCCAGTGGCTGCACGAGAACGTCGAGGCCGGTACCTTCCGCGCCCCGCTGGCGCCCGACGAGCAGCGCGCCGTGCTACGCCGGCTGATCGAGGTCGGCGAGTTCGAGCATTACCTGCACACCACCTTCCAGGGCCAGAAGCGCTTCTCGATCGAGGGGTTGGACGTGCTGGTGCCGATGCTCGACGCGCTGATCCACGATGCGGCGGTGCTCGCCGGCACGCGCGAGGTGCTGATCGGTATGGCCCACCGCGGCCGCCTGAGCGTGCTCGCCCACGTGCTGCGTAAGCCGCTGGCGAAGATCTTTTCCGAGTTCCACCGTGCGCCCAACAAAGAGCTGGTTCCCTCCGAAGGCTCCGCCGGCATCAACTACGGCTGGACCGGCGACGTCAAGTACCACCTGGGCGCCAGCAAGCTCGTGCGCGAAAGCGACCTGGTGCAGGTGCAGCTCACGCTGGCCCACAATCCCAGCCATCTCGAATTCGTCAACCCGGTGATCGAGGGCTACACCCGCGCCGCCCAGGATAAACGCGACCTGCCCGGCGTCCCGATCCAGAATCCCGACGTGGCGCTGGCGGTCACGATCCACGGCGACGCGGCCTTCCCCGGCGAGGGCGTGGTGGCCGAGACGCTCAACCTTTCGCGGCTGCCCGGCTACCAGACCGGCGGCACGATGCACATCATCGCCAACAACCAGATCGGATTCACCACCATCGCGCGCGAGGGCCGCTCGACGCTCTACGCCGGCGATCTCGCCAAGGGCTTCGAGATCCCTATTCTGCACGTCAACGCCGACGACGTGCCCGCCTGCCTCGCGGTCATCCGTCTGGCCCATGCCTATCGCCAGCGGTTCCACAAGGACGTGCTGATCGATCTCGTCGGCTACCGCCGCTGGGGTCACAACGAGGGCGACGAGCCGGCGTTCACGCAGCCGCTGCTTTACGGCGCCATCACCGGCCACCCGGAGGTCGCCAAAGTCTACGCCGATCAGCTCGAAGCCGCGGGCGCGGTGACGCCGCAAGAGGTCGAGGCGCAGCGTGCCGAGGTGCGCGAGACGCTCAAAGCCGCCTACGCTGGCCTGAGCAATGCCGCGCCCGACGAGCCGGAGCCGCTGCCCGTCGCTCCGCCGCTGACCGATTTCAGCCAGTCCGTGCCCGAAGACGAGCTGCGCGCGATCAACGCGGCGCTGCTGGCCCGCCCGGAGGGCTTCGCTGCCCAGTCACGGCTGGAGCGCCTGCTCGCCCGCCGCCGCGAGGCCATCGAGAAAGCGGGCGGCATAGACTGGGCGCACGCCGAGGCGCTGGCCTTCGGCACGATCCTCGCCGCCGGCACGCCGATCCATATGAGTGGCCAGGATACCGAGCGCGGTACCTTCAGCCAGCGCCACCTGGTGCTGCACGACGCTCGCACTGGCGCCAGCTACACGCCGCTCGACGCGCTGCCCCAGGCGCGCGCGTCGTTCGCGGTCTACAACAGCCCGCTCTCCGAGGCCGCCGTGCTGGGCTTCGAGTACGGCTACAGCGTCCACGCGCCGGATGCGCTGGTGCTCTGGGAGGCGCAGTTCGGCGACTTCGCCAACGCCGCCCAGGTGCTCATTGATCAGTTCCTCACCGCTGGGCGCGCCAAGTGGCGCCAGATGCCAGGGCTGGTGCTGCTGCTGCCGCACGGCTACGAGGGCCAGGGACCCGAGCACTCCAGCGCGCGGCTGGAGCGCTACCTGCAGCTCGCCGCCGAGGATAACCTGCGCGTCGCCAACTGCACCACCGCCGCGCAGTACTTCCACCTGCTGCGCGCACAGGCCGCCACGCTCTCCGCCGCGCCGCGCCCGCTAATCCTGATGACGCCCAAGAGTCTGCTGCGCCATCCGCGCGCCGCAAGCTCGCTGCGCGATCTGGCCGAGGGGCGCTTCCAGCCGGTGCTGGAGGATGCCGCCGCCCTGGCGTATCCTGAGGCGGTCACACGGCTGGTGCTCTGCTCCGGCAAGGTGGCCGTGGACCTCGCGGCGGCGATGGAGGCGCGTGGCGTTGCCTCGACAGAGGGCGCGCGTGCTGGCAAGCCTGTTGCGGCGTCCGTCGGGGCGCACGGCGCCCATGATTCGGCTGCACCGGGTGCGGATGGCGTGGACGGCAGCGATGGGGCGCATGCGGATTCGGACGCCGCGAGCATCGCCGTCGCGCGGCTGGAGCTGCTGTATCCGTTCCCAGAGCTGGCGCTGCGCGAGGCCATTGGCCGTTACCCCAACCTGCGTGAGGTCGTCTGGCTGCAAGAGGAGCCGCGCAACATGGGCGCATGGAGCTTTATCGCACCGTGCCTGGCTCCGCTGCTGCCACCGGGCGTGCCGCTGCGCTACGAGGGGCGCCCCGAGCGCGCCAGTCCCGCTGAGGGCTTCGCCGAGATGCACGCCGCCGAGCAGGGGCGCATCGTCGAGTCGGTGCTAGCAGTGTGAGATGGGCAGGCGCGTCGCGGCACTGTGAAGTGCCGGCGCACGGGAGCTGGCGGATGAATCCGCGCCGAAGCGCCTGCGGCGACTAAGCCCGCCTGCGCGGGCTGGAGATTGACAGGATCGCGGGCTGCCGGCAGGCGGCACGCGGATAGGGAGGCAAGACCATGGCGGCCGAGATTACCGTTCCGGCGCTGGGTGAGTCGATCGTTGAGGCGACGGTCGGCCGCTGGCTCAAGCAGGCGGGCGAGCCGGTGGAAGAGGGAGAGCCGCTGGTCGAGCTGGAGACCGATAAAGTCAACGTCGAGGTGCCAGCCAGCCAGTCTGGGGTGCTGGAGCGCGTGCTCCAGCCCGAGGGCGCCACAGTCGGCGTCGGCGCTGTGCTCGCGGTGATCGGCGCTGGTGAAGGAGCCGGAGCTGCCCCCGCAAAGCCTGTCGCTGCTGCCATATCGGCCGCGCCCTCAACGCAAGCCACACCCGCGCCCGTACAAGGTTCTACGCCGCCCACTCCCACAACGCCTTCTGCTTCTCCCTCTGTGTCCTCGGCGTCCTCTGCGGTTCGCTCTGAGGCTCCCATCGCCGCGGCAAACGGCGCTGGCGCAGGGACTGCCCTGATCTCGCCCGTCGCGCTGCGCATTGCTCAGGAGCACGGCCTGGACGTGAGCGCCATTCCCGGCAGCGGCCTCAACGGGCGTGTCACCAAAGACGACGTCGAGGCGTATCTCAAGGCCCGTCCGCAGCCCGCGGATGCTGCGCAGCCGGAGACGCCACCCCCGCCTACCGCTGTCTCGTCGCCCCTCGCCGCGTGGGGTGAGGGATCTGGGGTGAGGGCGATCCCCGCACCCATCGCGCCGCCCGCGGCCACCGACCTGCAGCCCGCTCCCGCGGTGCCCATTGCCGCCCCTGGTCTCGCGGCTGGCCGGCGTGAGGAGCGCGTGCGTATGTCACGCAGGCGCCAAACTATCGCCCGGCGCCTGGTCGAGGCACAGCACACCGCCGCCATGCTCACCACCTTCAACGAGGTGGACATGAGTGCGGTCCTGGAGCTGCGCGCCCGCCGCCGCGAAGCCTTCAAGGAGCGCCACGGTGTGGGCCTGGGCTTCATGTCGTTCTTCACCAAGGCGGTAATCGGCGGCCTCAAAGCCTACCCGCGGCTCAATGCCGAGATCCAGGGCGACGAGATGATCCTCAAGTACTACTACGACATCGGCATCGCCGTCTCGACCGACGAAGGGCTGGTGGTGCCGGTGCTGCGCGACGCCGACCGGCTCTCGTTCGCGGAGATCGAGCGCGGCGTCGCCGAGCTGGCGAAGAAGGCCCGCGAGCGCCGCCTGAGCCTCGAAGACCTGCAGGGCGGCACCTTCACCATCACCAACGGCGGCGTCTTCGGCTCACTGCTCTCCACGCCGATCCTCAACGCGCCGCAGGTCGGCATCCTCGGCATGCACAAGATCGAGGAGCGGCCGATTGCGCTCAACGGCCAGGTGGTGATCCACCCGATGATGTACCTCGCCGTCTCGTACGACCATCGCATCGTGGACGGCGCCGAGGCGGTGAGCTTCCTGGTGCGCGTCAAAGAGCTGCTGGAGGACCCCGAAAAGTTGTTATTGGAAGGATGATTGTGCGGGAGTTCTACTGGACGATGTGGGGGTACAGCCGCGCGCCGAGCAGCACCAGCGCCACCGTTACCGCGAGCATGACGATGAAGTCGGCGCCCAGGCCGAGCACGCTCGGCTGGTTGGCGAGCATCAGCGAGCGCAGGGCGTCCACGGTGTAGCTCAGCGGATTGCCGCGCGCGATCACCTGCAGCCAGCCGGGCATGATGGTGATGGGGTAGATCGCGTTGCTGGCGAAGAACAGCGGCATGGTGAGCACCTGGCCGATGCCCATCA
>DASVAA010000207.1:0-12018 GCA_036376595.1 Ktedonobacterales bacterium | reverse complement strand
GTTGAGCAGGATGGTGAACGGCAGGTACACGCCGTTAATCAGCACCGGAAGGGGCGAGTCTACCCACGACTGTCCTCTTCGCACAAACTGGAAGGGAAGCAGGATGCTGACGACGCCGATGATGATCAGCACGCCGACCAGCCCGCGCCCGCGCCCGCTTCCGGCGCCAGCCGCGTACTCGTGCCATTCTTTCCACATCACCGTCCAAATGTCTTGGATCATTGTGAAGCCTCCTGGTATGCCGGCGCGTGGGCCTGGGTGCGATCTTCTTCCATCAGACTGAGGAAGACATCTTCGAGGCTGGCCTGTCCGCGCCGCACCTCCTCGATCTGCGCGCCGGCCTGCACCAGCGCGGTCACCAGCGGGGCCGCCTTGGGCTGCGGCTCGCCAGGCGTCGTGCGCAGGTCAATCAGCAGGTGGCCGTTCTCCAGGCCGGCCCGCGCGACCTCCGGCCGGGCACGTAGCGCCGCGAGCGCTGGCTCATCGAAGCCCTCGCCGATCACCTCCACACGCGGCGCGCCGGTCTGTGTGCGGAGCTGGTCAGGCGCGCCCAGGGCAAGTAGCTTGCCCTGGCGGATCACGCCCACCAGGCTGCACAGCCGCTCAGCCTCCGGCAGGTTGTGCGTCGTCAGAAAGACCGTGACCCCCTCACGTGCGGCAAGCGCTGCCAGGTCGTCGCGCAGCGAGGCCGCCGCGACCGGGTCGAGTCCGGCGGTCGGCTCATCAAAGAACACCAGCCGCGGGCGGTGAAACAGCGCGCGGGCGACGGCCAGCTTCTGCTTCATGCCGCGGCTCCAGGTGCCCACGCGATCGTCGCGCCGGTCCCACAAGCCAAAGTGTGTCAGCAGCTCCTGGCTGCGCGCCGCCCTCTCGACGGCGGGCATGTGCCACACACGGCCGTAGAACTCTAGATTCTCGCTTGCCGTCAGCCGTTCGTAGAGGCCGGTGAACTCCAGCAGCGCGCCGGTCTGCTCGCGAATCTGTTGGCTCTGGCCGCGAATGTCGCGGCCCAGCACCTCCGCCCCGCCGGAGGTCGGCTCTGACAGACCCAGCAGCAGGTGGATGGTGGTCGTCTTGCCGGCGCCGTTGGCGCCAAGAAAACCAAAGATGATGCCCGCCGGCACCTCGAGGGTGATGTCGTCCACCGCGCGCACAGTCCCGAAATCGCGCGTGAGGTGGCGCGTGCGAATCGCCACGTCGGTCATTGCGCGTCTTGCCTCCCAACTCTGGATGCCACAGTCCACCATTCCGCCTACACGATGAAGCGACCGCCCTTGTAGATCAACTCGCCGTCGGCGTAGACTTCGCTCGCGCGCATGTCGCAGACCATGTCCCAATGCACGGCCGACTCGTTCTGACCGCCGATCTCAGGGAACGACTGGCCCAGCGCGAGGTGGATCGTGCCGCCAATCTTCTCGTCAAAGAGCGTGTTGCGGCTGAAGCGCTGGATGTCGTAGTTGAGGCCGAAGGCTGCCTCGCCCAGCCGCCGCGCGCCTTCATCCAGATCGAGCTGGGTGCGCAGCAGCTCCTCGCCCTTCGCGGCCGTCGCTTCCACCACGCGCCCCTCCTCGAAGACCAGCCGCACGCCCTCCACCTCATAACCGCCGTAGACGGCAGGATAGGTGAAGCTGATGTGGCCGTGGGTCTTCGTCTCGACTGGGCTGGTGAAGACCTCGCCATCGGGGAAGTTCGCGGTGCCGTCGGCGTTGAGCCAGCGGCGGCCATCCGTCTCGTAGGTCAGATCGGTGCCCGGCGCGACGAGCCGTATCTCGCGCTTGGTGCCCAGCAGGTCGGCGATCCGCTGCTGCTGGTCATGCACCGCGCGCCACTCAGCCACTGGGTTCGCGGCATCGAGCTTGCCGGCGCCGTAGACGAACTCCTCGTAATCCAGCAGCGACATCTCGGCATCCTGCGCGGCGGCCTCGGTGGGGAACTGCGTGCCGCACCAGCGCAGGTCGCCGCTGGCCGAGCGCTCGAAATAGGTGCGGCGCCACGCACGATTCGCCTGCTGCCGGAGCGCCAGCTTCGCCGGATCCACGCCGCTCAGGTGCTTGGTGTTGACCTCAGCCCAGATGGTGAGCAGCGCGTTGATATCCTCGATCTCCTGCTGTTCGGTGCGCGGCAGGTAGCCGATCTGTTCGTCGGAGCCGTGCTTGAGCAGCAGCTCCTGCATCTCGGGCAAGTTGATGCGCGTATAGGGGTGGGCGCCGGCCAACAGCGCCTCACGATAGACCTCGCGCACCAGCGGCGCGGCGAGCGGCGTGGTGTTGATCTGGAGCAGGTCACCGGGCTGCAGCCGCAGCGAGTAATTGACCAGCAGGTGGGCGAGCTTGACGAGGCGAGTATCGGCCATGAGGGTGCGCGCCTTTCCGTGTGTGGAGGAGGGCAACATGAGCGAGTACTCAGAACGTACTACGCACTATGCAGTATGACGGTTCGCCACAAGCGATGTTTCGAGAAGCGGGGAGCGCGAGTGCAGTGTCCGCGTACGGTTGGCTATGACAACGCACATAGCAGGCGGTTAAAACGGCGCCTCAGGCGCGTGCCGCAGCGAAGTCCGCCTGCGCGGACTGGAGGAAGGCAGGGATAATTGAGCGCTACGGGCGCAGCGCCCAGCACACTAGCCGCCGCGCCATGAAACCGCTATACTGCTCGCCAACGGCGCGGACCATCGGGGGAGAGATGGCTGCGCACAGGCGGCGAAAGGCAGGCGACGATGGACAGCTCCGGCAATAGCGGCAGGTCGCCGCTGCTCATTCTCAACCCGATCAGCGCGAGTGGGCGCTCGCCGCATCTGCGCCACCTGCTGGAGCGTGTCGCGCGCGAGGGGCGCGCCGAGCTGGTCCTGACGAAGGCACCGGGTGACGCCGAGGCGCTGGCGCGTGAGGCGGCGCTGGCCGGCCGCGACGTGATCGCCGTCGGCGGTGACGGCACGGTGCATGAGATCGTCAACGGCATCCTCAGCGCCGGGTCAGAGGCCGGCGCCGCGCCGGTGGCGCTGGGCATTGTGCCGGCCGGCAACGGTAACGACTATGCCTACCACACGCTTGGCCTGCCGCGCGATGCTGAGGCCGCGCTCACCCTCGCCCTCGACGGCGCTGCGGTGGCGATGGACGCCGGCATCGTGAACGGCCGCTACTTCGTCAACTCGCTGGGCGTCGGCATTGACGCCAACATCGCCGCCGCCGCCGAGCGCCTCAAGCACGTGCCGCTTCTGCGCGGCCAGGCGCTCTACTATGCGGCGAGCTTGAGCGAGCTGATCTTCCACTACGACCGCTGCCCGCAGCTCACCCTCGTCGCCGACGGCGAGCCGCCCTCCAGCCGCACCTATGCGCTGGCCGCCGTGAGCCTCGGCCCTACCTACGGCGGCGGCTTCAAAATCAATCCCGGCGCCGACCCGCGCGATGGCCTCTTCGACCTCTGCACAATCGTCAAGCCGTCGCAGATGCGGGCGCTGCGCCTGCTGCCGCTAGTCGAAAAGGGCCAGCACGTCGAGCAGCCGGAGGTGGCACGCCGCCGCGTGCGGAGCATTGAGATGGAGGCCAAGGCGCCGATCTACGCCCACCTGGACGGCGAGGTGATCTCCGCCGCGCGCTTCGAGGTGCGCATCCTGCCGGGCGCGCTGCACGTTCGCCAGCCAATAGGCGCTTGATGGACTTCGCGAACATACTGTGGGTACGCCGCCCTGATGTAGGGGCGAGACATGTCCCGCCCGCCGCGCCACTGGGCGCTGTGGGGCCAGAGGGCGAATGCCATACGCTTACTACGTGGGCCGCGAAACCGCTCTGAGGACGGTGTGAGCCGCAGCGCCCGCTCTCAAGGAGAGGCATCCGCTCATGCTCGGGAGAAATATGACCGTAGATGACAGGAATGCGAGGTTACGCTTGTGCAGGAGCACGGTTAGCTCCGTGAAGCGAAGGAGGATGATGTCGCATGAAGTACGGACTGGATGTTTCCATAACCGGTGCCTATGCCGACGCAAACCTCCTGGCTGACTTGGCATCCCTCGCCGAGGAGGCGGGATGGGACGGCTTTTTTGTGCAAGACGGCTTACTGCCTGTCCCGTCAGAGACCATCGTTGATCCCTGGATAGCTCTCTGCGCCATTGCGCTCTCGACAAAGCGGCTGCGCATTGGGGCTTTCATGACCCCGCTGGCGGCTTACCATCCCTGGCAAGTCGCTCGCCAGACGGTCGCGTTAGACCACCTCTCGCAAGGCCAGCTCATCTTTGGCGCGGGGCTAGGCGAGCGGGCGAGCGCTTTCGTGCGGGTGGGGGAAGACCCCGATCCCAGGCAGCGCGCTGAAAAACTGGATGAAGGGCTGGAGATCCTGCGGAAGCTCTGGAGCGGGGAAGTCGTCAGCTTTCAGGGGAATCAGTACCACATGACTGATGCCCAATTATTGCCCAAACCCCTGCAATCGCCGAGCATCCCGGTGTGGGTCGCTGGCTATTGGCCCAATCGCAAGCCATTCCGCAGAGCGGCGCGCTTTGATGGCATGTACATCGGTTCAGAGAAAGCGAATGGAGAGCCCCTTACCCCACTCGACCTCCAAGAGGCGCTGGCCTACGTACAGACTCAGCGAGCCGAGGCCTCCCCATTCGACGTGGCCTTTGCCGGGCAGACCCCAGCAGACCGCGGACACAGCGCGGCCGTCGTGCAGCCCTATGCGTCCTCGGGAGTCACGTGGTGGCTGGAGGGCATCTGGACGGAGCGAGGTACTGTCGAACAGATGAGGGAGCGCATTCGCCGGGGGCCTCCCAGGATCGATCTCCCTTCCAGCTCGACCTGAGTGAGCTGGGGCTTGGGTTCACGCCGGATGCGTCGTGGTTGTGACATGCCCCACTGCTACCACGCTCCGCTGCGACACCGTATCTCTGCTGCCGATGCGGCCTATGCGCCACGCACCGCTCGCTGAAAGCGGGCGAGCTGATCCGCGTCATCAACCGAAATGGAATGATAGACCTGTCGCCAGCCGCCCTGTTCGGCGATGAAGCGAAAGATGCAGATGGAGCGGACGTCGGGGAGTTCGGGCATCGCCTCGTGCTCGCTGTCGGGCCTGCCGGTGCCCGTGTAGGTGCCGTGTTCCTGCCCGGTGAAGACGACCAGATCAGGCGTCAAGTAGGCCACGATGTCTTCCAGCGCGGTCTGGATCCGAGCCGGCCCCGAGAGCATACGCCCAGAGAGTGCGGCGATGGTTGCGCTGCCACGCACGAGGCCCCCAACCGGGCTGCCAAGCTGGACAAGGGGATCGTCGGCCCAGATCTGCTGGTAGAGATCCGGCGACCGCGTGTTGAAGGCGTAATAGAACGTCTCGAGCGCCGCACGCGCTCCGGCCAAGCCGGGCGCCGCGCTCTCGGCCAGCATGTTCCGCTCGCCGCGCACGATCGCCCCATTCAGCGCGGTCGCTCCTGCGCGATTTTCGCCGTTCGCGTTTGTCTGCATCATCGGTTCTCCTCTTTCATGCTGTCCGCCCGCGCTCTATCTGCGTGATTGTGCCACTTGAATGACGCGCGGGACACGCTCGCTGTGACAGGGAGAAACGATGACGGGTCGGATGGGCAACCCCGTAACGAGCGCGCATCGCGTTGGAGCGAGGACGGCAATAGCCGTTCCGGGGCAGGCTGGCTGGAACCTCTGAGCGAGGAGCCGAGTCCCTCTGATACACTGGAGAGGGCACGGGGCGTGCGGCAGCGATTGTTATGCTGTGATCATTTCGGTGATCACCACAATCCCTAACCCGCGCAGGCGGGTTTCGCGGCCGCCAGGCCCTTCAGGCGCGGTTTCAACCGCCGGCTGCCGGATTGCGCGGACTGAGGGAGGGTCGAGCGTGGCGGAACACAAGCGAGCGTCAAAGATAAAGCAGGCGGCAGATACAGCACAAACGTCACAGATGGCGACGACCACGAGCGACGCGGTCGCGTCGAACGGCGCGCGTGCGGAGAAGTCTACGCCCGCGGCGCCGCCGGAGCAGATGGCGCGCGTCGAGGAGCTGCGCACGCGCATTCGCGAAGCCGAGCACGCGTACTACGCATTCGACAACCCCATCATGTCGGACGCCGAGTTCGACGTGTTGGTGCGCGAGCTGATAGCCATCGAGGCGCGGCACCCAGAGTTGATCACGCCGGAATCGCCCACGCAGCGCGTCAGCGGCGAGGCAGCGGTGGGATTCGTCAAGGTGCGGCACCCGACGCCCATGCTCAGCCTGGCCTTCGTGCGCGCGCCCGAAGAGCTGCTGGCCTGGAAGGAGCGCGCCCAGCGGCTGCTGCCCAATGCCGCCTTTACCTACGTTGGCGAGCCAAAGATCGACGGTCTGAGCATGAACCTGGTCTATGAGGACGGCAGGCTGGCCGTGGGCGCCACGCGCGGCGACGGCGTGGTCGGCGAGGACGTGACCGCCAACGTGCGCACCGTCAAGAGCATCCCGCACACGCTCACGGGCAGCGCCGAGCACCCCGTGCCGCGCCGCGTGGAGGTGCGCGGCGAGATCTACATGCTCCGACATGACTTCGAGGCGCTCAACGAGCGCCTGGCAGCCGAGGCCGCGGACGCGGGGCGCGAGCCGCGGCTCTTCGCCAACGCGCGCAACTCCGCCGCCGGCTCGCTGCGCCAGAAGGACGCGCGCGTCACAGCGGCGCGGCCGCTGTCATTCCTGGCCTACATGATCGGGCTGATCGAGGGCGCGCCAGAGCCAGCCTCGCAGTCCGAGGTGCTGGACACGCTGCGGGCGTGGGGCTTCACGGTCAGCGACTATGCCCGCCCGCTGGCCGACTTCGAGGCCGCGCAGGGCTATTGCGACGAGATGGCGGCGGCGCGGCTCACGATCCCCTTCGACATTGACGGCGCGGTGATCAAGATTGACGCTCGCTGGCAGCAACAGGAGTTGGGATCGGTGGCGCGCGACCCCCGCTGGGCGATCGCCTACAAATTCGCCCCGCTGGAGGCCAACACGCGGCTCAAAGACATCGTGGTGACGGTCGGGCGCACCGGCAAGCTGGTGCCCAACGCGCGGCTAGAGCCGGTGCAGATTGGCGGCGTGACCGTCTCCAACGCGACACTGCACAACTTCGACGAGGTGGCACGCAAAGACATCCGCATCGGCGACGTGGTGGTGATCCAGCGCCACGGCGACGTGATCCCTGGCATCGTCAAATCGCTGGTGGAGCTGCGCGACGGCACGCAGGTACCCTGGAAGCCCCCGACGCATTGCCCCGTCTGTGGCACGCCGGTGGTGCGCACCGATGGCGAGGCCGACACCTATTGCACCAACGCCTCGTGCCCGGCGCAGCAGCTCGAGCGCATCCGGCATTTCGTCAGCCGGGGCGCGCTCGACATTCGCGGGCTGGGCGAGGAGCGCGTGCAGCAGTTTGTCGAGGCGGGACTGGTGCGCGACGTGGCCGATCTCTATACGCTCAAGGCCGAAGATTTGCTGGCGCTGCCAGGCTTTCAGCAGAAGAGCGTTGCCAACCTGCTGGCGGCCATCGAGGCGAGCAAACAGGCCGCATACCCGCGCGTGCTCTTCGGGCTGGGTATCCGCTACGTGGGCGAGAAGGCTGCGGAGACGCTGGCCGAGGGGCTGCGCTCGATGGACGTGCTGCTGGCCGCCTCGCAGGAGGAGATCGCGGCGCTGCCCGGGGTCGGGCCGACGATCGCCGAGAGTGTGGCGAACTGGATCTCACTCGACGTGAACCGCGCGCTAGTGGCACGGCTGCGCGACGCCGGCTTGCAGCTCGCACTGCCCGATGAGCGGCCCGTAGTGGAAGGTGACGCCGAGCGGCTTCCGTTTGCGGGGCAGACCTTCCTGCTGACCGGCTCGCTGGGTGCCCTCACCCGCGGCCAGGCAGAGCAGGCGATCGTGCGGCTCGGCGGCAAGATTGCGCCCAGCGTCTCGAAGTCGCTGAGCCATCTGATCGTCGGCGAGGCGCCCGGCAGCAAGCTGGCGAAGGCCGAGAAGCTGGGCGTGCCAATCCACGACGAGCAATGGCTGGTCGAGCGGCTCCGCGCGCACGACGCCATGCCCGACGAGCGCAAGCGGATGTGACCCCCTTCGTCGCGATCGTTGCGCTTGCTTCGCGGCCTTCACGTTCTCTGTTACTCCTACGGCAGCAGCGTAAAGCTCCGCACCATCGCCTGGAGCGCGGCGTCCGCGCCGCTATCGCTGGAGACGGCGTCGGTGGAGATGGCGTATTCGTAGCGGGTGGTGAGCAAGTAGTAGTCGGTGTGCGTGACGGTCAGGGCGTTGTTGGGCGACTTCCGCTGCTGCGGCGCGGTCTGATATGCCTGCTGGCCGGAAAGCGTGATCGGCGTGAGCGCCGACGCGGGGGCGGCGATCTGCTTCTTGAGCTGCGCGATGGGGGTTGCCTCATCGGGGCTGGTGAGATCAATCGCGCTGAGCGTGAAGGTCGAGATGAACGCCCCCTCGCTCTGCGCGCCGATGTGGGTGATGGTCACGGTCAGCGGAATCGCCGCCGAGCCGCCAGGAAGCGTGGTGAGCTTCCAGCCATCGGGGTAGGTGACGCGGAGGTGGTAGGCGTCGCTGGTGTACGTGCCGCCGGGCTGCTGTGGCAGCTTGGCGGAGGTCGTGCCACAGGCTGCCAGAGCGAGCGCGAGGCCGAGCAGCGCGACGCAGAACACTCCGACCACTACTGTCCGATGGATGCGCTGCCCATGCTTCCCATGGTCCTGGCTGATCCTATGCTGTGCCGCACCGATCACAGAATGCGCGGCGCGGAATCCCCGTCCATTCGTGGCAGGGAGGAAGCGCCGCTCTCCTTTCGTTGTGCTAAACTGTCTGTGTGCTAAGGCACTCCGGCAAGCCGGAGCGAACGGTTAACAGAGCACATTTCCAATTGGATGTTCGCGGAGTTCCCGGCAGGAAACGTTGCCGGGGCAAAATGTCCAACGTCAGCAGGCGGGCCTCCAATCCTCTTGCTGGACACCCGCGGCAGGGTTTCGGCTCTGCCGGGCCGCAGTCATCCGGCCAGACGCGGACACGCTTCGGCGTGAGCTGCAAGCTCCTGGCTTTTGCCGGGGGTGGATGACCTGTGTTGTCTCCTCACACATCACGTCATGCATGCGAGCCGGCTCGCAGCTGGGCGCGGCGAGTATACACCGGGCGGCGCGGGGCGGTCAACGCGCGAACGCTCGCCGCGCCCCTCCGGCAGGCGGTTGAAACCGCGCTTAGGGGGCGTGCCGCAGCGAAGTCCGCCTGCGCGGACTGGGATCGTCGTAGGGATCATGGAGTGGCCCTGGGCACGTCGAGCGAGGTCACGGTGCCACGGCCGGGCTGCGAGGCGACGGTGAGCTTGCCACCGACGTTCGCCGCCCGCTCGAGCATATTGACCAGTCCCAGTCCGCCGCGCGTCTCGTACTCTTGCTGCACCTGTTTAGCGTCGAAGCCGGCGCCGTCGTCGCGCACCGTCATCACCAGCCGCTCCGGGGTCTCGCTCACCTCGACCCAGCAATTGCCGGCATGCGCGTGCTGGAGCACATTGGCGACCGCCTCCTGCGCCACCACGAAGACTGCCGCCTCGACCTCGCTTGGCAGCCGATCGGGGTACTCGGCGCTCAGCTGCATCCGCGGCTCCGGCGCCCCGTTGAAGCGCTCCAGGTAGCGTTCGAGCGCCGGTACCAGCCCTCCCGGCTCTACGTCGAGGATCAGCGGACGCAGCGCGAGCCGCAGCCGGCGCAGATCGCCCGCGATGCCCGCTGTCTGCTCGCGCAAGCGCCGTAGCTCACCAGGAACCTGCCGTGGGTCGTGTCGGGCGAGCTGCTCGGCGTACTCCAGCGCGAGCGCCAACTGCCCCACCTGTTGCGCTGGCCCATCATGCAGCTCGCGCGCGAGGCGCCGCCGCTCGCCCTCCTGTGTCGCGACGTAGCCGTCGCGCGTATCTCGCAACTGCCGGTAGAGTCCCACATTCGCCATCGCCGCCGCCGCCGCGGACGCCAGCGTCTGAACCAGATCCAGGCTGGTCGCGTCGGGGCCGGGGGTGTTGGGGCCATACCCCACTTCCAGCACCCCCGTCACCTCGTCACCCTTGACCAGTGGCACCGCCAGCAGCGCAACCGGCGCGATGCCCAGCACCTGTGCGTCTGTATCGAACAGCTCCGGCGCGAAGCGCGGGTCGCGCGTGACATCGCCGACGAGCGCGAAGCTGCCGTTGGACGCTACCCAACCCGCCAGCCCGCTCTCAATTGGCACGCGCGGGAGGGATTCGCTGGCGGTGGGTGCCTCGTCGTGCTGCCCGTTTGTGATGAGGAAGATGCCGCTGTCGGCTGCCGATTGCGCCGTCTCCAGGGCGTACGCGATCAGGGTCTGGCGGGTGGCGTCAAGCAGGTAGAGCGCGCTCCCCTGAGCGCCGGTCATGCGCAGCGCGGCGGCGGCGATGCGGCGGGGCAGCGGGGCAAGCGCCAGGTCGGCGCTGACGGTGGTCGTGAGCGCCTGGAGCGCGAGCAGCCCGCGCACCTGCCCTTCCAGCAGCTCGGCGCGCTGGCGCAGCCGCTCGTTCTCGCGCCGGGCGGCATCGAGCGCGGCGGCGGTGTTCTGGGCGAGGCCGGAAATCACAGGCTCACGGGACATGGCGAGGGCATCCTCCGCGGGGCGCATACTTCAGGGAGTCCTTGCTTCTTCTTCCACGGGGCTATTATAGCGCCCACCCCATGCCACGGCAATGACCCAAGTGGTACAGCCTTTCTCGTACTGACCGTCACGCGATGTGCAGGAGAACACGCGGGATCGTGGAGTGTGGCGCACACAAGCGCTCCAATTCTTGACACGTTGTGTCATATTGCTTGGTGCCAGAGTTCGTCAGCACACCCGTGAAAGGTGTCCTATGCGCGCCGATCGCCTGCTCTCGATTCTGCTGCTGCTCCAGGTGCACCGCCGCATGACGGCGCGCGAGCTGGCGCGGCGCCTCGAAGTCTCCGCGCGCACCATTCACCGCGACATGGAGGCGCTCGGCTCGGCGGGGGTGCCGGTGTATGCCGAGCGCGGCACCGGCGGGGGATGGTCGCTGATCGAGAGTTACCGCACCAACCTGACAGGCCTCAACGATGCCGAGATTCAGGCGCTCTTCCTCACGCGCCCGCCGCGCATCCTGGCGGATCTGGGCCTCGACCGCGCCTCGGAGGCGGCGCTGATCAAGCTGCTGGCCGCGCTGCCTAGCGTCTCGCGCCGTGGCGCTGAGGAAGTGCGCCAGCGCATCTTGGTCGAGACGGCGGGCTGGCGCCAGGCCGACGAGGCGACTCCTTGCCTGCGCACCGTGCAGGAAGCCGTCTGGCAGGACCGCCGGCTGCGCTTCACCTATGCGCGCGGCGAGACGCCCGTCGAACGCGAGGCCGATCCGCTGGGACTCGTCGCCAAGGGCAGTGCATGGTATCTGGTGGCGGCGGTGGAGGGCGAGCCACGCACCTACCGCATCTCGCGCATCCTCAGCGCCGGGCTGCTCAACGCACCGGCGGCGCGTCCGCCCGGCTTCGACCTCTCGGCGTATTGGGAGCGGTCGTCGCGGCAGTTCCAGGCCAACCTGCCGCGTTACGCCTTCACCATTCGTGTGGCCCGTGAGGCGCACGAGCACCTGGGCGAGCCGGACATCCACCTGCGTGTGCTGCGCGAAGAGCCGCTGGATGCGGGCGGCTGGGCGACGCTGGAGCTGGAGGTCGAGACCGAGCGGCAGGCGGCGGCGCTGGTGTTGGCCTTCGGCAGCCAGATAGAGGTGCTCGCGCCGCAGAGCTTGCGGACGCTCGTGGCGCGCCTGGCGGCCGAGGTGGTGGCGCGCTACGCAAGCCGCGTGGATGCATAGCGCAACCCTTCGACGCCGCGTTCCTCGCCAGCGCACCCTCCGGGTCGCTCACCGTCGCCGACCGCGACACAATGGCCGTCGAGGCTTTGCGCGTCCACATGCCTTCGCTGCCCCCGAAAGCGAGATGGCGGCCCAGATAGATGAGCCTGAAGCCGCATGGCGCAAGCCGAAGCGGGCGGATGGGCCAGAATCGAACCTGCAACCTGCGGTTTTGGAGT
>DASVAA010000206.1:0-23407 GCA_036376595.1 Ktedonobacterales bacterium | reverse complement strand
GCCGCACGTTGCGGCTGCGCGCTTGGGCCGTGTGCAGCGCTGTCCGCTGCTCGGCAGTCAAGGTCAACGGCATTGGCTTCCCTCCCTCCTGCTCGTGAAGGGAAGCCTACCACCTCAATCCTTTATCGTCCATCCACCTAGGACGTTAGGAGAACCTTGACCGTGCGGTTTGTCCGTGCCGCGACACGCTGCTACAATGGCGGCTAGAGCGGGCGGATCGCAGGCGACAGCGGTGGTCAAACGGCAGGACGGCACACGGCATGGAGACGACCGGAACGAGCGGCGGAAGGTCCTCACCCTCCGACCAGGCGGGACATGTCCCGCCCCTTCACCTGCAACGCGAAGGGGATCGCGTGGATCGCGTAGGGGCGTCCGGTGGACGCCCGCCGCGCGGCGAGGGGGAGGCACAAACGATCTGGGGCAGCCCCGGCGTCAGTGCGCGCAAACGCATCTTCACCGGGATCGGCGTGGCGCTGGCGGCGGCCGTCTTCTTCGCCATCGCCCACTGGCAGGGCGCCAGTATGCTGGTCAGCACGATCATCGGCATCATCTTCATCGGCTGCTTTGTGTGGTATCTCACCATCGTCGCGCCGCGGCCCTTCACGCTCGCCCTTGATGCCGGCGCCATCACGCGGACTGATGCGGGCAAAGAGCCGGAGGTGATCCCCTGGACCGGAATGGCGAAGGTCAAAGAAGAGGTGTTCAAGAGCGGCAAGTCGGTAAGCCTCACGGTCTACAAGCGTGTGGGCGAGCGCGGCCTGCATAAGGCCTGGGCGGTCTACCGCGACGACGTGCCGCGTTTTGACGAGCTGCTGGCCGCCGTGCGTGCCGCGCTACCCGAAGGCGTTCCGTGGATTCGCGAGACGGTGCACGAGTGAGTTCGTGTGAAAGGATGGCGTCATGGGACTGCGCGATCTGCCCTTCTGGGCGCGCACGGTAGGCCAACTCGCCGACATGGGCCTCGACGCGCGCGGCGCCAAGCGCTGTGCCAAGGTGGGGCACAAGTGGCGCGACGTGAGCGCGATCGTGCTGCGCAGCGACGGCGGCGTGGATGAGCTGCCCAAGGGCGCCGCCCAGCGCTGCGCCCGCTGCGGCGCCGAGCGCCGTGCCCCACAGCCATGAACGCCGTGGACCTGATCCGCCGTAAGCGCGAGGGCGGCGCTCTCACGCGCGGCGAGATCTCCTGGCTGGTGGCCGCTTCCACCCGTGGCGACGTGCCTGACTATCAGCTGGCGGCCTTCCTGATGGCCGTGCTGTGGCGCGGCATGTCGCGCGCCGAGACGGTCGCCCTGACGCTGGCGATGCTGCATTCGGGCGCCGAGCTGCGCGTGCGCGACGTGGTTTCGCCGGTGGCCGACAAACACAGCACCGGCGGTGTGGGCGACAAGGTGACGCTGGCCGTCGCGCCGCTGGCCGCCGCCTGTGGGCTGCCGGTCGCCAAGATGACGGGTCGCGGGCTAGGTCACACCGGCGGCACGGTAGATAAGCTCGAATCGATCGCCGGCCTGCGCATGGAGCTTGGTCGCGACGAGTTTCTCGATCTGGTGCGGCGCCACGGTTTGGCGCTGGCGGCCCAGTCGAGCGAGCTGGCCCCCGCCGACGGCAAGATGTACGCCCTGCGCGACGTGACGGCGACGATCGATAGCATCCCGCTGATTGCCGCCAGCATCATGTCGAAGAAGCTCGCCGTTGGCCCGTCGCACCTGCTGCTCGACGTGAAGGTCGGCTCCGGCGCCTTCATGAAGACCGAACCCGAGGCGCGGCGGCTGGCCGAGACGATGGTGCGCATCGGCGAGGACGCGGGCGTGCATACGGTGGCGGCGCTCTCCTCGATGGAGCAGCCGCTGGGGCGAGCGGTGGGCAACGCACTGGAGGTGGCCGAAGCGGTGGCCACCCTGCGCGGGGAGGGACCCGAAGACGTGGCGGCGCTCTGCCTGCACGAGACGGCGACGCTGCTCGCGGCGGCCGGACTGGCGGCGAGCGAAGAGGAGGGACATGCGCGCGCCGAGGCGGCGATCGCCAGCGGTGCGGGACTCGCCAAGCTGGCAGAGGTGGTGGCGGCGCAGGGCGGCGACGCGGGCCAGATCGAGCGTCCCGAGCGCCTGCCGCGGGCACCCTACCGCGAGATGCTGCCGGCGCCGCGCTCCGGCTATGTGACGCGCATAGACGCCGAGCGCGTGGGGCTGGCGTCGGTCCACCTGGGCGCGGGGCGCCAGCGCAAGGGCGAGCAGATCGACCACGCGGTCGGTCTCGTGCTGCACGCCAAGATCGGCGACCGGGTCGAGGCCGGCGCGCCGCTGGTCGAGATCCACGCGCGCACGCCGCGGCAGGCCGCCGCGATCTACGGTGAGCTGCTGGCAGCGTATGATTTCGGCGACGAGGCGCCCACACAGCCGCCGCTGCTGCTCGGCCACGTCACAGTTGAGGACAAGCCGGCGCGACCGCGGGTGGGTGCGCGCACGAAAGAGCGTGCGCGGGCGAGGGGGGCGAGCCAGTCATGAGGCTCCAGGCGCTGCTGATCGCCGCCGGCGCCTTCACGCTCGCCCTCGGCGCGGTTCACGTCGTGCTGCCGGCGCTGCTGGACTACCGCTCAGTGGTCTTCGACCGGCCCGCCAACTGGAAGCCGCCGCGCGCGTTTCGCCTGTGGCTGACGCGCTACGTCGTCACCCAGCGCGACCGCTATGGCATCATCTGGGTGATGAACTTTGCCGCCAGCTATGTGCTGCTCTCCATCGGGCTGGTGGACCTCGTCGCCGCGGATTGGCTGCGCTCAGACGCCGGCCGTGGTGTCGCGCTCTGGATCGCGGGGTGGTGGGTCGTGCGCGCCGGCAGCCAGTTGTGGCTCGGCAGGCGCTGGGGTGACTGGCTGATCATCGCGTGGTTCCTCGCGCTCGCCGCGCTGCACATCGCCGTCTGGCATGGATAGCCGCGATCCCTGGCCAAGCCTGTAATGTTCGGGCGCCTGACACGTGAATGCATGAGGAATGTGTTGCGGCGCCTGGAATAGCTGGTCACGCGCGGCTTATGAAATGGAACCTCGCCGTCCGGCAACAGTGCGCCGTACCATAGCGGGTACTGGCGCGGCCGCTGCGGATGCCCCACCTGAGAGGCTTCGCGGGCAGGCGTGCCGCGTCACATGCTTTCGTGCGATCCCTGGAGGACCCTGTGTCGTTTCGTCACTCCGCGCGGAGGGCTACGTCCGCGCTGTTCATGCTCGCGCTCGCGCTGGCGGCGCTGGCGGGCTGCGCGCCGGGCGGCTCAGCAAGCGCCACGCCCACCGCCACGATGATGCCGACCGCGACACCCACCGCGACCGCCCTGCCCCAGCCGAAGCTGCTCTATCAGGCCGACTGGTCGCACGGTGCCGGCGGCTGGACGCTGCCCGCCGGCTGGCACGTCGCCAATGGCCAGCTCATCAACGACGGCACCGGCGATGCCGCCGCCATCGCACCGTTCACCGTCTCGGTGCCCAACTACACCATCGAGGCGCGCATCCTCATGCAGGAGGTGACGTCGCCCACCGGCGTTGCCGATACCTACTTCGGCCTGGGTGCGCAGGACGGCGGCGGCAAGCTGCTCTGCAGCGGCGAGGCGACAGGCATCTGGAAGGCGCCGCCCTGGCACTCCGACTCGACGCTCTCGACCACCGGCGACTATCCCGATGGCGCCAAAGTCTGGGAAAACATCGTCGGCGTCAATCCCAAAGCCTACAAACTGGCGATCACCGGCTCGACCGTGCAGTACTTCCCCGGCAACGTCTCGATTGGCGGCCTGACGGCGCCATACGTGCTCTCACCCGCGCGACCGATGCTGATCGCGGCAAGCGTGCGGCTGACGATCATGAGCTTCGCGGTATATCAGACGTGACTGACAAGCCCTCACGCCAAGCCGACCTGTCCCGCCCCTACGCCACAATGAATGGGAGCCAGAGGCGGCGAACGCGGGTGTGGCCACTACACGTGCGGCGCGAGGGGGTGGCAGACGCCACAGGGCCGCAATCCAGGTGGTCATGCGAGAGAAAGCTCCGCGCACCTCTCAAGTAGTCAGGTGCGGCCGCCGGATTGCTCGACATACGCCTCCAAGCGGGAGGCAGCATTCGTCGCGCCAGGACTGCCGGCAATGATCCGTCCAAGCCTTCGAGCGCTGATGGCATAGGACGGCTCGGTAAGGACCTGCTCCACGGCTGCCGCAATCTCCGCTGGAGTGCAAGCCTCGCCGTCGAGAGCACGGCCGGCGCCAAGGGCCTCGACTTGCGCGGAAAGCGGCATTTGGTCGGCGCCGTTGTTGGGCAGGCAGACCAGCGGCATACCCGCAGCCAGGGCCGCTGTGACCGTGCCATGACCCGCGTGCGTCACGCAGACGGCGGCCCGCGACATGACCTCAGCATGCGGCAGGTAGGGCACGAGAACCGCGTTTTCGGGAGCGGCGAGGAGGTTGGGATTGACGCTACCCATGGTGACCAGCACGCGACAGGGGCGCTCCGCCAGCGCGGCGAGTGTCCGCTGGATGCGCGAGGTCTGGTCCCAGTGCCAGAGCGTCGAAAAGCTGGCGAGCACAAGCGGCCGCGGATCGTCTCCAGCCCAGGGATCGTGCCAGTTCGAGGCGTGTGGGTGCTCGAAGATTGGGCCGACGTATGCGCAAAACGAGGGCACCTGTGTGGCGAGCGGGTCGAGCTCCATCACCGTCGCGCAGAGGGTGAGGAAGCCAGCCCATGCATCCCACAACGTCGAGATGGGAGGTTTCCCAGCATCCACCCGCATGGCGTTGACCGGCGCTCGCAGCAGCGTGTCCATCCGAGTGGCCGGCGCCGCAATCAGACCAGGCGTGGTATGCACGAGGACGGCTGCCGGCAGGCCCGCGTCTTCGGCTGCGGCGAGCGCTCCAAACTGCAGACAATCCACCACCAGGCACTCGCATCCTGTGCGCGAGACGGCTTCTGGAACATCACGCAGGTGATCGGCGGCGGCAAACACCGTGGCCAGCAGGGTTTTCAACTCGCCGTCCGGGCGGTAGGCCGCCGCCGAGCGCCCAAGCAGGATGAACCGAAAGCCGCTCGCCTCGAAGCGCGCGCGCTGCACCTCGTACCCAGCGAAGGTGACAGAGTGCCCGCGCTGCTGCAGTTCCCGCGCCATGCCGAGTGCCGGCCCCTGATTGCCGCCGCCGGGCCACGTCACGAATAGGATGTGGGCCATGCTGAAGCCCCCTAATTAGTGGGGTATCAGGTGCGCTCGCCCGCTGGGTTGATGCCTTGGAACGCTAGACGATGTAGCGCCGTCGGCTGCGGTTGTTGCCGGCGGTGAGGACGAAGATCGCACCGATGATGAAGCCGGAGACGAGACCACCCATGTGATCGGCGGCACTAATGCCCCCGACACCGAACGAAATGACGAGGTTGATCGCCAGGAAGAAGACCCACTGACCTATGTAGAAATTGGCTGCGGGGCCGAGTTGGCGACGGCGCATGAGGA
Organism: Ktedonobacterales bacterium; assembly: GCA_036376595.1. GTDB lineage: Bacteria > Chloroflexota > Ktedonobacteria > Ktedonobacterales > JADMIN01 > SMAG-U1939. Next base: position 17,939 of record DASVAA010000206.1, on the reverse strand, counting down.
TGAACGCACCGAACGCGCCGAAGATACCAAAGATCGCACCAGACGCGCCAAGCGCGACGACATCAGGGCCGAGGATGGCCTGCGTGGCGCCGCCGACGATTCCCGCAACGAAATAGATCAGCAAGTATTTGCCGCTGCCGAAGATGCGCTCGGTGATCACCCCGACGGCCCACAGTGACCACATATTGATGCCGATGTGCCACCATGCGATGTGCAGGAACATCGAGGTGACGAGCCGATACGCCTGAATCGGATCGTGCGCGATGAGAAGTCCTTGCATCAGACCAAAGCTATAGATCGGGTTCGGCGCGCCAGTTAGGATGCCAGTAGCCCGGTTCACATAGTAACTCGCCAGGGGATTGAGCAGGTTCAGCGAGAGCAGCGCGCAGAGCACGTAGACCGCGACGTTGACGGCAATCAGCGCCTTGGTGACGATGGCGTTATTGGAGGTCAGGAAGCGCCAGCGCACCATGCGGCGCTCTAGCTGCGAGCGCTCGCTCCAGGGACGAGGCGTGCCCGGCGCATTCGGCGCGGCCTGGACGGCCGGCGACGCGGCTGGGACTGGCTGCACGGCGAACGGGCTGGGCGCCGACGTGACGGTGGGCGTCGTCTCGACCTTGGGGAAGAGCGCGCTCAGCTCGCGGTTGCCCGAGAGCCGTGCGGACTTCGCCTCGGCCAGCGCCGCATCGCCGTTGCGGCCGAGCTGGCGCAGCGCGTAGCCGCGCAGCGCATGCACGTAGGGGCGGCCCGGATCGAGCTTTTCGGCCTGCTCCAGGTCCGTCACCGCCTCCTCGTAGCGGCGGTCCAGCACGGCGAGGATCGCCCGCGCCACGGCGCCGTCGGCGCTCTCAGGCGCCAGCCCCAGCACACGGCGGCAGGCGATGTAGACGATGCTATAGGCGCCGAGCGCCAGGTTGACCTCGGCCAGTCCCAGGTGCGCATTGGCGAGCTGGGGATCGAGCTGCGCCGCCTGGCTGAACTCCGCGCCCGCCTCGGCCACCTTGCCTTGCAGCAGCAGCTCCTCGCCGCGGCTCGCCAGCCCGCGGGCGTCCGTCACCTGGTCCATCTCGCTCCCCTGTTCCGCTCGCGCTGCCGATACGCTGCCCATCGCGTCGTCACACAGCCGAGACGGGGCATGTCCACACAGTATACTCTACCGGCACGCGGCCATTGGGGTTGTAGCACGCGCACATGAGAGGAGGATTGGCTTCCAGTGCCTCCTCGTTCCACTTGGCATCCTTCGCGTGCTTCGCGCGTGCTCCGCATCTCTCGTGTTCGCCGCCTCCTCACCTCTGCGTCCTCTGCGTCCTCTGCGTCCTCTGCGGTTGCTCTCTCTTCTCTCCCTTCTTCGCGTGCTTCGCGCTCGCTTCGCGTCCTTCGCGTTTCCCGTCCCCTCCTCAACGGATCAGCACGCCGAGCAGCGAGCAGACGAAGACGGTGAGCGAAAGATAGCTATTGATGTTGAAGAACGCCACGTCCAGCTTGCTGAAGTCGTCAGGGTTGACCAGCCGGTGCTCGACAATCAGCAGCCACGCCGCCGCCGCGACACCCACCCAGAAGAAGCCGCCCAGGTGTAGCATGCCGCCCACCGCCGCCAGCAGCCCGACCGAGGCGCCGTGCATCAGCTCCGAGAGCTGCAGCGCGCGCGCCGGCCCGAAGCGCGCGGGAACCGAGTGGAGGCCGTTGGCGCGGTCGAACGCGATGTCCTGGCAGGAATAGATCAGATCGAAGCCGCCGACCCAGCAGGCCACCGCCAGCCCCAGCAGCGCCGGTGGCAGCAGGTTCGCCACGCTCAGCGTCGGGTTGACGGCGATCCAGCCGCCCACCGGCGCAATGCCGTCGGTGATGCCCAGCACGAAATGGCAGAGCCAGGTGAAGCGCTTGGTGTACGAGTAGCCGACGAGGAAGAGCGCTGCCACCGGCAGCAGCTTCACACACAGCGGATTGAGCTGCCACGCCGAGAACACCAGCAGCGCCGCGGCGGCGAGCGTCAGCAGCAGCATCTCGGCGGGCCGGACCAGCCGGCGCGGCAGGGCACGGGCCGCGGTGCGTGGGTTGAGCGCATCCTGGCCGGCGTCGATTAGCCGGTTGAGGCCCATCGCCACGGTGCGCGCGCCGGCCATCGCCAGCGTGATCCAGATCAGCTTGTCCCAGCCCGGCCAGCCATGAGTATCGCGGGCGGCGAGCACCATGCCCAGGTAGGCAAAGGGCAGCGCGAAGAGCGTGTGCTCGAATTTGATGGCGTCGAGCAGCAGCCGCGAGCGCGTAGCGGCACGCGCCACCGTCGGCGCCAGGTCCTGCGCTTCAACGCGCATGCGCTGCCTCTTTCGGTTCCGGCGAGCGTCCCGCGCCGTGCCATTTGGCGCGCCTCGCTCCCCAGGATGCATTATAGGGTGGCGGCCAGGTGGCATGTCGAGCAAAGAGCACGAAACAAACACCGCGTCGCCGGACTCTAACCCCTCGGATGCGTACCGGCGGCTGCGGGAGCACGGCACGCTTCACTCACCGGCACGGCCCGCATGGCACGGCCGCCCACCATCGCCCACTACGGGAGCAGCACCATGGCCCAGCAGACTCCGACGATCGCCAGCGAGTACACCTTCGATCCCTTCGCTCGCCACCAGTTCTACCACGACGTCAACCAGTCGCTCGTGCGCTCGGCCATTGGCCGACTGGATGCCGCGCGGCCGGCGGGGACGAAGGTGCGCGTGGTGGAGCTGGCCTCCGGCACCGGCGCCGTCACCGAGCTGATCCTCGACGAGCTGGCGCGTCTGGGCCGGCCGGCGGAGGTAGTGGGCGTGGAACCCTCCTTCGAGGCACTGGCGGTGGCACGCGAGCGACTGGACGGGCGGCCGGTGCGCTTCGAGCAGGGCGATGTGGATCAGCTTGCGCACGCGACGCCGGAGGCCGACGCCGTCTTCTTCTGCAACGCGATCCATCTCGTGCCAAACAAGCACGACGTGATCGCCAAGATCGCCGCGGTGGTCACGCCACGCGGCTTCTTCGCCGCCAACAGTGCCTTTTACGACGGCACGTACGCCCCCGGCAGCGAGCGCTTCTATCACCTGTGGACTCGCCGCGCACTCGGCTGGCTGCGCCGCAATCACCCGGAGGTGCGAGTCTCACGTGAGCGCAAGGCAGAGGCGATGCAGTGGCTCTCGCCCGCCGGCTACGCCTCAATCATGGAGCAGAACGGGCTGCGCGTGGTGAGCGACGAGCAGGAGGTGGCGCAGATGTCGCTGCGCTCGTGGCAGGACATCGGCCGCTACTGGCTCTTCATCGAGGGCGCGCTGCCGGGCGTGCCGATCCCCATCGGCGCCGACGCGCTCGAAGTCTCCGCCGCCGAAGCCTTTGCGGAGCTGGGGCTGACCACTGTGCCGCGTGTCTGGCTGCAGCTCGTCGCCCAGCGCGCGTAGGCAGAAGGATTACGGAGAACGCGGAGTCTCGCGGAGGACGCAGAGGACGCGGAGGACGCGGAGGAGAGAGAAGGCGGAGAAATCGCGGCGGTAGAACGCGCAATTATGCTCCACACCCTGTGCCACAGTTCTCCGTGTCTTGCCGCTTCCTTGGCGGCCGCTCCGCGCTGCTATCGCTGTCTCTCCTCCGTTTCCTCTGTGGTAAGTCGCTCTCCCTCCGCGACCTCCGCGTTTCCTCCGCGTTCGCCGTCACCTTCCCCATTTGCCGCACGCTCGATTTCGCCGGCGAGATGGCGCAGGGCGTCGTTGAGCGCCGCCGGTTCGCGCACCACAAAGGGACAGCACAGCCGCACCAGGTAGCGCGCCATCCAGTCGAGATCCTCGGCCCAGCAGCGCATCAGCGTGCCATCAGGCGCCTCCTCCAGCGTCGCCAGATCGGCCGGGATGAGCCGGCGCGCACGCTCCAGCGGCACGCCCTGCAGCAGCGTCTCGGTGCGCCAGGCGCCGGGCATTGTGGCGAAGGTCGTCGTCACGTACGTCAGGCAGTCGAAGTCCGCCGGGCGGATGAAGGTGTCGTCACGCGGCTCCGCCTCGCACACGCGGTCGAGCCGAAAGACGCGCAGGTCGCGGCGCAGGTGACAGTAGGCCGGCGCGTACCAGCGTCCCGCGCGGTGGACCAGTCCATACGGCTCGATCACGCGCGCCGTCTCCTCGTCGTGCGACGAGCGGTAGCGGATGGCGAGGCAGTGCCCCTGCTGCGCGGCGACGCTGAAGACGACGATCGTCTCCTGATCGGTCGTATCCTCGGGAGGCGGCGCGTCGATCACCAGCGCCTGCTGCACCGCCTGCACGCGCGCGCGCACCGCCGCCGGCAGCACGCGCTCGACCTTCGCCAGCGCCCCCTCCACCGCTGGCGCAGCCGCAGCCATTCCTAGCCGGCGCGCCGCCAGCAGCCCCAGCGTCAGCGCCAGCGCCTCGTCGTCGGTGAACATCAGCGGCGGCAGCTTGTAGCCCGGCAGCAGCCGGTACGCGCCGTAGCGGCCGCGCTCCGACCGCACCGGGATGCCCAGCTCTTGCAGCATCACCACGTAACGGCGGACCGTGCGCGTATCCACTTCGAGCCGCGCGGCCAGCTCCGCGCCGGTCATGCGGTGGCGCGCCTGGAGCAGCTCCAGCACCGTCAACACACGCGTGGTGGGATGATACATCGGCCGCCTCCGTCTCCTCCGCGCGTACTCACTGGCAGGGGGCATCGCCATCACCGCGCTCAATCAGGGCCGATTGTAGCCGCTTTTGCTGGTAGACTCAAGACCGCCCGCCGCGGCGCCACGAACACGTTGAGAGGCAATCGAGATGAGCCAGCCCAACGCACCTCTGCACGTCGAGCCGTTCTCGATCCACGTCGCAGAAGAGGTACTCGCCGACCTTCGCGCGCGCATCCACCAGACGCGCTGGCCCGATCAGATTCCGGGTATCGGCTGGGAGCAGGGCACCGACCTGGCCTACCTGAAACCGATGCTCGCCTACTGGGCCGACGAATTCGACTGGCGGGCGCAGGAGCGTGCGCTGAACGCGTTCCATCACTACCGTGCCGCGCTCGACGGCGTCCATATCCACTTCGTCCACGAGCGGGCGCCGGGCGGCCAGGGCATCCCGCTGATCGTGACGCACGGCTGGCCCAGCACGTTCGTCGAGATGCTGCCGCTCGTGCCGCTGCTGACGGACCCGGCGGCGCACGGCATCGCCGGCCCCGCGTTTGACGTCGTCATCCCCTCGCTGCCGGGCTACGGTTTCTCCGAGCGACCCGCACGCAAAGGCGTCAACTATCGCTACACCGCGGCGCTCTGGCACCGCCTCATGCGCGGACTGGGCTACACGCGCTATGGTGCGCAGGGCGTGGACTTCGGGGCCGGCGTCGCCACGTTCATGGCGCTGGATGACCCCACGCCGATGATCGGCCTCCACGTGAACTTTCTGGAGATCCCACCCTCTACGGGTCCGGGGTCGCGGCCGCTCTCAGAGGCGGAGCGCGCCTATCTTGCACACAGTGAGGCGTTTTGGCGGACGGAGAGCGGCTACAAGGCGATCCAGTCCACCAAGCCGCAGACCCTTGGCTACGGCCTCAACGATTCACCCGCGGGGCTGGCCGCGTGGATTCTGGAGAAGTGGCGGGCGTGGGGCGATACCCATGGCGACCTCGATGCGCGCTTCTCACGCGACCTCCTGCTGACCAACCTGACGATTTATTGGGCCACGCAGACCATCGCGCCGTCCATGCGCGACTACTTCGACAACCGCTGGGCCAGCGTCACGCTTGGCCCGGCGGAGGTCGTTCAGGTGCCGACCGGGATCGCCGTCTTCGCCCATCAATTCGCCGATGAGGGTGAGCCGCCGCGCGAGTGGGCCGAGCGCCTCTACAACGTCCGCCAGTGGACCGTGATGCCGCGTGGCGGACACTTCGCCGCCACCGAAGAGCCGGAGCTGCTGGCGCGCGACATCGCGGCCTTCTTCGCCGCGCTCTGAGTGCGAGAAGGAGCACGCAATCGGTGGTGCGTCTGGACCCAGGCTCCTCTACAATCGCACTGTGAGCACTGTCGGGTGCTGAGGCATGGCGCACTGTGGCAAGAAAGCGGGGACGATGACGCAGTCAGCGGATGGAGACAGCGTGGTGTTGGTGCTGCTGGTGGACCGGCAGGGCAGGATCCTGATGCAGCTCCGTGACGAGCACGCGCCGGTGGCGCCCAACCAGTGGAGTGCGCCCGGCGGCCACCTCGAGCCGGACGAGGAGCCGGAGGCTGGGGCGCGCCGCGAGTTGCTGGAGGAGACCGGGCTGCGTGTGGAGGGGCCGCTGGCGCTCTTCCGCCACGAGCTGCGTCCATCCAGCCACCAGCCGGGGCGCACGACCGAGTGGCATGTCTACTACGCGGCCACGACGGCGCGCGACGACGACATCGTGATCGGCGAGGGGCTGGCGATGCGCTTCATCGCGCCCGACGCCGCCCGCGCGCTCGACCTGGGCACGAGTGCCGCCCACTTCATCCCGCTGTTCCTGGATTCGCCGGAGTACGCGCGGCTCATCACGACGAGCTAACGTACTCCGCGACGCCGGTCGCCCGCGGTCGTGGTGTCCGCGGATGCGCCGCGCAGAGGCACCTTGCCCTCGACGAGGATGCCGGCGACGACCGCCGAGGCAAGCGCGAGGCCAGCGGCGATCAGCATCGCCACCCGGAAGCCCGCGACGTAGGAGGTGTCCACGGCCTGCTGCACCGCGGCCTGGGTGCCCGCGCTGAGGCCCGGCGGCGGCTGCACCGCGGCGAGGTGGCCACTCTGCGCGACCAGCGCCTGGCGCGTGGCGGCATCCAGCGGCAGCGGCGCCAGCCCATGCTCGAATGCAGTGGCAAAGACCGCGACGACGACCAGATTGAGTACCGCGATCGCCAGCAGACCGGCGGCGCGCGAGACGGCATTGTTGACACCTGACGCGGCGCCCGCGTGGCTGGTGGAGACGGCGCCCATCACGGCGGTGGTCAGCGGGGCAATCACGATTGCCATGCCAAGGCTGAGCACCAGGATCGCCGGGAAGTAGGTCGTCCAGTAGCTGCCGCCGATGCTGGGAACCGCAAACAGCGCGAAGCCGGCGGCGGCGATGGTCGGTCCGACCATCAGCGGCAGCTTGGCGCCAAATCGCGGAATCAGCCCACCCGCCCAGCGCGAGAGCGCGAAGATCACCAGCGTCATCGGCAGCAGCGCGGCGCCGGCCTCGGCAGGCGAGTAGCCCTGCACCTGCTGCAGGTTGAAGGGCACGAAGTAGAACGCGCCACCCAGCGCGCCATAGAGCAGCAGCGTGAGCAGATTGGTACCGCTGAAGGTGCGCGAGCGGAACAGGCGCAGCGGCACCATCGGCGCGACACCCGAGCCAGGCGCCTCGGCACGCGCCTCGACCCACACGAACGCGGCCAGCGCGGCGAGTCCCACGACAATCGCGACGACCACCAACGGCGCGCCCAGCCCCCGTGCGCTCGATTCGATCAGCCCGAAGACCAGCGCGCCCAGCCCCAGCGTCACCAGACCGGCGCCGGCAATATCCAGCCGCCCGGTGATGGCCTCGTCGCGACTCTCAGGCACGCGCAGGAACGTCGCCGCCAGCGTGATCGCCGCCAGTGGCACGTTGATGAAGAACACCCAGCGCCACGACAACGTCTGCACCAGCCAGCCGCCAAGCACCGGGCCGACGGCCGAAGTAATGGTGGTGAACGCCGCCCAGGTGCCGATCGCGGCCCCGCGGCGGGCGTCATCGAACGAGGCGCTGATGATCGCCAGGCTGCCGGGCACCAGCAGCGCGCCGCCGATGCCCTGCGCCGCGCGCGCCAGGTTCAACACCAGCAAGTTGGGCGCGAGACCGCAGGCGACCGAGGCGGCGGTGAAGATCACAATACCGGCGATGAAGACGCGGCGGCGGCCCAGGCGGTCGCCGAGCGAGCCGCCCACCAGAATCAGCGCTGAGAGGAACAGCGAATAGGCCTCGATCACCCACTGCACGCTGCTGGCCGTGGCGCCGAAGTCGCGCTGGATGGTCGGCAGCGCGACGTTGACCACCGTGCCGTCGATAAAGCCCAGGCTGGAGCCGAGGATCGTGGCGAAGAGCACCCACGGCGCGGCGTCGCGCGTGCAGGGCGCGTTCGCCGGCATCGCGCGAATAGATTCCTCCGCGCACGGCGGCTTGAGCACGTGTGCCATGATAACCCCTCCCCACCTGTGCGATTGGTTGCCCGCATACGATAAGGAGTACCCGCTGGCGTCAAGACGCGGCATCTGCTACTCTGGGGACAGTGAATGGAGCGGACCCGCCGGACGGGCAGTGAGCAGAAGTGGCAGACACGACGCGGGGAGGAAGCACATGGCGACACCACAAGAGCGCGAAGCGTTTCTGCGCGGCTGGCGCGCGGCGATGGACGAGGTGTTGGCCGTGTTGGCCGAAGAGACCGACGAGTGGCGCACCGAGGAGCAGGAAGCAAGCCGCTCCGGCGAGTATAAGCTGCCGGGCAGCTTCGCACTGGAGGAGGTCAGCGGCAGCTTCAAGGGCCGGCGCGACCTTCTGGCGTGGGTCACGCAGAACGGCCCTGCCGCCGCCCGAGCCGGCGACGCGGGCTTGGTGGCCGCGATGGACGCGCTGGTGGAGGACGGCGCGACAGCCGAGCAGCACAACCTGCTGGGGCTGGCGCAGGTGCTACCGGAGGAACCGAGCGGCGAAGCTGGCGGCGGCAGTGGGGGGTCGGTGGTCGAATAGCCATCTGGCTGGCGGCATGCGATATGCGAGGTGCTTTCTGGCGCCGCGCAAGGGACGGAGAACGCGGAGTCCGCGGAGTATCGCGGAGCACGCGGAGGCGTTCCGTAGGGGGCGTGTGGCATGCGCCCGCGCGGCTCTCGTACATGTTGCCAGTTCATACGCCTATCCCGTAAGACAGGGCGACCAGCGACAGGGAGGCAATATCCATGACCGGACCGCATCTGACCAACGACCAGCTCGATCCCATCTGGCAGTCCGTGCCCCTGGGCACACCCGTCTATACGAGCAGCGGCACGCAGCTCGGCACCGTCGAGGAGAAGCGCGACAATGGCCTGATCGTCAAAGGCAGCGGCGCGAACGGTGAAAGCTATGTCGTCACGCCGCAGGACATTGCGCGGATCGAGAACGGCGCCGTCTATCTATTGATTGGCGCGGACCAGGCGATGCGCGACCAGGCGCCTGCGCCTGGCAGCGAGACACAGCCGCCGCCTGGCATGCCGAGTTGATCGCGAGGTGTTTGGGATCGCGGCACTGAAGGTGCCGGCGCACCGCCGTGTAGGCTGAAGCCTGTGCTACTGGAGCGATTGCGCAGTTGGCTTGTCCGGACTTCAGTCTATCCGCACGTACTCCGGCTCTTCAGAGCCGAGGCTATCTCGTCCCCTACCGCGGCTGAAAGAAGAACGCCACCACAGCCACCAGCAGCCACAACGAGGTCAGTTGTGTGCCCTCCAGCCATGTGGACTCACCATCGCGTGCCAGCAGCATAAACACGAAGGTCGCAATGCCGAAGACGATCACATCCAGCGGCTGGAAGATCAGGTTGAGGTGTGTGCCGGAGAGCAGGCCGGCGAAGACCAGCACCGGCACCACCAGCAGGATCATCTGGATGGTGGCGCCCGCGGTGACCGCCATCGTAATCTCCATGCGGTTCTCGCGCGCCGCGCTGATCGAGCCGTACAGCTCGACCATCCCCGCCAGTATTGGGATCAAGATCAGGCCGAGGAAGAACTCGTAGCCGTCCAGCGCCGGGTTGGCCTTGATCAACTCTTCGACCGCGTGCGCGAAACCCTCCGACATCGAGGCCACGCCTGCCGTCGCGATGCCGAGCACCAGCAGCGCTGTCAGCCCGCGCAGCAGCGGATGCGTGTGGAAAAGCCCCTTCTCGCCGCGCAGCTCACGCATGCGCCGCTTGTGCTCCAGCATACCGGCGCGCGCGTAGACCCGTTTGCGCACCTCCGGCCGCGGCCCGCGCGGGCGCTCCATCACGGCAACCGCCGCACCCGCCCTCGCGGCTCCCACCGGCACATCGCCTCCACCCGCGCTCACGGCCACTGTATGATGCTGTTCCCCAGCTCCCTCCAGGCGCACCTCGGCGGACTCGCGCTCCTCGGCGAAGAGCGCCCGCCTATCGTCCATGGCGAGCGCCGGAAGCGTGCCAGAGCGGTGCAGGCGGCGCAGTTGGCGCGCCAGGCGCTTGCGCTGGCGCACGAGCGGCAGATCGTAGCCTTCGCCCAGACGGAAGACGGCAAACACGATGTAGGCAACATAACTGACGAGCAGCACGACCGCCAGAAAGGCGCTCAATGGGATGCCGAATGGCAGCGCGATTTCTTCGCCCAGCGTCGCTCCGTTGAGCGGGATGCGCGAGACGATGGTCGGCAGGCTGAGGCCGACAACCGCCAACGCGAAGACGGTGGTGTACTCGCTGGCGTTCTCGGCGTCAAAACGCATGCGACCGTTGCGCCAGGCGCCCGCGAGGGTGGCGACGCCCAGGCCCAGCAGCGAGTTGCGCACGATCACCCCGGCAATCGAGCCAGTGACGATCTCGGCGGCATGTGGGGTGCCGGAGAGCAGAATGAAGATGGCGATGGTCAGCTCGGCGACGTTGCCGAAGGTGGTATGCAGCAGCCCGCCGACGAACGGACCCAGTAGCTCCGCCAGCTCCTCCACCGCGCTCTCGACGAAGCCGGCCAAGGGGATGAGCGCCAGGGCGGAGAGCGCGAAGACGACGTAATGCGACGCCCCCTCGACCGCTTCCGCCTCCAGGCCAAGGCCACTGTGCAGAAAGGCGGCGACGGGGTCCTTGAAAATCACCAGCGGGATGAAGAACAGGAAGACGTTGATCTTGCGCTTGATGACCGAGCCGTGCATCGCTCCCCCTCCACCCGCGGCCCGCCAGCCGGCGGATGAAACCGCACGGGACCTTCGGCCGCAAAGCCCACGCGGAGCGGACCTCAGTCTGTCGTGGCAAGGCCCGCCTTACCCTCTGGCACCGGGGCCTAGTGTACACCAGTCGCCAGCCTGCGCCAACCCCCGCTGAATCGGTGAAAAGGACCAGCTCCGTTCACGAGGTAGGGCAGATATAAGGCGTGGGCGGGTTGGTCGCGGGCGGAATCTGCGCCTGCATGGCCGACGAGGTGCAGCCCTGACCGTTCCAGCTATGGCCGATAGGGGCGAGCAGCAGCGACGCGGCGCCGGTGAAGGGAAGCTGCGCGCCGTCCACGGTGATCGAGACCGCGAAGGCATAGGTGCCCTGCGCGACGGGCGCGGTGAGGCCCAGGTGAAGGTACATGACGCTCCCCGGCGGCAGCACCGCGGGCAAGGGACCGAACCCTTCGGCGGGCGGGGCTGATTGTGTGGCGGCGACGATGGTTCCGACCGGCGCATCGGATGCGAACTCCGCCTGGAGCATCTCGTCGGTGGGCGCCGTGCCGCGGTCGCAGTTGTTGGGGGTTACGCCGGCCGGGCGCGCGTAGTAGCCGGCGCAGTAGTCCCATGCGCTGAGCTGGCCCGAGTAGGCCGTGAAGCCGGCGAGCTTGACGCGCGCCCCCTGGACCGTGTGTGCCGTCGCCGTTGAGCCATTGCAGACCGCCGCGTAGATATCGCTCGCGCCCAGCGTCGAAACAGGCCAGCCAGCGAACTGTCCGTTGGAGCTCTGCTGCGGGACCTCGAGCGGCTGGAGCGGCGTGCCGTCGGGCAGTTGATAGAGGGTGGTCTCCGTGTCGGCAAAAGCCGGTGCGACCAGCAGGTCTCCCGCGCGGATGATGCTGGACTGCTGGCTCATGTAGTCGCGACAGGGCGTGCCACTGGGTGTGACGGTGGGCCAGGAGGTTGGACCGCTGGGCGCCGTGGCGGTAGGTGATACAGTCCGCGCCGTGGCGGTGGATGCGCCTCCGTCACAGCCGGCGAGCGCCACGGCAAGCAGCACTATGAGCGCAAGTCCGGCGTACCAGCGGCGTGACATGACAGCCCCCTTTCAGACTCAAGGCAGCGCCAAAGCCGCGGCCCAAGCAGGCGTTCGCATGTGGCGCCTACTATAGCAGGCGGATCGGCAGGCTGAACAGTGACGCGGCTCACAGGGAGTGTCCAGGTCCGCATTCGGCCGCGCGGAGGTCGCGGGCGAGACTTGTCTTGATGGCGCTGCCGGTGCTGTCCTGTCCCATTGATCGTGGCACCGCGCTGGCGATCTGTATTAGGGTAGACATGCGCGGCCGGCATCCGGCGCGCGTGGACGGCACGTCGCGTCCAGATCGGATGATCTATCTCTCGGGGGAGCGCAGCGGATGGTCCTGGCGTCGCTGATGCGCCGGCTCAGCGCCAATCGGCGCTGGGGTGTGTATTTCAGCTTCAATCGCACGGTCTACATCCTGCTGCTCTTTACGCTGGGCAAGGGTTTCCAGCTCAGCATCGGCCAGGTGACGATCAACCTTTACGTCTACAGCCTGACCCACGACCTGCAGTTCGTCGGCATCTGCGCCGCGATGTCGCCGCTGGGGGCGCTGCTGGCCGGCGTGCCAATGGGCCTCCTGGCGGACCGCGTGGGACGCAAGCCGCTGCTGATCTGGGGTGGGCTGCTCACGCCGCTCTCGCTGATCCTGCTGGCTCTCAGCACGAGTCCTCTGCTGCTGATCACCGCCAATCTGGTCAATGGCTTCGTCGCCTCGCCCTATTGGGTGACGAATCTGCCGCTGCTGGCCGAGAACACCAACGACGAGCAGCGGGTGGGCGCGCTGGCGATGAACAACTTCCTGCTGCTGGGGGTGGGGGCGCTGGGCGCGCTGATCGGCGGCATAGTGCCGGAAATGGCGTCGCAGGTGGTCCACCAGCCGGCTGATGCGACACTGCCACTGCGCTGGGGCGTGCTGGCGGCGGCGTTCGTCGTGCTGCTGCCGGCGCTGCCGCTGTTCTGGGTGCGCGAGACGCCGCGCCATCCCGTCTCCGAGACGATCACCTCCGTTCCCGTCGGCACCGGCGAGCACATCGCCGAGACGATCCGGCCGGGAGCCGAGCGCGCGGCGTGGGCGGCAAGCCGCGGGCGCTGGGGACTGGTGGCGCTCTTCGCCATGCTGCTGATCCCCGATGTGCTCTTCACCACCGGCGAGGGGATGGTCGTCTCGCTGGAGCAGCTCTTCTTCCACCTGCGCTTCCTGCTGGACCTGGGCGCGCTCGGCGTGTTGATCACGGTGGCTGGCGTCGTCGGCGGCGCGACCTCGCTCGTCGCGCCGGGGCTGGTGAAGCGCTGGGGCCAGCTCAAGATGGCGACGACGATGCAGTATCTGAGCGCGCCGATGCTCGTGCTAATCGGGTTCTCGCCAGTCTTCCTGCTGGCGGCGGTGGCCGAGTTCATGCGCCAGATCCTGCGCGGGCTGTTCGAGCCGGTCTACGCGGCGTTCGCGATGGAGAGCGTGTCGGCGCGCCATCGCGCGACGCTGAGTGGGTTCTACAGCCTCACCTGGAGCATCGGCTACAGCATCGGCTCGGTGCTCGAAGGCTTCTTGCAAGATCACGTCAGCCTCTCGGCGTCGTTCCCCGTGGGCGCACTGTTGCTGCTGATCTCAGCCACGCTGCTGCGGGTCTTCTTCGGCCGCGCCAAGCCGTTCGTGCCACAAGCCAAGTGACTTGTGAACGGAGCACGCGAAGATGTCGCGGAGGTAGCGCGGAGAGGGAGAAGGCAGAGAAAGGAACCGCAGAGGACGCAGAGGGCGCAGAGGGGAAACCAGCGAGCATGGATTCTTCATCCAGCGCGATCAACTCGCGTGCAAGCCAACGTTGCAGCGCGGGATTACCCGCGGTCCTTCAGACTGCCTGCCTGCCCCACCACGTTGGCCGCCCTTCGGAGCAAACGCCTGAGGAATACGGCCTCATGCCAACGCGGAGTGAGTGCTACAATCGGCAGGGGCCGAGGGCGCGTCTTACGCTCGCTTTGTCGATCCCCAACCCGCGCAGGCGGGTTTGGGGGCCGCAGGCCCTCCAGGCGCGGTTTCAACCGCCGGCTGGTCAGTGGCTCAGGCGATGCGCGGGATTCACAGTGAGCGGCGGCGAGGCGAAAGGCGGGAGCGGCAGTATGAGCGCGACGGGGAGCAGCGGCAGTAGCGGGAGCGGGAGCAGCGTGGGGCCGGCGGTCTACATCATGGATTGCGACAATACGCTGCTCGATAACGACGCGCTCAAGGCCGATCTCTCCACCCGCCTGCGCGCGCTGCTGGGTCCGGAGCGCAACGCTCGACTCTGGGCGATCTACGAACAGGTGCGGGCCGCGACGGGAGTGGTGGATTATCCGCGGACCATCGAGCGCTTCGCGGCAGAGGCGCATGACGACAAGCTGATTGCGGCGGTGATGGCGGTCGTGATGGATTACCCGTTCGCCGAGCGGCTGTATCCTGAGACGCTGGCGACACTGGCGCACGTGCGGGACATCGCGTTCCCCAGCATCGTCTCGGACGGCGACCAGGTGTACCAGCCGCTCAAGATTCAGCGCAGCGGGCTGGCGGCGGCGGTGGAGCAGCACGTGCTGGTCTACGCCCACAAAGAGGAGCACCTGGACGAGATCATGGCGCTGTGGCCGGCACCGTTCTACGTGATGGTGGACGATAAGGCGAGCATCCTGGCGGCCACCAAGGCGAAGTATCCTGGTCGCTTCGTCACGATCTGGGTGCGCCAGGGCCACTACGGCATGGAGCTGACCGTGCCCACTCCGGTGCCCGATCTCACGCTTGCCCACATCGGCGATCTGCGTTCGTGGGGGCTGGATGCGCTGCGGGCGCATCTTGGCACGCGAAGCTGAGGGTGGGCGCGTGTATTTGGGCCGCGCGGAGCGCAAGGGAAGATAGCACAGAGAGAGGGAGCAGCGCATGGCAGAGGGCACGTTCGGCACGGCGATCAACTGCATTGACGGGCGCGTGCAGGCGCCGGTGGCGGAGTGGGTGCGGGCGCGCTTCGGCGTGCAGTACGTGGATACAGTGACGGCGCCGGGGCCGGACGGGGTGCTGACGCAGGGCACCCCCCCGGCGATCGCGCTGATCCGCGACTACGCGCGCGTCTCGCAGGAGGCGCATCATTCAGGGGTGGTGGCGATCGCCGGGCACTTCGGCTGCGCGGGCTATCCCGTCCCACCCGATGAGCACAAGACCGCGATCCGCGCGGCGGCGGCGATCGTGGCAAGCTGGGGCATGCCGATGCGCGTGATTGGGCTGTGGGTCAACGAGGGCGGCCAGATCGAGGTGGTCAGCGACTCGGCCACAGGGTAGAGGAGAGGTTCGGTACACGCGGAGGCCGCGGAGGGTCGCGGAGGCCGCGGAGAGGGAGAGAGATTCACGACAGAGGAAACGGAGGCAACGGAGGGCAGAGCAGAGAGAGCAGAGGGAGAAACCGCAGCGGGCGCAGAGGCAGATCGGCGCGGCTCTCTGGCTCCCCCTCGCCCCCGCTGGATGTAGGGGCGGGATATGTCCCGCCCGCTGATGCTGGGAGTGAGGACTCCCACCTAATGCCGCTGGTCCAGCGCGTGCTTGATCGCCATCGCGGCGATGCCCGCTAGAGGCGCCTTCACGGCTGGATTGTCAATCGGCGCCTTGCCGCTCTGAGGACTGAAGAGCTTGCCGAGGAATCCCGGGTCCTGCTGGTGGGCGTTCGTCGTCATCTGCGCCAGCATCTGCGGGTTCTCGTAGTTGCCGCTGGCGTTGGGGAAGTTGGGCCCCTGCTGCTGGCCCTGCTGCGCGAGGTACTGGCCGAACTCCTGGCGCTGCTGCGGCGTCATGTTCTGGAACGCGGCCATCGCGGCGTTCATGTACCGCTGCTGGTTGAGGTTGGGTGCCGCCTGCTGGTAGCGATTGAGCACCGCCTGGCCGTTGTAGCTCTGGCGGCGCCCCCTGCTGATACTGATTGGCTAAGTTCTGATACTCCTGTTGCTGCCCACCTTGCAGCAGACTATCGAGCAGACCTATAGCTCCTCCTTGGGAATCCTTCCGGCGCCGCTATCCGAGCCGCGCCGAGAGGGCACAGGTCCGCACGCTACGTGCCGCGCGGACAGTGGAAGCGCCGCCCTACGCGATAATGCCCATCTGGCCCTGGCAACGCACGGGGGCTTCGGAGGCGCAACACTGGCTTCCTAACCTCTGCGTCCTCTGCGTCCTCTGCGGTTTCTCTCTGTCACTCTCTACTCCGCGTTCTCCGCGAAACTCCGCGGCCTCCGCGCTCCCCGTGACCCCTCACGCGGGGACGGGGAGGAAGCCCTGGTCATCAAAGCTGCCGCCCAGCACTGCTGTCGAGGGCGCGCCGAGCCAGCGGTCGAGCACGGTGGCGTAGATTGCGCGGAAGTCGGTGGTGAAGATCAGATTGCCGGCGTCGTCGAGCTGGTTGAGGTCCGGTGGCTCACCGTAGATGCCACCCTGGACCGAGTCGCCCACCACGAAGAGCGGCGCCGCGGTGCCGTGGTCCGTGCCCTCATTGCCGTTCTCCTCCACGCGCCGGCCGAACTCCGACCAAGTCATTACCACCACGTTCTGCGTGGCGTTGTGCGCCGCCAGATCGGCGAGGAAGGCGCTGACCCCTTCGGCCAGATCGGTGAGCAGTTTGGTCTGGGTGTCGGCCTGACTGGCATGCGTATCGAAGCCGCCGAGCGTCACATAGCCAACGCGCAGCCCCAGCCCCTGCACGATCACCTCGGTCAGCACCTGCAAGCCCTTGGCAAAGTTCGAGGTGGGGTAGGTCACGGCGGGCTTGTAGGTCGAGACGACCGAGGCGAGCTGCTTCGCGCCATCCACCGCGCTCTGGGCCGTCGCGTCGAGCAGCGCGGCATAGGGCGCCGAGCGCGGATAGGTGTTGTAGAGCTTGAGCAGCGTCTGGATGCGCGCCTCGGCGGCGCTGACCTGGCCTGAAGCGGCCGCTCCGGGATCGGGCAGCAGCTTGTAGGCGGCAGGATTCGAGACGGTGGGCACGTCGGCGTTGAGCGCGCGCAGCGCCGTGGGCAGCGTGGTGCCGGCGGCCAGCGATTGGAACGGGTGGCCGTCCTGGTCCACCAGCCCGGCGACGTACTTGCCCAGCCAGCCTTGGGCGCCCTGACCGTTGAGGTCGAGCGTCTGCCAGATGTCCATCGAGGCGAAGTGTGAAAGGTTGGGGTTGGGGTAGCCGACACCCTCCACGATGGCGACTTTGTTCTGCTGCCACAGCGGCTGCAGCGCCTTGAGCGCGGGATGCATGCCGAGGCGGCCGTCGAGGTCGAGCACCTGCGACTGGGGGATCGCCAGCGTGGGCCGCGCCTGGTAGTAGGCGCTGTCGGTGTAGGGCACGATGGTATTGAGGCCGTCGTTGCCGCCGGCCATCTGCACCACGATCAGCGTCTTGCCGAGCGCGGCCTGCGCCCAGTGCGAGCCTTCGCGGGCGGCGTTCTGAGCGGCGCGCACGGCGCGGCCGAAGACCGAGGGCATGATCATGCCGGCGCTGACGGCCAGCAGACCATCTTTGATCATCGCGCGGCGGGTGAGCATCATTGTGGCTGCTCCTTTGGGGTCCTCACCCCCGGCCCCAGAGGCGAGACGGGCCTCGCCGCTACGGCATCGGGTGAGTGGGAACGGAGAACGCGGAGAACGCGGAGTGTCGCGGAGGACGCGGAGACAGGACATAGGGGTGCATGACATGCGCCCTCCGGCGATCGGAATCAATTCATCTGATACTCCGGCATGGACATGACGAGATAGAGCGCGTCGCGCACGCTGGCGGCCGGCACGCTGGCCCTGGCGCTGCCCGCGAGCGTGAAGGTCGGTCCTGGAGCCGGGGCGCTCACGGCGTCGTGGACCGTGGCACGGCGGGCGGGATCGATCTGGGTGTCGAGCAGCGCGGCAATGAAGTAGTCGGCGAGGGCGGTCGGGCTGGCGATGCCGCGTGTGGTGATGAGCTGCTGCAGCGCCGAGCCAGCGACGTTCGCGGCCGTCCCGCCGCTCTTGCCTGCCCCCTGCTTTCCA
>DASVAA010000205.1:0-25175 GCA_036376595.1 Ktedonobacterales bacterium | reverse complement strand
ATCATCAGCAGGCCGAGCCAGGGCATGCCATCCTCGGGATTCTCTTCGAGGAAGTTGGCCTGCCCCACCGCCTCGCCGGTCGCCTTCAGGTAGATGCCCAGTACGTGCCCGCCAGGCATCATGCGGTTGATCCACCAGTCGCGCTGGAACATCTCCAGGTTATAGTAGCCGGCCTCACCCCGCGACCCCTCGTTCACCCGCACGAAATCCGGATTCGAGAGGTAGACCGGCAGCAGCTCGGGCAGGTCCTCCGCCTCGGCATCGCGGATGCGCAGGCGAGGCGTCTCGATTTCAGGCATATGGCGCCTGCTCCTTCGGCTGCTCCGCACGCGGCTGCTCGGCGTCCGGTTGGGTGCGCCAGTACACCCCGCGCTCGCGGGCCATCAGCTTCTCGCCCACCAGCTCGCGGCGTAGTGTGGCCGTGTCGGGGTGATAGCGCTTGATGATCTCGTTGACTTCGGCCTCCGTGTACGTGCGGCCCTCCTCGAACTGCCGCACCAGCCAGCGCAGGATGATCTGGCGCTTCGTGCGATGGGCGGGAATCTCTTTGAGACGCCCCGCTTCGAGGAAGTCGCCCACGACCTTGCGCTCCCAGGCGTTCTCCTCGATATCGCCCACCAGCGCCACGCGCTCGGGCGCACCCAGCAGCTTGTGAATGCGTCCCAGCCCTTTGCCGTTCACGCGGTAGAGGTGGGTGGTGCCCTCGGCGCGCATCTGCACCAGGTCGGTCTCTTTGAGTCGCGCCAGATGCCACGAGATGGTCGGGGGCTTCAGGTCGAGCAGCACCGCCAGCTCCTCCACGCTACGCTCCTCGATGGTGACCAGCCCCAGAATGCGTAAGCGCGTCTGGTCGGCCAGCGTCTTGAGGATTGCGAGCAGCGTTTGCAGGTCGTCACGCTCCTGATCGGTCATGGGGAACCTCACGAATCTCCGCCAATGTTGGCATCTATCTAATTAGAATGATGCCGAATTTCAAGTTGCGTGTCAAACCTATTGCCAACCCACCCCAATCTCAGCGATACTAGCCGGGTGTCTGTCGTCTCCAGCATCCGACGCATCGGCGCCGCCCGGCAGCGCGCAGAAGTGGAGCCTTCCGTTGACCCAACCCGCAGCACGCCCCGAAACCTGGCGCCTGCTCTCCTCGTCGGGCGCGCCGATGGACCACCAGCTTGCGCTCAGCGAGGCGCTGCTCGCCGGCCTGAGCGAGACGCCCGCGCCCGCCGTGCGCTGGTACGTCGCGCGCCATCCCGCCCTGGTGCTGGGCAACGGCCAGCCGCCGGCAGCCGCCGACCTCGCCGCTTGCCGCGTCCACGGCATCCACGTCTATCGCCGCACCTCCGGCGGCACGGCCGTGCTGGTGGACGCCGACGCGCTGAGCATGGAGGTCGCGCTGCCCGCCGGCCATCCGCTGGCGATTTCAGACGTGGTGAAAGGCTATCGCTGGATCGGTGAGGTCTGGGCGCGGGCGCTGCGGACGCTGGGCATCGCCGAGGCGCGCGCGCTGCCGACCGAAGAGGTGCGCGCCCTGCCGCCGCTCGCCAAGGACGATCCTCTGCGCCTGGCCTGCTACGGTACGCTCTCGCCGTGGGAGCCGGTCGTCAGTGCGCGCAAAATCGTGGGGTTGAGCCAGGTGCGGCGGCGCCCCGGCGTGCTGTATCAGGTGGGGGTGTACCTGCGTTGGCGGCCGGAGCGGCTGGTGGAGCTGCTGGCGCTGCCGGAAGAGACGCGCGTCGCCCTCGCCCAGCGCCTGAGCGACGCCGCGGCAGGCCTGGACGAGCTGGCCGGCCGCGCGATCGGCGGCGATGAGGTGGAGGCGGCCGTCAACGCCGCGCTGGCCGAATCGCTGGGCATCACCCTGGAGCCGTCGGAATGGACGCCAGGTGAGCGCGACGCGGCGGAGCGCATCCAGCACGAGCGCTTCCGGCCGGTGGTGTAGCTCCCGCAAGCACAAATCGCCCCTGTTAACCCGCCGATAATCCGCCGGATACTGCTGGTGTTTCCTCTTCGCGCGGCAGCGTAAACGACGTGACAGGTACAGCCCATGTAAGCAAGCCGCACATCATCGCGACAATGGCGCAAATAGTCGCAATGTCGGCCAACCTACCAAAGTAGTAGGATTGGAAGGACGTTATAAACACCACAAAGAAGAATTGGCCCATCCCTACCAAGAATCCAACCATCATCATCCGGCCAGTCATAAAGGTCCCGGCGAAAGATCGAAAGCTCTGCTCGATACTGCCGGGAAGGTTCGGCGCGGCCAATAGGACGCTGCGGATCAAGGCGCGCCATCTTCGGCCAAGCCACATCTCGGCAGCCAATGCCACGCCAAGTAAGGCTGGGAACGAGAGCACCACGACAATATAGATGGGAACGATGTGGTCCTGAGATGACGGCGTCCGTGTAGTCGTAGCCAGCGCCACCGCAAGTAGCAGCGTGATCACCGCACCCACTGCCCATATCGTGAGCGCCAGCGCGGTCACATGGCGCCGCTCATGCGACAGAGGAGCGCTACTGATTGAGGCTGCCAGCGGAGTAATCCACGCAATCGCGATGCAGCGTCCGATTGCCGAGCCGGCGCCTGAGAATGCGATCGCGATGGCTAAGAGTGCGATGGCGCGATCGACTGCGGTGGAATACGTGCTCGAAATCGGCAAGGCAACTGCCACGGGTATCGCCAACAAGGCGCAGATGACGCCGGCGATTCCTGCGCACACGTCGCTCCACGCCACGGCGCTCCACCAAAGAGTGGCAGCAGGGCCGAGCGCAGATCGTACCTGATCGCCGGGAAACACCTGGAAGCCCACTCTGTGGCCCAGTGGCGGCAGGCTCATGCGAAGCCGCCGAAGACCAAGGACACCGAAGACACCGAGCCACGCGTGCAGCACCACAAAACAGCCAAACAGGGCAAAGAAGGCATCGCGCATAGCCTCGTCGTTGCCCATGCGTAGCTCTCCTCACTGCAAGAGTCGCTTAGCTACTCATTGATGATGGCGCTACCCCAGGAGCGTAGCGAAGCTAAACAGACTGTGGAACTCGTTGGTCGCCAGGATCGCCAGCGCCGTGCAGGCCGCGATGGTGATCAGCAGCGCGATCATCGCGAACACCGCCAGCCAGATGGCAAAGCGCTCCGGCGCCGACTTGCGCATCTTGTGCGGCGGCACGTACTGCGGCGCGGGGACACCATGCGCGGGCGCTGCGATCTGCGCGGGGTGCCCCTGCTGCGCTGGCGCGGCGAGCTGCGGCGGCTGGCCCGGTTGCGCCAGGCTGCCCTCGACCACCGGACCCTGCCCGCGCCCCTGCGCCAGCGCGCTCGACGAGCTGAGCGCGGCATCGGGCGCCGTCAGCGCGGTGAAGACACGCGCTGGCCGGCTCAGCAGCGAATCATCCGCCGGCAGGCCATGCTCGATCAGGTAGCGGTTGTGGTAGTACGCCATCGCCCGGTCGCCCGCCACCCGCAGGAAGGTGTAGTCCACGGCGCCGCCCACCGCCGCGCCGACGCCGGGAATAAGGCGCCCAACCCACTTGGCGGCCTGCTCCTCGGTGATCTCCACGCTCAGGCGCATCAGCACCTTGGGCAGCAGCTCGGGCAGCATGCGCACCAAGCCCTCGCGCGTCAGCCAGTTGCCGATACCGCGCAGGCTGTCAATGCCCGCCGCCAGCGCCAGCACCTCCGCCAGATGCGCCTGCTCCACAATCGTCGAGGTATCGTAGCCGTAGGCCTGCGCGATATCGGCGGCCATGCGCACGGCGTAGACCGCCGTAAGCTGCACGTCGGCGCCCGCCGCTACCAGCGCCCACAGTCCGCCGGGCAGTCCCGTGATGGCGCCGGTCAGGGCCGCGCGGCGGCGGAACTTGTGCGCAAACCTCCGCGCAACGGCATCCATCTGGCTCAGCTTGAGGTTGCGGATGTCCTCGAAGGTCTTGACGCCGTGGCCGCGCCGCCGGTGCTCCGCCAGCACCGCGGGGTCGCGCCGCGCCGCCCAGGCTATGGCGTGCTGGATGCGCTCGGGCGTCTTGCCGGGCTTGAGCAGGTTCTGAATCTCTGGCGGCAGCGCCCCGGCGATAGCCTCTTTGGCAAAACTGCCCGCCGCACCCGCGATATTGAAGCCGCCGTCTCCGCTGCCTGGGGTGTTTGATCCTGACATGCTATCCGCCCTTCTCCCCTGGTGCATCCCCGCCTCGACCTGAGAACACCGCCCAGCTCGCCCCGCGCGCCGCGTGGCCGCGCCCGGTTGGCGCCTGTCGCCCATATCCCGCGCTCAGTATACGGGAGCGTGTCTAGCCAGGCAACACGCCTGTGTGCTGGGCATGGGTCTGGCCCGTCTCATGCGCCAATCCGCCCGTGACACCCGCTTCCGGCGGCTCTGGTGGGGCGCGCTGCCGAAGCACGAGCGGGTGCCATAGCCTGAGGCGCACAACCACATGCCGCTTCATAGCCGCGTCCCGATGATGGGCACCGATGGCACCTGAGGCATACCCAATGCGTCTCCTATACGTACGATATGGTGTGTGGTTGGACTGAGCAGCCACGCGGTGGGCATACCGGCCACGAGGAAGGAACACATGCAACAGCGACCGATGGGCGAGCAGGCGTCGTGGGATATCCCTACGCGCCCAGCGTCGCAGCCGCAGCCGCTCCAGCCCAACGGCCATTCCCCCGGCGCGACCGGTGTGCCGCCGCTGCCACCGCGAGCCGCGAACGCCCCGCGGCGCATGGAGCCGCTGGCCGAGTACTCCCTGCCAGATGCCCCAGCCGAGGTACCCTACGCCCCGCGCCGGGGACGCCGCTCTCGTCGGCCTGGGCGCGGGCGCGCGATTGGCCGCTGGGTGGTGCGCGGGCTGCTGGTCGCGCTGGCGCTGGCCATCGTGCTGGTCGGGCTGGGCCTGCACCGCGCCAGCGACTTTGGCAGCGCGATCTCGGCGAGCGCGCCCTTCAGCATGCGGCCGGGTTTCCTCAGTGGGCGGACCAACGTGGTTGTGCTGGGCTATGGCGGCGCCGGTCACGACGGCGCCAATCTCACCGATAGCCTGTTGGTGATCAGCCTCAACCCCGACGACAGCGCCACCACGCTGGTCTCGGTGCCGCGCGACCTGTGGGTGCAGGTGCCGCCGAATTCGGGCAGCTACGCCAAGATCAACACCGCCTATCAGGACGGCCTCAGCAACGGCTTCAATGGCCTGCCAGCCGGGCGCGATGCTGGCGGCGCCGAGGCGGCGAACAAGGTCTCCGACGTGCTCGGCATCCCGGTGAGCTACTACCTGACCATCAACTTCACTGGCTTCCGCGACCTGGTGGATGCGCTCGGCGGGGTGAACATCAACGTGCCGGTGGCCTTCACCGCGCAGTACCCGCGCAACGACGATCCGGCGATCGACCCCGGCTGGAAGATCATCCACTTTAACACGGGCATGCAGCACATGAACGGCGAGCAGGCTATCGAGTACGCTCGCGCGCGCTACGTGCTCGATCCGCCCAGCGAGGGCACCGATTTCGCCCGCTCCGTGCGCCAGCAGATCCTGCTCAAGGCGATCCTCGACCGTGCGCGGCAGCCGGGAGCGTGGCCCAAGCTGCTGGGTGCCACCGACGCCCTCCAGCGCGCGATCTACACCAATCTTTCGCTGCTGGAGCTGACCCGGCTCACCGAGAAGCTCGACCTGACGCACGCCGCGCGCGTTGGCCTGAGCACCGACAACGTGCTGGTGAACTCTCAGAGCAGCGACGGCCAGGACATCCTGCTGCCGGCCAACGGCGATTGGGGCGCCATCCAGCAGTACGTCGCGGGGCAGCTCAAATCCTAACTGCGCCTCCCTCGCGCTACAATCTCTCGCGGATACATTCACACCGTTCGTAAGCGAGTTCCATCACCGATCGGGAACAGCCCGCGCGAGCAAGGGGCCGGCGGATGAATCCGCGCCTACGGGCCTTGCGGCCACCAAGCCCGCCTGCACGGGCTAACTCGCGATTGGTGGTGAACCCCGTAGGGGTGTCCGGTGGACGCCCGTTCGCGGTCAAGGAACCAGCTCCCCATGGACATCTCGCGCTCCGAGGCGCTCTTCGCGCAGGCCGAGCAGATCATCCCTGGCGGCGTCAACAGCCCCGTGCGTGCCTTCCGCGCCGTGGGCGGGGTGCCGCGCTTCATCGCGCGCGGCGCGGGTGCCTATATCTGGGATGTGGACGGCAACCGCTACATTGATTACGTCTGCTCGTGGGGACCGCTGATCCTGGGTCACGCCGCACCGCCGCTGATTGAGGCGGTCACGCGCGCTGCCCAGCGCGGTACGAGCTACGGCGCGCCCACGCCCGACGAGGTGCGATTGGCGGAGCTGGTGGTCGAAGCGCTGCCGAGCATTGACCTGGTGCGCTTCGTCAACTCCGGCACCGAGGCCACGATGAGCGCCCTGCGGCTGGCACGCGCCTTCACCGGGCGCACCAAGATCGTCAAGTTCGCCGGCGGCTACCACGGCCACGCCGATATGCTGCTGGTCGCCGCTGGCTCGGGCGCGCTGACGCTCGGCACCCCCAATAGCCCCGGCGTGCCCGAGGCGGCGGTCGCCGAGACGCTGGTCGCGCCCTACAACGACCTGACCGCCGTGCGCCAGCTCTTCGCCCAGTTCCCCGACGAGATCGCCGCCGTGATCGTCGAGCCGGTGGCCGGCAACATGGGCTGCGTGCTCCCCGCGCCGGAGTTCCTGCCCGGCCTGCGCGCGATTACCGAGGCCAACCGCGCGCTGCTGATCTTCGACGAGGTGATCACCGGCTTCCGCGTGGCCTACGGCGGCGCTCAGGCGCTCTACGGCATCACACCCGACCTGACGTGCCTGGGCAAGATCGTGGGCGGCGGGCTGCCGGCGGCGGCGTACGGCGGGCGGCGCGACATCATGGCAATGGTGGCACCGTCAGGGCCGGTCTATCAGGCGGGCACGCTCTCCGGCAATCCGCTGGCGATGGCCGCCGGGATCGCCCAGCTCCAGGCGCTCCGGGCCCCCGGCACGTACGAGCGGCTCGACGTGCTGGCCGCCTCGCTGGAGGCGGGCATCGCCGAGGCCGCGCGCGCGGTAGGGGTATCCATCTACCAGACGCGCGTCGGCTCGATGTTCACCACCTTCTTTGCCCGCGGCCCCGTGACCGACGAGGCCAGCGCCAAGCAATCCAACACCGGCGCCTACGCCACCTACTTCCACGCGCTGCTGGACCGCGGTGTGTACACCGCCCCCTCGCAATTCGAGACCGGCTTCGTCTCGCTGGCCCACACCGAGGACGACATCGCCCGCACCGTCGCCGCCGCGCGCGAGGCCTTCACGGAAGTGGCGAAGCGTGGGTCGTCTCCGACTGGGATCTAGCGCATGGTGGTCACGACGATGGTGATTGCGACCCACCAGCCGCATCATACAGAGAGAATTGGGCTGGCAGGCCCACATAGTTGCCTCCTGTAGGACCGCATATCTGAAAGATCAAACGGCGCCCGTCGGGAGACCATGCTAGTCCACACAGATATCCTGAGTTCTGCGCCACACGCTTTTCGCCGCTAGCGATCTGGCGGCACACATTCAACTTGAATTCGCGACTAACCGTTCGGCCCCGCGTGCGTCTTGCCTCCTTCGGCTCGTGCGGTCAGTGCACCGCACCTGGGGAGGTATCTTTACGCGCAGTCCGGTCTCAGGGGTTCACTCCAGGCAAAAACTCGTCGAGAGATTCTTGTGTCACGACCCATCTATCCCTTGCGAATCGGTGGCGCAACCTACCCGTGATGGCCGCGTAGCAGTTGTCATCATAGGTATGCCGCACGGTGAACGCCGATCTCGATGACCGCACAGCGCGGTGCGGGCGTCCGCTCTCTTGGGGAGCAGGGGTGCGACGCGGCGCCGCGGGCGACTCGGACACGATGGCGAACGATTCCTCACGAGAAAGCGGGGGCCTGGATGAGAGGAGAGAGTTCAGGAGAAGCAGTGGGGAGCCATCGAGCGCCGATATCAGATGGTCAGCGCGATCTCGTGCGGCGGCGTATCGTCGAGAACAGCCGGCGATGGGCTATGCCCTGTGAGGATGAGGTGCTGCGAGTCAGCGCGGGCATCGCGCTGCGGCTGTTTGAGCTCAAGCGTGCCAGCCGGCGCCGCACGATCATGGATGACACGAAGCTACTGGAACACTGTGCGGCGCTGGCCGCCGAGCATCGCGTGGTAAAGGAGATGCGCGAGCTTCCAGAGTCGTTTTGCTGGCGCCTCCTGCGGGTGCGCCTTATGCAGCAGGCTTGCCGGTGGAAGCACTACACGCCTGGCCAGCCGAGTCGCGCGGCGATCCTCAACGGCGACTGGTACGCGATCGTGCTGAGCGGCATCGCAGAGCCATCGCGCTCGCGTATTCACGATGCCGCGACCACGGCCTACGCGCATGCTGAGAAGGGCATCTGCGACATCAAGCGGAAGGGGCGCTTCAAAGGCCGCAGCCGCCTCGACACCTGGTGTCTGACAATCGTCCGCAACATCCTCATCGAACATCATTGGGCCGAGGAGCAGGGAGGCGACAGGGTGGTCCCACTTGACGACCGCGAACGCGCAGGCGGCGGCGAGGACGCCGACAGCGACACGCAGGTGCCAATACCCGCGCCCGACCACGTGACCGAACGCGAGGTGCTCGACGGCGAAGCGGTGCGACTTGCCGAAAGCGCGATCGCGAAGTGGGCGGCGCGGACCGCCAGCAGCCCGGAGCAGGAGCGTCTCTCTGTCGAGATCCTGTGCAAAGTCTGCATCGAAGAGCGGAAGCCGGGGAATGTGACCGCCGAGTACGGACCGCCGATTGATGCCAAGTGGATCTCCCAACGGAAGTGGATCTTCAAAAAGTCTCCTGAGGGCCAGAGGCTCTATGCCGAGCTCCGCGCGCGGCAGCTCATGTCTCCGCAGCCCGAAGTACGAGCGGTGACGGCTTCTGGCGAAGCGACATAGGAGGGCACACGCGCAAGGTTGGCGTTGTTACGGCGCCCTGTTAGGAGATTCTGGATGGACGTTTAGCGATCAACACATCAAGTATAGCAAGCACTGAAGCGCGATCTGTGATGCGTGATAAGTAGATAGAGGCAGGCACACGATGAAAATGGACGACGTGTTCCACTCCGCGCCGCACGCTCCTGGCGGAAGCGCCCGCGCGAGCGTGCATCTCGTCTCCGATTTCGTGGATATCGCGATTGGGTCGTGGCACTCCACGCCGGATCGCGCGCGGTATGTCCTGCGCCATCTCCTCGACTGCGTCGAATGCCAGGACGATCTCTGCGCGCTGATGGATGTGTTGGCCTCTGAAGCGCTGCCCCCTGGCAAGCACTGGACCATGGTTCGTGTGCTGTTCGGTCAATTGCTGGAGGCGGTCATCGAGCGGCGCGTGCGCCCGCAGATGGACGAATACATCGACGTCTGCCTGGCGGCGGGCGTAGATGCCGCCAACGCCGCGTTCCCCGAGCTCGCCGGGCATTTGTCACGCTGCTCGCGCTGCCGCGAGGAGGTCGAACACGCGTGTGGCGTGCTCGAACAAGGGCGTGCCGCGGATGGCGCATGGGAACAGCCGTCGTCTCCACCCGATCCACCGGATCCCGCGGGCGACCTCCCCATTGTCTTCTCGCCAGACTTTACGGAGGTTTCTGGCTCGTGGCCGCTCGAATCGAGGGTAGGGGAGCTTGTCTACGCATCGGCAGCGGTTGGTAAGGAGCGAAGCAGATTCCTCACGACATGGTATCAGGTGGAAGCGCGGATCAGACAATATGTGGTCGCGGCGCGCGCGCATTGGAACTTACCACTCGACGAGCGCGACGTCTGGACTGATGTCACGGCAATTGCCTGCACGGTGAATGGAGAGACGGCACAAATTCCCGGGAGCCGGCGCGCGCTTTATGCGCGTCTTACGCGACAGGCGCGACATACCGTCGAGCGCCACGTGATCGAGGATTTACTGCGCGATCGCGCATCGCCCTATTGGAATCAGCTCTATGTCTCGATGTTACAGCGAACATGCATGCGTCTGGGGTATGCAGCTGGGCAGCCAGCGGATCGTTCGCCGGGTGCCCCCTTGAGAGATCCCGACGTGTTGCCCGCCGTCCTGGTGCGTGTGGCGAGCGAGGAGGTGAGAGAAACGATTACATCCATCGCCGATCGGGCAATCGTGCGATTGCAACAATACCTCGCCCGTAATCCTCGCCTGGGAAGCCTGCAGGGATGGTGCTCGAGAATCGTGGCTCACGAGACCAACGCTTATCTGCGCAGCAAGACCCGCAAAGATCAGCGTGAGGACGCCCTACGTACTGTCGCGCGGCGGCCGAAGGTTGCGATGTGGGAATCGGGACTGCTCGTTGCGTTCAGTGATCTGCGCAATGAGGTGCTGTGCATCGGGGACGACACCGAGGACACGGAGGACTGCGAAGACCGTGATGTTGAGGTGCCCTCTGCCTGGGAAACGCCCGAAGATGTCGTCGTCGACAAGGAATCGGCTCACGATGTCCTGGAGGATGCGATCTCCGCGCTCGTCAACTATGCCCTGAACAATAGTCAGGGCTCGGAGGATCTCGCGCGGCGCATGAGCGTCTTGTATCTGGCGCTCATACGCGATCAGCACGATGCGGTGATCGCCGAGCATCTCGACGTCACGCGCCAGCAGGTGCAGAACATGGTGAGCCGCTTCCGCAGGTCGCCAACGGCCCGTCACCTGCTGGAATCACGCAAACAGGCACGCAGAGAGGCCACACGCCCAAACACGACGGGTGCTCCCGATGGAAGGAAACGGTCGAAGAAGCATTCGCTGCATCGCTGAGGATTGCGTGTGAAAAAGTGAACCGGACATATCCGCAGAAGCCGCGCAGGATATGGTTGCGGAGAATCACAGCTTGCGCGATCCGCGCGCGAAGCGTCTATCCGCGGTGGTGTGCTTGACCGCGCCCGCGATCCGGCATACTGTAGGGACGTGACATGTCCCGCCCGATGGTCGGACGGGACGACACACGCCGAGGGGGAGCCGATGAACATGGGGTATTGGATCCTCGTCATTGTCCTGTGGCTCGCGGTGGCGGCCATGTGGGTGATGGCCGCGCTTAAGCCCTCTGCTTCATCCATGCGAAGACCCTTCTGGCGCCTGATCCGCTTTGGGCAGCCGACAACTGTCACGCTGTTGGCGCTTTGCGCAACCCTTGGTGGCCTCTCACTCGAACATCGCAAGCTACTTGGCATCTCCCCTAGTGCCCTATCCACCCTGGACCTTGTAGTTGCTGGCCTTGCCCTAGTTGGCACCGTTGGTGTCGCATCACTGCACCTGATTGGCCTTTCGAAAGAGGACGAGGGACCACGTACGTCTCAGATGGCGCGTGAATCACCGATGCGGCCGGGAGAAGGTAGTGGAATCTAGTTGCGGCCTGAAGCATCTGTACCTGGAGCTAATTGATGACCCTTCCTGATGCCAATACAACCCACATTCTCGCGGCTGAGCGGACGCTCGTGAATGGGCGCTTCGAGCCGGGGATGGCGGTGGTCGTGGCGGGCGACCACATCGCGCGGGTGGCGCCGCTGGCGGAGCTGGCGCCGGAGGAACAGGCGCGCGCCGAGCGAATGGCGCGGCGGCTGCTGGTGCCGGGGACGCTGAACGCGCACAACCACTCGTTCCAGTCCATGCTGCGTGGGGTGGCGGATGATTGTGACTTCTTCACCTGGCGCGACCGCGCGCTCTATGGCTACACGCCGCGCATGAGCGAGGAGGCGGTCTACCACGGCGCGCGCTTCGCCTTCGCCGAGATGATCCGCAACGGCGTGACGACGGTCTGCGATTTCTTCTACATCCACAACGGCGGGAACCAGAACGACCACGCCGTGATCCGCGCGGCGCGCGACCTGGGGATGCGCATCGTGCTGGCACGCACGATGTACGACTGGGAGGGCGCGCCGAAGGAGTATCAGGAGACGATCCCCGACGCGGTGGCGCGCACGCGCGAGCTGTGGCAGGCGTACCAGGGCGCGCCGGACGTGACGGTCTGCCCCGCGCCGCACTCGCCGCACGCCGCCAGCCCGGAGATGATCCAGGCCGGATCGGCGCTGGCCGAGGAGCTCGACACGCGCTTCCATATCCATGTGGCAGAGGGGCGCTACGAGCGCGACACGATCCGCGAACAGTACGGCAAGACGCCGATGCGCTGGCTGGAGTCGCTGGGGCTGGCGATGGAGCGTATGACGGCGATCCACTGCGTGTGGCTCGAAGAC
The DNA here is from genome assembly GCA_036376595.1 of Ktedonobacterales bacterium. GTDB lineage: Bacteria > Chloroflexota > Ktedonobacteria > Ktedonobacterales > JADMIN01 > SMAG-U1939. The sequence continues at coordinate 12,953 of DASVAA010000205.1, read as the reverse complement.
GACGACATCGGGCTGATGGGCGAGCGCGACGTGCGGCTGGTCTACAATCCGGCGAGCAATATGCTCCTGGGCGACGGGGTGACGCGCATCGTGGATATGCTGGCGGCGGGCGTGTGGATCGGGCTGGGCAGCGACGGAGGCTGCTCGAACAATCGCGTCTCGGTCTTCGACGAGATGCGCATGTGCGCGCTGTTGCAGAAGGTGACGCACCTCAGCTCGGAGGTGGTGCCGGCGGAGACGGCGTTCGCGATGGGCACGAGCGGCAGCGCGGCAACGCTGGGGCTGCCGGCGGGGCGCATCGTGGCTGGGCTGCTGGCCGACTTCGTGCTGCTGGATATGGACGATCCGTCGCTGCAGCCGCCCTTCAGCTACGAGAAGAACGTCGTCTATTCGATGACGCCACACGCGATCCGCGAGGTGATCGTCGGCGGGCGAAGCGTCTTCCGCGATGGCGAGTTGCTGCGCGTGGGGTGGGAGGACGTGCTCGGCGGCCTGCGCGGGGTCATCGCGGACTGGCCGGCGCCGCCGCGCTAGCAGCTTTACGCTCGCGCTCGCGCGACCGGGCGCGGGCCAGGTAGGCGCACGCGGCCTCGTAGCCTTGCTTCATCCATTGCGGCGCCTTCTCGAACTCCAGGGCACCGCCGCCGGCTTTGGTGCCGATGCGCAGCACGTGCATCTCGATGCCCGGCGGCACCCGCTGGAGCGCGCGGTCGAGCTGGTAGCGGCTGATGACCTGCGTCGTGCGCTCCAGCACGGCCGAGATCGCGAGCACCCCCGCGCTGCGCCGGCGGTGGCTGTCTTCGGGCTGCACCTCGCTCCACAGGGCGGCGTGCGAGCCGTGCTCGTCGTAGCCCACGTCGAGGACGAAGATGCGCCGAGCGCCGAGGAATAGCGCCGTCTCGACACTGGCGTTATCCAGCGCGCCGCCGTCCACGTAGACGGCGTCGCCCAGGCGCACCGGCGGGAAGATGCCGGGGATCGCCGAGGAGGCGAGCACGGCGGGGGCGACCGCGCCGGTGCCAAAGATCGCGCGCGTGCCGTGGGTGATGTCGGTGGCGATGATGCGCAGCGGCACGGCGAGCTGCTCGAAGGTCACATCGCCGAGCAGGCGCACGATCATCTGGCGCATGCCGGCGTCGTCGTAGAGCGACGGCTCGCCGGCGGCCAGCCGCCGCAGGGCGGTGAGGGCGCGCATCGCGACAAGCGCCTGCGCGGTGCTCACGCGCGGCTCGCTGCCGAGCATCACGCGGCCGGGATTCGCCGTGCGCCAGGCCTCTTCGACCGCTTCGACGCCGGAGAGTGTCGGGTCGCGCGCCAGCACCGCGCCGTTCCACGCGCCAATCGAGGTGCCGACGATCACGTCCGGCCGCTCGCCACACTCCAGCAGCGCCCGCAGCGCACCGACCTGGAGCGCGCCGCGCGCTCCGCCGCCTGAGAGCACGAACGCGGTGTAGCCCCTCCAGCGCGGCCGGTGGACACCGGAGGCGCCGCGCAGCGGTCCGCAATCGGTGTTGTCGTGGCCGTTGCGGTCTGGGCGATCGTGGCGATCGTGGCCGTCACGCCCGTCGCGCCCGTTGGTGTCGCTGGTGTCCGCGCGATCGTCGTGCTGAATATCTATCGTCGTATCTGCGGTCTTCGTGCCGTTGGTCTTTGCCATGTGTGGTGCCCTCTCGCCAACCGGCCCGCTCGCGCTGACCGCCGGTCAGCGGTCCTATGTGTAGCATACCACCGGCCATCAGCAGGGGTCCTCACCCCGGCCCCCGGCAGAGGCGAGACAGGTCTCGCCGCTACAACGCAGGGCGTGGGGGAGGCAGAGATGTATGCGTGCCGCGGGTGAGGTCATGCGCCGCATGTCCCACTCCTCCCACTCCGCTAGGCAGACGGTGCGGATAATGAGTACAATGGCGGCGACCAGATCGGAGCCAGATCGGACCGACGGCGAGAGACGGCGAGGACCGGGCGATGGACGACGACAAGACGGGCGGCGGCCTGGGCGATGACGAGTACGCGGCGCTGCAAGACCCACGGCTGGTGATGCCCGAAGTGGCGACGGTGCTCGCCGAGCTGCACGAGGGGATCACCCAGCTCGGCAGCGCGTTCGTCAGCGCGGGAGTGCCAGCGCGCGAATGGCTCTCGGATGACGCGCTGCTGCGCCCGCTTGCCGAGAGCCTGCCTGACGTGACGCTGGACGATCTGCTGACGCGCGCCGCCGAGTTCGCCGCGGGGAATGGCCCCTACTGGCTGCGCGGCGGAGCCGGCGAGATCGAGCAGTTCGTGGCGGAGACGGCGCTGTTGAGCGATGCCTTCCGACCGCTGCGGGTGATCGCGCAGCGTCTGCGGGTGCTGCCGCCGCGCGAGCGCGGCGCGCTGCCCATCGAGCGCGCGCTGGGCGATGGGCGCGTGGGGGCGAAGTTGGATCGCGTGTCGCGATCGCTGGCCGATCTCGACGCGCTGGCGCCGTTCATGGCGCCGCTCAGCCCCGAGGAGTGGAACGCCGCGCGGCGCGACGCGAAGCCTGCCGCGGACGACCAGTTCACGGAGCCGCTGCCGCCGGAGCTGATTCCGTCGCCCGCACCCGCACCCGCACCCGCACCCGCACCCGCACCCGCACCCGCACCCTCCGCCGCTCGGATGCCTCCGTCCTCTCCATCACCGCCCTCGCCGCCACAGCCCTCGCCCCGTGCGCGCTTCGTCTCGCTGGCCGCGTCGCCGGTGGCCGCGTTGTTGGGGCGCGGCTCGCCCTCACCGTCGGCCGCGGCTCCTGGGGCCGCACGGCCACCGCGTAATGCACCTGCCCCCCGCCCCTACGCGCCGCGGGTGCGCCGGCTGAGCCAGACACTGGGCGGCTATGCCGCCCAGGCGCGGCAGCGTATGCAGCGCATCGAGCCACGCCGCTGGATGGTGGTCGGGCTGGTGGCGCTGCTGCTGGCGGTGGGCACCGGCGTGTTGGCGCTCGCCGCGCGCCAGGGAACGAGCGCGCCGCCGGCCCCGCTCGCGGTGAGTCCGGCGTCGGTGGATCTGGCCTGCGCCGGAAAGTCCTCGTCCGCCACAGTGACGCTGGAGTGGACCGGCACGGCGGCGACGACTTGGAGCGTGCAACAGGTGCCGGCGGGGCTGGCGCTCTCGACCGGCCGCGGCACGCTCAAGCCCAACACGGGCATCCCGATCACGTTGCGGGTGACGGCGCGCAGGGCGGCACACGGCACGCTGACGTTCGTCGCGGGCAAGCAGCAGGCAAGCGTGGCGTATACGGTGACGTGCGGGTAAGCCGCCTAGTCAGACCATGGTGATGCCGCCGTCCACGGCGAGCGTCTGGCCGGTGATGTAGCCGGCTTCGGGCGAGCAGAAGAAGGCAATCGCCGTAGCGACCTCTTCGGCCGTGCCATAGCGCTTGAGCGGCGTGAGGCCGAGGTAGTAGTCCTTGAAGTCCTGCGAGACGTTGGCGGTCAGCTCGGTGGGCACGTAGCCCGGCGCGACGGCGTTGGCGGTGATGTTGCGGCTGGCATACTCGCGCGCGGTGGATTTGGTGAGCGCGATGAGGCCGGCCTTTGAGGCGGCGTAGTTGGCCTGCCCCACCTGGCCGGTGATGCCTGAGATCGAGGTGACGTTGACGATGCGGCCCCAGCGAGCGCGGGTCATGCCGCGCAGGGCGGCCCGCGTGCAGAGGAAGGCCGAGACGAGGTTGGCCTGGAGCAGCCGCTCGAAGTCTTCGAGCTTCATCTGCAAGATCAGCCGGTCGTTGGTGGTGCCGGCGTTGTTGACGAGCACCGTCACGGGGCCGAGCTGCGTCTCGATCTCCTTGAACAGGCGCGTGACGTCGTCCTCAACGCTGACGTCGCCCTGCACGGGGACCGCGCGCCCGCCGCGCTCAGCAATCGCGGCTGCCGTCTCGCGCGCGCCAGCCTCGTCGGAGCGGTAATTCACGGCCACCGCCGCGCCCATCGCCGCCAGCCGTTCCGCCGTCGCGCGGCCGATGCCGCGGCTGCTGCCCGTCACCAGCGCCACCCGCTCGGCGAGTGATTGTCCCTCCGGGCGTCCACCGGACACGAACGGGCGTCCACCGGACGCCCCTACGTTGCCGGTATCCGTCTGCTGCTGCTCCTCCGCCATCGTCGTCGTCCCCTTCGCGTGCCCTGCGATGCCGTATCAGACCGTCATGCCGCTCGCGCACTCGTCGCGCGCACCTTTGTAGTCTACGCGATCGCCCGCGCTCAGTCTAGCTTCAGCGAGCGCAGATACTGGATCAGCCCCGGCGCGAGATCGGGCCGCTGCAGCGCGAACTCCAGCGAGGTGGTCAGGTAGCCGATGGGATCACCGGTGTCGTAGCGCACGCCCTCGAATTCGTAGGCGAAGATCGGCTCGCGGTCGCGCAGCGCGCGCAGGCCGTCGGTGAGCTGAATTTCGCCGCCCGCGCCCGGCGGTGTGTGCTCCAGCGCCGCAAAGATGTCGGGCGTCAGCACGTAGCGGCCGATCACCGCGAGGTCCGAGGGCGCGGACGCCGGCTCGGGCTTCTCGACCAGGTCGCGCACGCGGTGCAGGCGCGGGTAGCCCGGCTCGCCCTCCGGCGCCATGTCGAGCACGCCGTAGAGCTTGGTCTGCTCGCGCGGCACGCGCATCGCCGCGACCACACAGCCGCCGTAGGCCGCGTGGGCATCCATGAGCTGGCGCAGGCAGGGCGGGCCGCCGCGGTTGACCACCAGATCATCGCCCAGCAGCACGCCGAACGGCTCGTCGCCGACGAGGTCCCTGGCCATCAGGATGGCGTGACCCAGGCCGTGCGCCCGCGGCTGCCGCGTGAAGGAGAGCTGCACCATGTTCTCGATGCGCTCCAGCATCTCCAGCTTGACGCGGTCGCCCTTCTTTTCGAGCGCGGTGCGCAACTCTGGCGACTCGTCGAAGTGGTCTTCGATGGCGCGCTTGGTGCGGCTGGTGACGACGATGACGTGCTCGATGCCTGACTGCACGGCTTCTTCGATGATGTATTGGATCGTCGGCTTGTCGGCCAGGGGCAGCATTTCTTTGGGGATGGCCTTGGTTGCCGGCAGCACGCGCGTGCCCAGGCCGGCGGCGGGAATGACGGCCTTGCGAATCTTCATGGGGAGCGGTCCTCGTATGGTGCGCGGTGCGGTGTGCGCGGCGCCGCGACGCGATGGTCGCAGAACCCGCGCCAGTGCGGTAAGCGCACCATACTGTATCCGCGCCGCCGTTGCCTGTCAAGACGCCGGGCGGTTGAAGGGACGGAAGGCGATTCACCCGCCGGACGAGCTGCCCTCTTCGCGCTGGTACCCCGCCTGATCGCGCGCCGAGGCGAAGACCGGCTGCCAGTCGGCGGTCGCGGGATCGAAGCCGGGGATGCCGAGCTGCCGCATGCCGTCGAGCGCCTCGATCAGGTTATCCGTCGCTATCCGCGCCACTGGCGGCGCGCCCGGCCGCTCGGTGCGCACGGCATACTCCTCCTGATCGAAGGGTCCCTCGCGACCGGTGACGCGCTGCACCATGACCCGCGTGCTATCGGGCAGCGTGCAGGCGGCGGCTTGCGTATCGCTCTGCCGAATGGCCTCGGCAAGGAGTGCCATGTTCACGCTCTCTTTCTCCGCGCCGTGTCGCGCCTCGCGGCTAGCGAGTCCCAGGCCGCCCATCGAAGCTTCGCGGCTACCCTATCCGGAGGCGCGAATCGTCCGCTGCTCCAGCCCCACACTCACGGCTGCTGCTTGGGCGCGCCTTCGTCCAGCGGGTTGAGCGGTGGAATGCCGCGCTCGCTGGAGTTGTCGGTCCAGATCGTGTCGTCGCGGCCGGTCCGCCGCGTGGCGGACCGCCATTCTGATCCTCTGGCATCGAAGTTCGGCAGATCCAGCGTCTTGAGGAAGTCCAGCGCCTCGTCGAGCGAGGTCGCGCTCGCCTGAGGTCGGGCGGCCGCTGGCCCGCGCTGGAGCTTGACGTCATAGTGCGTCAGCTCTGCCACCTGCGGTGGCACACGCTGGTCGCCAACCCGCGGCGGTACGCTTTTCCGTTCGACGATCACGCGCTCGTCGCCGGCGTCGCAATACGCCGTCGCAATCGGACTCCTCTCGATTGCCTGTTGGAGCGATGGCATCGCGCGCCTCCCTTCGCCTTCTCAGGAGATTTCGTGGTTACGAGTATCTGCTCGCAAGAAGGCTGCCGAGGCCCGCGCACACGGGGCTTACGGCTGGGAGGGCAACGCCGCACCGCACTTGGGGCACCATTGCGCATCGGGCAGTGCCACCGTGGCGCACGAGGGGCACACCTTGGGGCGCGGCGAGACCGGCGCGCGGCAGTACGAGCAGAACTGCGCCCCGGCCTGCAGCGGCTTGCCGCACGAAGCGCAGGTTCCCTCGGTGGCTGGCGTCATGCCCATCTCCGCCTCCAACTGAGCGATGTGGAAAGGCCGCTGCTGCGCGTCGGCGACACGCTTGCGGCGATAGTCAATCCACGCGCCAACCAGGTAGACTGGCACCATGATCTCAAAGAAGAAGATATAGGCGCAGACGAGCCAGAACTTCTGCCCGCCCGTGAGGCGCCACCACGGGATGCGCCCGCGCAGGCTGACGAAGCCGTGCCAGTCGATCGCGGCCACGGCGATCATCGAGGCAAACCACAGCAGGATGCCAGGATCAGTCGCACTCAATATCAAACCGAGTACCTGTGCAGCCGAAATTCCGGCAAGCGTGGCGGTGCTGTAGACGTGATACGTGCGCGGCGGTGGTGGAGACGGGACGAATGTGGGTGGCGGCGCGGGCGCATAGGCCGGCGGAGGCGGTGGAGGATAAGCGGGCATCCGCGACTGTGGCCGAGGTGGCGGTGGCTGCGGCGGTTGAGGTCCGTACACCGGCGGCTGCGGGGGATACGGCTGGTTAGGAGGCGCCACCAGCGGTGTCACCTGCACCGCGCTGGTGACACGCACGCGGGTCTTGCGCGGCGTGCGCGAGCGCAGACTCTGGCGGAAGTAGATGCCCCCGCGCCCGCCGGCCACGTACGGGCCGCGCGGTCCGGTGCCGATACGAAAACCCTTCACGCCGGTCGAGACGCCGATGCCGCGCTTCGAGAAATTCAGGCGCATCGGCCCCATCTTGACGGACTTGCGCAGATACCAGCCCATAGCGCGGCCTCGCTCTCCGCTTTCTCAGCTCGACCATCACACGACCGCGGGAAGAACCCGCTCTCCTGATGATATACATCGCGGCGCGAGAAAGCGGAAGAGAACGCGGTATCAATTGTGTGCAGATTCCGATGCGAGGCACAGATCAACAACGCATCACACGTCTTTCGTCATGTAGATCGCCTGCGGCTGGTAGCCCACACGCTCGTAGAGTCGCCGCGCCACGTGATTGTCGCCCCACACGTTCAGCGCGATCTGCGTCACCCCCAGCGGCCGCATCGCCGCTTCGAGCGCCTCCAGCGCCTGCTGTCCGTAGCCGCGCCCACGATACGCCGCGTCAGTGCTGATGAAATAGATGAACGCGCGGTGCTTGGCGTCGTCCACCATCACCCACAGGACGCCGACCGCCCCCACCTCCGGCGCGACGATCTTCCAGTAGTGGTGCGCCGTGGATTGCAACCCCTCGGCCATCAGCTCGTCAACCTGGCGCCGGCCCGCCTCGATCTCCTCCTCGGTGGCGACGCCCCCACCGGTTGCTCGCGCGCGCTCCTCGGGATAGCTGGTGTACAACTCGGCCTTGAGCGCCGCGAACTCGTCTTCGGTCATCGGACGCAACGTGACCATGTGGTGCTCCTCCTCCTCTTCACGAGCCCATCACCTAGCGCATGCTACCTGGGCGTACCCGCAGCTAGTATATCCGACCGTGAGAGCGGCATGTGGCCATCCGGTGGACTGGTGGAGCACCACCGCACCGCGCTCCTGTGCTACAATCCCCGATGGTGCCCGCCGCCATGCCGCGCGAGCCGGACATCGCAGCAATGAGGCACGTGCTGCAGTGGCGCACGGAAAGGGGGCGGAGGGCCAACCGACGATGGTAGCCGGCTGGACTCCGGGTGAATAGATGGCAGCGGAACGCAAGATACGGGTGCTCGTGGCGAAGCCAGGGCTGGACGGCCACGACCGCGGCGCGAAGGTGCTGGCGCGGGCGCTGCGCGACGCCGGCATGGAGGTGATCTATACCGGCATCCGCCAGACGCCGCAGATGATCGTCGAGGCGGCCGTGCAGGAGGACGTGGACGCGATCCTGATGAGCATCCTCTCCGGCGCGCACATGGCGATCTTCCCCAAGGTGATGGAGCTGCTGCGCGGCAACGGTGTGGATGACGTGCTGGTGATGGGTGGCGGCATCCTGCCCGACGAAGACATCCCCGCCATCGCGGCGCTGGGCATCGAGGGCAACTTCGGCCCCGGCACGCCGATGTCCACGATCATTGACTACGTCCGCGCCCACATCCGCCCACAGCGCCTCGCCCACGAGCTGGAGCCACTTGCCAACCCCGGCGCCGCCATCGAATCGCCGAACGCAAGCGCGACTACAGGCGGCACAGACGCCGCGGGACAGGCGGCCCAGTAGCATGCCGGCCTCCACTCCGCCGCTGCCCATCGTGGAGCGCTTGCTGGCCGGCGACCGCCGTGCGCTGGCGCGTGTGGTCACGCTGATCGAGAACGGCGCTCCCCAGGCGCGCCCGATCCTGGCGCAGCTCCACGCGCATGGCGGCCGCGCGCACGTCGTCGGCTTCACCGGCTCGCCCGGCGCCGGCAAGAGCACGCTCGTCACCGCCATCGCCCGCGAGCTGCGCGCCCGCGGCCAGCGCGTGGCGATCGTCGCCGTGGACCCCACCAGCCCCTTCACCGGCGGCGCGATCCTGGGCGACCGCATCCGCATGGCCGAGTTGGCCGGCGACCCCAACGTCTTCATCCGCAGCATGGCCAGCCGCGGTAGCCTGGGCGGCTTGGCTGCCTCGACCCGCGACGTGGTGCGCGCGCTGGATGCCGGCGGCTTCGACACAATCATCGTCGAGACGGTTGGCGCGGGACAGGCCGAGGTCGAGATCGTGCGCGCGGCGCAGACGGTGGTGGTGGTGACGGTGCCGGGGATGGGCGACGATATCCAGGCCATCAAGGCTGGCATCCTCGAAATCGCCGACATCTTCGACGTCAACAAGGCCGACCGCCCCGGAGCCGACCAGACCGCCGCCGAGCTGCGCATGCTGCTGAGTCTGGACGAGCGCCGCAAGGAGCGCGCCTGGAAGGTGCCGATCGTCAAGACCAGCGCCGCCAGCGGCCAGGGCGTGCCGGAGCTGGCGGATAAGCTCGCGGCGCACCTCTCGTACCTGCGCACCAGCGGCCAGCTCGCCGCGCGTGGCGAGCGCCAGGCGCGCAGCGAGATGCTGGCGCTGCTGCACCAGGCGCTGCTGGCGAAGATCGAGTCTGCCGTCAGCCCCGACGAGTGGCAGCGGCTGATCACCGAGGTCGTCGAGCGCAGCACCGACCCCTACAGCGCGGCGGACGCCATCGCGCGGGAAATCGGCCTCGTGCCGCCTCTAGGCAGTTGGGAGTAGTCCGTGCCTACGCCGTTGTGTCCACTTGGACGCGAGTGGTCCGCAACTTGCGGGACGCTGCCAGCCGCCTTGTGTCCGGACATATTATGGGCAGCACATGCCCCAAGGAGACCATCATGGCAACCAACGATAGCAGCCTGAGCAGCGGCAAGCGCATCTCGCCGGTGCAGATGCAGAAACACCTCAAGGGGGTCAACTACCCGGCCTCTAAGGGCGATCTGGTCGTCCGGGCACAGCAGAACAACGCCTCCAGCGAGATGGTGGACAAGATTCGCGCGCTGCCCGCTGATTCATTCAATGGCCCCAAAGACGTGATGCGCGCGCTTGGCCGAACCGAATAGCACGCATACGCCAACCCATCTGATCGCGCGCCGGCCGCTCGCCACCGCGGGAACGGCTGGCGCGTTGGCATTTTCCCGTAGCGGCACGCCTATTCCATGTTGCTCGGTCTGTGGTATTCTGATTATAGTAGTCAAGCAGGGGGCATGAATATGGTGCATAAGTTTACCGCCGTCTTCGAGCATTCAGGCGACTGGTGGATCGGCTATGTCGAGGAATTGCCCGGCGCCAATACCTAGGGCGCAACGCTCGAAGAGGCACGTACGAATCTCAAGGAAGCGGCCGAGCTGATCCTCGAAGCGAATCGCGAGCTGGCGCAGCGTGAGACGGCCGGAAAGACCGTGATCCAAGAGCGATTGGATGTCGGGGACCAACAATCATGAACACGAGCGAGCGCGATCCCAACCCCTACCTCAGCGTCGGGGACTCCGTGCGCGAGGCGCTGGCGGCTGGGCTGCCAGTGGTCGCGCTCGAATCCACCGTGATCGCGCATGGCCTGCCGCGCCCGGCCAACGTCGAGGTGGCGCGCGCGATGGAGGCCGCGGTACGCGCGGAGGGCGCCGTGCCGGCAACCATCGCCCTGCTGGACGGCCGCATCGTCGTCGGGCTGGATGACGCGCAGATCGAGCGGCTGAGCACGGAAGATGGCGTGCTCAAGGCCAGCCGACGCGACCTGGGCGTCGCGCTTGCCCGCCACGCTACCGCCGCCACTACCGTCGCCGGCACCATCGCCTGCGCCGCGCTCGCCGACATCCGTGTCTTCGCCACCGGCGGCATCGGCGGCGCGCATCGCGGCGCGCCTGCCACCTTCGACATCTCCGCCGATCTGATCGAGCTGGCCCGCACGCCGGTGCTCACCGTCTGCGCCGGCGCCAAGGCGATCCTTGACCTGCCGCTGACCCTCGAATACCTCGAAACCCACGGCGTGCCCGTGATCGGCTTCCAGACCGGCGAGCTGCCTGCATTCTACACCCCCACCAGCGGACTGCCCGTCCCACACCGTGCCGAGGCGCCCGCCGAGGTCGCCGCCATCGCTCACGCCCAGTGGTCCGCCGGGCTGGGCGGCGGGCTACTCGTCACCTGCCCCATCCCCGCCGAGCACGCGCTCGCCGCGGAGAGCGCCGAAGCCGCCATCCAGACCGCGCTCACCGAGGCCGCCGCGCGGGGTGTCCGCGGACCAGCCACCACGCCCTTTCTGCTGGCGCGCGTGGCCGAGCTGACCGGTGGTGAAAGCCTTGCCGCCAACCGCGCGCTGCTGCTCAATAACGCCGCCTGGGCGGCGCGCTTCGCAGAATCGCTGACGAAACTCGGCATAAATACCGAGAAAGAATAGGGCGCTCGCTGCGTCATGTCTGTAGGAGATTCTTCACCCTCTAGGGCGTATCCCGCGCGAGTCTTCAGACCTTCCCTGCTGTGACGGCGCTCACAGTCTCGTATTGCGTGCCCATGTTACCCTGGAATCAAGCCTCCCGCGCTGCCCAACCGCGAGCCGCGCGGCCAGCGGAGGATCTCGCGCGGAGTGGGAGGAGCGCCACCTAGGGCGGCGGCCGTGTTGGGACGGAGGTGGGCAATGGCGGAGGTGAGGGTGTCTGTGGATGGCGAAGGGGCCACTCAAGGGTTCGGAACGGCGAGCGCGAGCGCGGGTGGGCGCGACGCAATCAGCGCCGCGGAAGTGCCACCAGCTCCGGACGCATCCCTCCCACCGCTGCCGGGTATGGATCCCCGCGGCGGAGGGGAGCGCCGCGCGGCGCCCGCAACGCGGCCGATCGGGCCCGAGGAGTGGGTACAGGACGACAACTACTGGGATACACAATCGCTGATTGCCGTCTCCGGCCGCATGGCTGTGCCGCGCCCCAAGCCGCGCCCGCTCGATCCGCCGCAGCGCTTCCGGCCGGTGCGCCGCTGGCAAAGCATGGCCGCCTTAATCGTGGTCAGCGTGGTGATTCTCGCCGCCTGCGTCGGCATGCTGCGCGCGGCCGGCCTCGCCAACAACCTGCTCCACCCGCACCAGTCCGTGCCGACCATCACGACGCATCCCACCGGCTCGCCCACCGTGCCGCTCTCGCCCACTGCCAAGCCGCGCAAGTAATCGCCCTCACCCGCCTCTCGCGGCCCGGCGCGCCAACGGCTCTCGGCACGTGGGAGAAGTCGAGCGGCGTGTGTGTGCTACACTCCCCGGCAACAGACGATCCGTCGCGGCGAGGGAGGCAGGCACATTCGATGGCGACGCTCGATTGGCCGCGCGTCTCTCCTCACGCGTCTGTGCGCATCGGCCGTCATCACCCTCACACAGCGCCCGTGCTCATTCTGCTGGCGCTGCTAGCGGTGCTTGCCGGCTGCGCCGGCTCCTCCACGCACCAAGGCTCCGCCACGAAGACTGTCACAGTCACCACGACCCCGTCACCGGCTCCCTTGCAGCCCGCGCTGCCCTACGTCACCGTGCCTACCGGCTTCCGCGCGACGCTCTTCGCCAGCGGTCTCGACGGGCCGCGCTTCATGACGTTCGGCCCGGATGGCACGCTGTTCGTCGCCAATCGCAACGCTGGCACGATTGTCGCGCTGCGCGATCCGGATCATACGGGCCGCGCGACGCAATCCATCGTCGTCGCCAGCGGTCTCGACGGGCCGAGCAGCGTCGTCTATGCCCAGGGCGCGCTCTACGCGGGCGAGAACTCGCGCGTCAGCCGCATCGCGCTGGGGTCTGACTTGCGCGCCACCTCCGTGACGACGGTGATCCCCAACCTGCCCACTGGCGGTCGCCACACGACCCGCACGGTGCTGCTCGGCCCCGATGGTCGCATCTTCGTCTCGATCGGGTCATCGTGCGACAACTGCTTCGAGTCGGACCCCCACCGGGCCGCCGTGTGGGTGTGGAGCAGCAATGGCAGCGGCGGGCGGCTCTACGCCAAAGGACTGCGTAACGCCGTGGGCATGGCGATCAACCCGCTGAACCAGCAGATCTGGGTGACGGATATGGGCCGTGACTATCTGGGCGACAACACCCCGCCCGATACGATCGACGCGCTGCGGGACGGCGGCAACTACGGCTGGCCGGTCTGCCAGGCGGGCACGATCGTCGATCCTGATCTGGGCCA
>DASVAA010000204.1:0-21514 GCA_036376595.1 Ktedonobacterales bacterium | reverse complement strand
GCGCTCAACATCCTGCGCCTGGGTGGGGCGATCGCAAGCAGAGCAGAACCGGCCGGGATACGGCCGTCAGGCGTCAACGTGGGCCGTTGGGCCGAGCGTTGCCTGAGAACCCGCGAGGCCTCGGCCCCAGCGGAGTGTCAGGACCAGGATCCGCTTCCCCATAGTGCCCACCTCCCTGTCAGTGTCGCCGCGGTGCCGCGCGGCGCATGCGGAGGAAGGTAACGCACATGGGGTGCCACCCACGCTATCCAGGTTGCCAACGGTGGCGCGGCGCCGCCGTGCGCGGTAGCATCAGGGCGGAGGGCAGCCGCACAGCGGATGCCGGCTGACACTCGGAGGCCGTTCGCAGACAGGGGGACGCGCGATGTCGCCACAGGATATGCGCAAAGAATATATGGCGCGTGGACTGGACGAGTCGGCGGTGGACGCCGACCCCATCCGCCAGTTCGCGGTCTGGTTCGACGACGCCGTGGCGGCGCACCTGCTGGAGCCGAACGCGATGGCGCTGGCAACCGCCACATCCGACGGGCGCCCCTCCGTGCGCATGGTGCTGCTCAAGGGTTTCGACGCCGCCGGCTTTGTCTTCTACAGCAACTATGAGAGCCGCAAGGGGCGCGAGTTAGCCGCCAATCCGCGCGCCGCGCTTGACCTCTTCTGGGTGGAGCTGGAGCGCCAGGTGCGCATCGAGGGGACGGTGGAGCGGGTGGCGCCGGAGCAATCCGACGCCTACTTCCACAGTCGTCCGCGCGGCAGCCAGCTTGGCGCCGCCGCTTCGCACCAGAGCGCGGTGCTGCCGGGCCGCGAGCCGCTGGAGCGGCGCCTGGCGGATTTGGAGGCCGAGTATGCCGGCGCGGACGACGTGGCCATCCCGCGGCCGGAGTACTGGGGCGGCTACCGCGTCGTGCCTGAGGTCATCGAGTTCTGGCAGGGGCGGCCCAACCGCCTGCACGACCGCCTGCGCTATACGCACCGCGCTGCCGGCGGGTGGACCATCGAGCGCCTCTCGCCATAACGCCCGGATTGCCGGATTGTAGATAGAGTCGTGGCGCCGAGCGAGCGGATCGTCGGGCAAGGAGGCGGGCTGAAGTCCCGCGACTAATCCCGGGGTGTAGTGGCGAGGCCCGCCGCGCCCTCTCTTTGTCTGGCTCCCCCTCGTCCCGCAGGGCGAGGGGGTCGGGGGTTGAGGACCCTACCGATGCACGCCGGCAAACACGTTCGACCAATCGCGCACGAAGTGGACGTCGTTGAGCGGCCAGTAGACGAGCGCCGCCTTGCCGATGATGTCTTTGGCCGGCACGGGGCCCCAATCGCGCGAGTCGGAGCTATCGCCGCGGTTGTCGCCGAGCACGAAGTACTGGTTGGGGCCGAGCTTCCAGGTGTTGGGCTGATAGGGGTTGTTCAGATCGTTGACGTACGGCTCGTTGATCTGGGTGCCGTCTACCGTCACGTTGCCCGCCGCGTCTACTGTCACGGTGTCGCCGGGCAGGCCAATCACGCGCTTGACGAAGTCCTGGCTTGTGTCGCGAGGCCACTCGAAGACGATCACGTCGCCGCGCTGGGGCTTGCTGAAGATGTACTGCGCCTTATCCACCAGGATGTATTGCTGATTGAGCAGCGTCGGCGTCATGCTTGGGCCGTCCACGCGATAGTTCTGCACCAGCAGGTGAACGACGACGAAGAGCAGCAGCGTCAGGATCGCGACTTCAAGCACCTCGCGCAGCAGGCGCATGCCCCGCTGCTCGCCCTGCTCATCCTCAAAGGCGTAGTCCTCACCCCGGGGCACCATCACTTGCCGGGCCATGCACGCCCTCCCACGCTCGCGCTGCCCGGCCGCCCACTTCGGCCGGATCTCTCGTCGGCACCGACTATTGTACGACATCTTCCACTGCGGGTTACAGGCTGATGGTGGAGCATGCGGCATGCCAGCGGGCGGTCCCATTTGTGGCATACGGAATTGTTGGCGGCCAGAGGGGATGGTATCATGCGCAAAGTGCGAGGCGCAGGCGCAGGCGCAGGCGGCAAACATGGGGGAGCGGCAATGGGGAGTGTGAGATGAAGCGATGGCAGGATCCCGCCGAGCAGACGACGTCGCGCCGCCAGCGCAAGGGCGACCGCCGTGCGGCCGGCTCTGCTGACCAGCCCGGTGCCGGTCCTCCGTCACCTCAGCAGCGGCCCGCGAGCCAGGGCCAACATCTTTGGCCGCCGCCCGCGGCGCCGGTCAATCCGCCATGGGAGAGCGAGAGCGTCAAGATGCCCGCGACGCCCGCGTCGCGGCTTGGCGGCGGCGATGACGAATCGTTCGAGTGGGACTCGGCTTTCGACCAGTCGTCGCCCTGGAACAACCTCAATGACCTGACCGGCACCGGACGGCTGGCCGCCGTCGTGCCGCTCACGCCGAACAGCTCGGGCTGGGGCAAGGGCCTGCGCGTGCCCGCGGACGGCTCCGGCGCCGCCCTCACTCCGCCGGGCGCTTCGGCCGCCGCGCTGGGCGTGCCAGGCGGCATGGGCGTCGAGCTGGACGACCAGTCCTCGGTGCAGATGCGCGCGCTGCGCGCCGGCAACCTCGCCCGCGCGACGCTGATCGTCTCGGGCGCCCTGCTGGTGAGCCGTGTGCTGGGGCTGCTGCGCACCTCGCTCTTCGCTTATACCTTCGGCGGCCAGTCTACGCTGACCCAGGCCGACGCCTTCACCAACGCCTTCGCGCTGCCCGACATGCTCTTCACCATCGTCGCCGGCGGCGCGCTCGCCTCCGCTTTCATCCCCGTCTTCGCCGATTACCTGATCGACAAGCGCGACAAGCGCACCGCCTGGCACATCGCCAGCTCGGCGCTCAACCTGAGCATGCTGGTCCTCACGCTGCTGGGGATCGTCGGCTTCATCTTCGCGCCGCAGTTCCTCGACATCACGCTGCACCCCTACTTCACCAACGGCAATCCCGAGGGACCGCTGATCGTCGAGTACACGCGCATCATGCTGCTGCAGCCGATCTTCCTCGGCGGCGCGACCATCGCGGTGGCGATCTTGCAGGCGCGGCAGCACTTCATGCTGCCGGCGATGGGCCAGGTGATCTACACCGTCTCGCTGATCGGCGGCATCGCCGCCACGCTGATCGATCGCCGCACGGGCATCTTCGGCGGCCACCTAGAGATGCTTGGCCCGGTCTATGGCGTGGTCGCGGGCGCGGCGCTGCAATTCCTCATCCAGATACCCGGTCTGGCCCGTGCGCGCATGCAGTACGGCCTGAGCTTCGACTTCTGGCATCCCGGCATCCGTGAGATGTTCCGCCTGATGGTGCCACGCATCCTCAACGCCGCGCTGATCTTCGTCTCGCTCTACATCAACCGCGACCTGCTCGGCCTGCTCAACCAGAAA
Source organism: Ktedonobacterales bacterium (assembly GCA_036376595.1). Lineage (GTDB taxonomy): Bacteria > Chloroflexota > Ktedonobacteria > Ktedonobacterales > JADMIN01 > SMAG-U1939. The sequence goes on along the minus strand of DASVAA010000204.1, from coordinate 18,142 downwards.
GGCATCGTCTACGGCTACGTGACGGCGTTTACGCTGGTGATGCTGCCGGTGGGCGTCTTCGGCATGGCGGTGGCACAGGCTGGCTTCCCCACGCTGGCGGCTTTGGTCGCGGCGGGCGAGTGGCAACGACTGCGCGATACCGTCATGCGCACGGTGCGCGGCGTCATGTTCCTGGCGCTGCCCTCGGCGCTGGGGCTGATCGTGCTGGCCGACCCCATCACGCGCCTGCTGCTGGCGCACGGCAGCTTTGACCTCAGCGTGCTGCCCTACTTCTCGCAGCCGCTGATCTTCTTCTCGATCGGCCTGGTGGGCCTGGCGCTGGTCGAGGTGCTGACGCGCAGCTTCTACGCCCTGCACGATACGCGCACAGCCACCGAAGTGAGCATCCTGCAGTTCCTGTTCGTGATTGGCATGAGCGTGCTGCTGCTGCACCCGATGAGCTCCAGCGGGCTGGCGCTGGCAACGGCGCTCGGCTCTAACGGCGAGGCGCTGGTGCTGCTGCTGTTGCTGCGGCCGCGGCTGGGTGGGCTGGACCTGCGCCAGTTGGGCGTGTTCACGCTCAACGTGCTCGCCGCGAGCGTCGTCACGGCGCTGGCCGCGCTCTTCGTCTACACGCTGGCGAAGACGCTGCTGCCGGGCGTCGGCACCACCTCTGTCACCGAGACGCTCAGGATGACGGTGCGCGTGGGCGCGGCGATCGCCGTTGCCGCTGCGGTATACTTCGGCTTCTCGCGCTTCCTGGGCACCGACGACGTCGTCTCGCTGCAACGCATCGCCGGGCGTTTCTTCCGCCGCCACTAGCCGTCACTAAAGGATCAGTCTTCGTGTATCAGCTCGACCCGTTTAGCTCCTCGATGGTCTCGGCGCGGCGCCGCTCGCCGCATCCGCTACGCGATATCGCCGGCTACGTCAACTGGGAGATCGTCGCCGGCTTCGTGATCGTGATCGCCTTCTTCGCCGTCGTGCTGTGGCTCGGCGACCCGCGCTGGGTGTTGCCGGGCACCGTCGGCCTGGTGATTGCCGGCTGGGTCTTCGGCGTCTGCCTGCACGAGTTCGGCCACGCCGCCACCGCCTACTTTGGCGGCGATACCAGCGAGGGCACGATCTCGTACCTCTCGTTCAATCCGCTCAAATACCTGCATCCCGTGCTGAGCGTGTTGTTGCCGGTGCTCTTCATCGTGCTCGGAGGCCTGCCGCTGCCGGGTGGCGCCGTCTACCTGCAGCGCGATCTGGTGCGCAACCGCGCCTGGCAGAGCGCGATCTCGCTGGCTGGCCCGGCGATGAGCCTGCTCTTCGGCGTCGTGCTGGCGCTGCCGTTCCTCTTCGCCGGTGACGCCTTCTTCGCGCATCAGGCGCTGGTCAACGCGCTGGCGCTGATGATCTTCTTGCAGGTTGGCTCGGTGCTCTTCAACCTGCTGCCGATCCCCCCGTTGGATGGCTACGGCGTGATCTCGCCGTGGCTGTCGCGCGACATCCAGCAGATGGCGGCGGGCTTCCTGGGCTACGGCATCTTCCTGGTCTTCGCGCTGTTCATCTTCGTGCCGCAGCTCAACGCCGCCTTCTTCAACACGGTCTTTGCGTTGGTGGCACATCTGGGCGTCGATCCCTTCTCCATCGTGCTTGGGTTCCGGACCTTCGACTTCTGGCAGCGATAGCACGAGGAATCGAGAGCACCGAGAAAGGCGCGGACCATGCCGGCAGACGCACCCGCTCCCTCCGGCGTGGCCGCACGCCGGCGCCAACGAGTCCCGCATCGCGGCCGCCCGCACCCCTTGCACCCGCTGCGTCCGGTCAACCGCTTCTTTCGCGTGCTGGGCCCAGGGTTGATCACCGGCGCCGCCGACGACGATCCCTCCGGCATCGGCACCTACTCGCAGGCTGGTGCGGTCTTCGGCGCGGGCCAGCTCTGGCTCGCGCTCTACGTGCTGCCGCTGGTGATTGCCGTGCAGGAGATGTGCGGCCGCATCGGCCTGGTGACGGGCAAGGGCATCGCCGGCGTGGTACGGACCCACTATCGGCGACGGGTGCTGGTCGCGGCGGTGCTGCTGCTCTTCGTCGCCAACACCATCAACGTCGGTGCCGACCTGGGCGCTATGGCCGCTTCCGTGCGCCTGCTGGTCCCCGCTGTGCCGTACTTCCCGCTGCTGGTGATCTTCGCGTTGAGCATGCTGGCGCTCGAAATCTTCTGCCCATATCACATCTACGCCCGCGTGCTGAAGCTGCTGACGCTCTCGCTGCTGGCCTACGTCGTCACCGGCTTCGTGATCGCCCCCGACTGGCGCCATCTGCTGCTGGCAACGCTGATTCCGCAGGTGCAGCTCACGCCGCAGTATCTCGCGTTGGTGGTGGCGCTGCTGGGCACCACCATCAGTCCTTACCTCTTCTTCTGGCAGGCGTCCGAAGAGGTGGAGGAGACCGCCGCCCGTCACCGCCAGCTGCGCGGCGACGATCCAGTGCGCCAGGAGCGCGCGCTTGGCAAGCAGCTCCGCGCGCTGCGGGTGGATACGGTCTTTGGGCTGGTCGCGGCCAGCGTGACCTTCTGGTTCATCGTGATGACCGCCGGCAGCACGCTGCACGCTCACGGCATCACCACCATCGCTTCCGCGGATCAGGCGGCGCTGGCACTGCGGCCACTCGCCGGACCGTGGGCGCAGGGGCTCTTCGCGCTGGGCATCGTCGGCACGGGGCTGCTGGCGGTGCCGGTGCTCGCGGGATCGGCTGCGTATGGCATCGCCGAGGCGGCCGGCTGGCGCGAGGGACTGGGCGAGACGCTGGGCCACGCGCGCGGCTTCTATGTGGTGATCGCGCTCTCGACCCTGGTGGGCCTGGCGCTCAACTTCCTGGGAGTCAATCCCATCGCGGCGCTGGTCTATTCGGCGGTGATCAACGGCATTGTGGCCGTGCCGCTGCTCGCGCTCATCCTGCGCGTGGCCAACAATCGGGCAATCCTCGGCCCGCATACCAACGGCTGGCTGGCAAACCTCTTTGGAGGCTTGACGCTGGTGGTGATGGCGGTCGCGGCGGTGGTGACGGTGATCAGCCTGTTGCCGCTATAGCCCGTCTAGCCCAGCTCGATGGCGGTTCTCTCCGCTAGAGATTGTGCCCCAGGTTGCACGCCATCAACTCGTCGAGCGTGAAGCGGTCGTACTGGTTGGCGGGCCGCTTGCGCAGCCGCGCGAGGGCGTGATAATCGAAGTTCTCGTTGTCGTACTGCGCCACAATCCAATACCACGCGGCGGGCGCGCCGACACGAGCCAGCCGCTCGATCCCCTGCGCGCTAAAGTATCCGCGGTAGGTGCGCCAGCGCGGGTTCCGCACCGTGCCCTTGGACCATTGATAGGTGCGGTGCAGCAGCGGGCAATCCAGCTCGTCCACCTGGAACTCGACCTCCAGCTCCGGCGTCTCGTCGCTGCCGCCCACCTGTCGCACGTCAAAGACGACCGGATAGACCTCGCACAGCACCGGCTTGACGTGGCTATCGGCCAGCGTGCAGTGGAAGCACTGGTCGAGGAACGGACAGCCGGGCACCAACTTGAGCACTTCCACGGTGCCGCGCGGCGTCACCAACTGGTCGAGGTAGCGGTGTTCCAGCTCGGCCACCGAGAGCTGGAGCTGGGCGGCGATGAACTCCTTCTCGCCCGGCATCAGGGTGCCGATCTTGTAGTGCTCGCACTTCCCGCCGCATTTGGCGCAGATCTCCCACATCCCGTTGCCTTCGCCATCGAAGGCGTCGTGGAAGGCCTGGAAGCGCTCGAACGGGAGCGGGGCAAGCGGCTGGGGCGTGGTCATCGATCTCGTCTCGTCGTCTTCATCAATGCGGCAGGCTCAGTGGTCGCAGTGGTTATGATGGCTAGAGGGTGGTGTCGGGATTGGCTGGACCTGGGTCCGCGTGCTCGCGCGGCTTCATCTCGTCCCATTTCGCGTGGTAGACATCCAGCAACGCCTTGACTAGCTCCTCGCGCTGGTCGTAGAGCCGTTTGGGCTCGCGCTGCTCGCAGCGCGCGAGCACATAGGCAGTCATGATGGGCAGCGCGATGGTGCTGTCTACGTAGCAGACGACGGCGTTGGGCAGCATGGCGGGGTCCACTTTGCCCCACGTCACCGCTTCGCTGGGCGTGGCGCCAGAGAGGCCGCCGGTGTCGGGCCGCGCGTCGGTGAACTGGACGAAGTAGTCGTGGCCCTTCTCTTCGATGCCCAGGATTTCCTGGATCTGCGGCTCGGTCTGCAAGGCGAAGTTCTTGGGGCTGCCGCCGCCAAGCACAATCACCGCGCTCTCACCGCCGGGGCGCTTGGCGTTGTAGACGATCGCGGTCGTCTCGATGACGTCGGCCTCGGGGTCGCAGCCCACCTCAAAGCCGTTGGCGCGCAGCGCGGCGATGTTCATGCCGATCGTCGAGTCGCCGGGGCTGGAGGTGTAGACCGGCACGCCCGCCAGGCGCGCGGCGGAGAGCACCGAGCGATACGGCAGGCCCAGCGCCCGCTCGCGCTCCAGAGTATAGGCGCCCAACCGATGGTGCAGCTCGGAGGTGCTCATGCGGCGCTGGAACTCAGGCAGCTCGAGACAGCGATACAAGAAGGCGTCGGTTTGCAGCAGCACGTCGTAGTCGAAGACGATGTCGTAGATGCGCACGACGTGCTCGCGATGCAGCGCCAGGTCGTCGAAGACGGGGCCGGTCTGATAGAGGTTGTGGCCCAGCGAGCGGTGCATGTCGTGATACAGATTCGCCCCAGTCGAGACGATCCAGTCCACGAAGCCGGCTTCGATCAGCGGGACGACCGCCGCGTAGCCCAGGCCCGCGGGGGTGAGAGCGCCCGAGAGCGTCAAGCCCACGGTCACGTTGGGGCGCAGGACCTTGCGCGCCATGAGCTGGCAGGCCTCACCCAGCCGCGCGGCGTTATAGGCCAGGAAGAAGTTGTCCACCAGATCGCCCACACTGAGGTCCGCGGGAATCGGTTGCGGATGCAGCACACGCCCTGATGCCATCGGCCATCTCTCCAGACAGGGAGCACGTCACGCCGCCCAGTTGGCGGCCTGGATGCGCACGCACGCAGCGTAGTGTACGACGAACTCGGCCATAATGCCACCAGTTCGCCCTGGCGGGTTGGCCTGGAATGTGCTTTATGGATAAGGCAGCGGCAAGATCGGGCGCGGCGAGTAGGTGTGGGCGTGGATGTGGGCACGGGCGTATGATCGCAAGATCGCGGCTCTGGGACCTGGAGAGGCAGTGACGAGCGATGGCAATGGCACTGGAAGGAGCGAGCGCCGGCCAGGTGCGGGTGGTTGCGCTGACGCAGGAGCACCGCGGCCACGGCGTCAGCACGATGGCCTACTATTTGGGCCGGGCGCTGGTCGCGCAGGGATTGCGTGTCTTGCTGGTTGACCTGACCGATCGCCGGGGGCGGGCGGCGGGCCTCGTGGCGCGCGATCCGGTCAAGAATCTCGTGCCGTGGAGGCCGCCGGTTCCGCACGCGCGCGACGTGCCGCGCCTGCTCGACCAGGCTCGACGCGAGACCGCTGGCAAAGCCGACGTGATCCTGCTTGACGTTGACGCCGCCGTGCTGCAGTGCGCGGGAGGCTTCAGCCTGGGGCTCGACTACCTCGTGCTGGTTGCCGAGGCGGTGGAGTCGGGGCTGCGGGCAGCCGATCGGCTGGCGGAGCGGCTCGGCCAGGAGGGCGCGAGCGCGCGCATGGGCGTGGTCTTCAGCCGCGTGGAAGGCTCGACCGCCGCGGAGCTGCCGCTCAAGTCTGAGCACAGAGGGCTGCCGGTGCTCGGACAGTACCCCGCCGACTATCTGCTGGCGGGCGGCGACGCCTATGCGCCCAGAGGGCACGCGCCGGTCATGCCGCATGAGAGCTATCGCTCGGCGATGGTGCGGCTCGGACAGCGGCTCGCGCAGCTCGTGCCGCTCGTGCGCGGCCCGTCGCTGGTGGGCATGGAGCGTCACCTGCCGCCGCACGAGATGGACGGTCAGGCGCTCGCGTAGGGCAGGCTGCACACAAGTGCCCTTCGCGATCTCTGTGCCCTTCGCGATCTCCCTGGCCTCTCACCCTTACCGGGTGTAGGGGCGAGACATGTCTCGCCCGCGGGGAGCGAGGGCACTTGCTGGCGCAGCGAGTATTCCGCCGGGGCGAAGAACACCAGCACGGTAAGGTCCTCGGCGATGGAGTGGAAGTGGTGCTCCACGTTGGCCGCGACGAAGACCAGCGAGCCAGCCTCGACGGGCGCATCCTCGTCGCCCACGCGTATCCGCGCACGCCCTGCCACGACGTAGTACAATTCGTCTTCGGTGTGCGGCTGCTGCGGGTCGTCCGCGCCCGCCGCGAGCTGGTAGACGCCCGCGCTGAGCGCCGGCGCGCGCAAGAACTCGTGGTATAGCCGCCCGGAGTGCTCGCGCGCCGCGATCTCACCCGCCAGCGAATACGCCTGCATCGTCGCCGCCTCCTCCTCCGTGTGCGCGAAGCGCCGTCCATCCGGTGTCCCGCACTCATCAAGAGCGTACGCGCGGGATGCTAGGCTCGCGCGTGACGGCAAGCGCGGACGATGATTGCCGCATCGAAGGGAGTGCATGGGGATGACAGAGGAGATCGAGCTGCGCGTGCTGACGCCGGACGATGCGGCGACCTACTGGGCGCTGCGCCTGCGGGCGCTGCGCGAGGAGCCGCGGGCCTTCGGCGCGGACTACGAAGAGTCGAAGGATCGTCCAATGGCGGAGGTGGAGAAACGCCTGGCGGGCGAGGGCAACAACTTCACACTTGGCGCTTTCGAGGATAGGGCGCTGGTTGGCATGATCACGCTTCGCCGACCGACCGAGACGAAGTCGCGGCACACGTCGGGCATCTACGGGATGTACGTGGCGCCGGAGGCGCGGGGGCAGGGTGTCGGCGGCGCGCTGCTCGATGCGCTGCTCGCCCGCGCCCGTGAGCTGCCGGGCCTGGAGCAGATCTACCTGGGCGTCGCCACGACGCAGGATGCCGCCCGTACGCTCTACCGCTCGCGCGGTTTTGAGCCGTACGCGCTCGCTCGCCGAGAGCTCAAGTTAGGCGATACCTACGTGGATGTCGAGGCTATGGTGCTGTGGCTAATCGGCGCACCCGCGTGAGCGTTCCCGTCGAGCGCGTGGAGGCTTACCTGCGCCGCCTGCGCGATGCCTATCCCGCGCTGGCGGTCGCGGCGGTCGAGCCGCTGGGCAGTGGCGACCACAACGACGCGCTGCTAGTCAACGGCGTGCTGGTCTTCCGCTTCGCGCGTACGCCCCAGGCGCACGAGGCGCTCACCCGCGAGACGGTGCTGCTGGGCGCGCTCGCGGGCCGCCTGCCGCTCGCCATCCCGCATCCGCGCTACGTTGCGCCCGACTTCATGGGCTACGAGCGCCTGCTGGGCGAGCCGCTGGATGCCGTAATGCTACGTGCGCTGCCGGTGGCTGATCAGCAGGCCATCGCGGCGCAGCTCGGCGCCTTCCTGCACGCGCTGCACGCCACGCCGCTCGACGCCGTGCCGGAGGTCGCCCGCACCCGCTCCGACACGCGCGACGAGTGGGCGGACCTCTACGCGCGCATCCGCGAGCGGCTCTTCGCTCGCATGCGCCCCGATGCCCGCGAGGCGGTCGCCGCGCACTTCGGGGCGTATCTGGACGACGCGGAGCACTTCGCCTTCGCGCCCGCGCTGCGCCACGGCGATATCGGCCCTGGCAACGTGCTCTACGATCCCGCCACGCGCCGCCTCAGCGCGATCCTCGACTTCGGCAGCGCGGCCTATGGCGACCCCGCGCTCGATCTCGCCAGCTCGCTGCTGGGTCCACGTGGCTACGGCGAGTCTCTCGTGCATGCGCTCGAAGCGGAGTATCCCGGCACCGCGGCGCTGCTGCCGCGCGCCCATTTCTACGCCGGCACGTTCGCGCTCCAGGCGGCGCTCTACGGCGCCGAGCACGATGACCCCGACGATCTGCGTGACGGGTTGGCGGCGTACGTCTGACCGGTGCTCCGGCCGCTGGTAAATGTGGCGCGGTTTGGCGCGTCGGTAGGAATGCCGAACGAGCCGCTGTGCATGCGTACATGCGCAGGTGAAGGAAGTGCCAGGTGCTGCCATGCGCGCTCGCGTCCGCTTCCACTCGCGGCCCCACCGCGCCGCCCGGATGCCATACCGCGCCGTCGCCACCGTCGCCCTGGCGCTGACCGTGCTGGCGGCATGTGCGCAGCCCGCGAGCCACGCGCCCACGGCCCACGATGCCCAGCCTACCGCGACCGCCTCACCTGCCGGGAGGACGCCGATCACGTACGGCACGACCTGCGCGCTGGTCCCCGACGACCTCGCGGCGCCTGGTCCCTACCCCGTCGGCGTCACCCAGCACACCTTCGCCAATACGTCGGCGATTACCGGCGCGCCGCGCCCGCTGCCGAGCGTGATCTGGTACCCCGCGGCGGCCTCCGCACGCGCGACACCCGCAGACCCAGCGCTCGACGCGGTCTCCGGCGCGCCGGCGGCGTCCGGCTGCGCCTTCCCGGTGATTGTCTTCTCGCATGGCTTCATGGCCGCGCCGCAGGGTGCGTCGCTGCTGCTCAGCCACCTGGCGAGCGAGGGATTCGTGGTCGTCGCGCCGCATCACCCCGACGGGCAGGAAGATGGCATCTTTGACTACACCACCACCGCTGGCAGCCGACCCGGTGACCTCTCGGCGGTGATCGACCAGCTCCCCCGGCTCGACGCCGACCCTACCTCGCCCCTGCACAATCTGATGGACCTGCGGCACATCGGAGTGGCGGGCCACTCCTTCGGCGGGCTGACGGCGGAGTTGACGGGGGTCTACGATACGCGGGTGCAGGCCGTGCTCTCGATGGCGCCGGGCTGGTGCGAGTGCAACAAGGCCACCACGCGCATCGGCATTCCCATCGTCGTGATGGTCGGCGATCAGGACACCGTCATCTGGGTCTCGGATGTGCGTCTGCTCTACACCTACTTCCCGCCGACCACGCCGCACGCGCTGATCGTGCTGCACGGCGCGGGGCATGGCGCCTTCGTCAATAGCTGTGGCGGCCTGCCGAATACCTGCGCGGTGGTCGCGCGCTATGCGACGGCATTCTTCCTCGCCTTCCTGGCAGGGGATCGCCCGCTCGCCGCGGCCTTCGATCCGTCGCGGCCGGCACCGCCCGGCGTGACGATCCAGGCGGGCGACATGCCATGATGCCGCTGTGTGCGACGTGGACCACGCGCTGGACGTGCTCGTGCGCGCGGCCGAGCTCCTGCGCGGTGTGCGGATGGAGTGGGCGTAGATGGAACGGATCGGAAATCAGCAGGCAGGCACCTGATGGGGTATGCTGTGGAAGGCGCTCCGCGACAGGGAGGAGGCTACCCCAGTGGCGACCACCACACCAACCTTGAAGCAGCAGATCGACGCGCTGCTCAATACCTTCAACGATGAGCAGTTATGGCAGGTGCTCCAATATGTGCGTGGACTTCAGGGCACCAAGATGGGCGATCCTCGCGCGTTGATCGAGTGGGCGAATTCGCTATCTCCCGAGGCACGGGAGGCATCGAAGGAAGTGGCGCGCATCCTCGAGGAGGCAAATGCTCGTGAGATGCGGGCGCTCGACTCGGCCGAGTAGCTGATGGCGATGCGCTACTTGCTTGATACCAATGGGGTGTCGGCTATCGCTGGTCACGATCCGGCCGCGGTGTCCAAGCTCGCCCAGGCGCAGGTGACCTATCTTTCGAGCATCGTTCTCGGCGAGCTGTATTTCGGTGTCTACAAGATTGCCGCATCGCCGCGCGGACGGCTCTTGCGCGCCGAATATGATGCGCTCGCAACGCGGCTGGATGTGCTTGATTGTGACCGCGCGACCGCCGACCTCTATGCGCAGGTGCGCGGCGAGGTGGAGCTGAAGGGCCAGCGCATCCCTGAAAACGACATGTGGATCGTGGCGCTGGCGCTCCAGCACGCGCTGACGCTGGCGACGCGCGGCGGGCACTTTGCGCGCGTGGCGGGCCTCGCCATCGAGTTGTGGTAGGCGCCTACCGCTCGCGCAGCGCGCGATACACCAGCGCCACCATCAGCCCGTAGGCGGCGTGGGGAATGAGGTCTTCGAGCCAGCCTGAGAGACCCCAGGTCTTGGGATTGCTGCCGGCGATCGCGATCGCCGTGCTGTCGCTCGCCGCCTCGGTGAGCATCCCCGCGGCGAGGCCACCCACCACCAGTGGCAGGTTGACGCGCGGCTGCAGCACGCCGTAGAGCGCGCCGACGCCCAGCCCTGTCGCATAGCCCATCAGCGCACCGAAGGCAGTCTCGCGGTGCTGTGCCTGCGGCGGATTGCTCCCCGGCACGTCCTCCAGAGGCAGCAGCCTCGCCCAGCGGGCGAGCGTCGCCGCGATGTGTTGCGGCGTGCTGCTCGGCGGCCGCCCGCGCAGCGCCATGTCGCCGTAGGTGACGATGTTGAGCGTCACCGTCCCCGCCGCGCCGGCACCCAGCCCGCGCAGCGCATCGCGTAGCACTGCAGTCATCCCGTGACCTCCTTGTCATTATTGTTATGTCATGTTGCGTACCCGCGCCACGATCCGCGTTGCGCAAGAGCCATACCCTACGCCACGGCAGGCGCTCGTGGCATACGCTATACTTGGTCCGATGTGGGCATCAGGGCGTCGCAGTGCGGGACAAGCGAGGTGAGACGGCGATGGCAGAGCACGACAAGCACGATGGCAGGCAGATGGCTGATTTCAACGGCATGACCCACTGGGATGGCCCAGTGGCGATCGTCGGCACGCGGCTGATCGACGGCACCGGCGGCGAGCCGCTTGACGATGCGGCGCTGGTCTTCGAGGGCGAGCGCATCGTGGCGCTGGGGCGGCGCGGCGACGTGACGATCCCCGCCGGAGCGACGGTCTTCGAGGGCGCGGGGCTGACGCTGCTGCCCGGCCTGATTGATTGCCACGTGCATATGGGCATACCCGCAGGCCTGTTGATGGATCTGGCGCGCCTGGTGATGACGCCGCCCTCGCTGAATCTGCTCTACGCCGTGCCCAATGCCCGCGTGACGCTGGAGGCCGGCATCACCACCGTGCGCGACGCGGGCTGGACGCCCGCGGCGGTGAAGATGGCCATCGAGCGCGGGCTATTCCCCGGCCCGCGCATGCTGGTAGCGGTGTCGATCCTCTCGCAGACCGGCGGCCACTCCGACTTCATGATGCCGTGCTGCGTCGATCTGCGCGACAGCCGGCCGGCTGACATGCCGACCGGGGTGGTGGATGGCGTCGAGGCGATGCGGCACAAGGTGCGCGAGGTGCTGCGTGCGGGCGCCGATTGGGTCAAGCTCTGCACCAGTGGCGGCGTGCTCTCGCCCGCCGACTCGCCCGAATCCGCGCAGTTCACCGTCGAGGAGATCGCCGTCGCGGTCTACGAGGCGGCGGCGCAGGGCAAGCGCGGCATGGCCCACGCGCAGAGCAATCGCGGCATCAAGAACGCGATCGAAGCCGGCATCGCCAGCATCGAGCATGGCATCTATCTCGACGACGAGGTGATCGACATGATGCTCGCGCGCGGGGTCTACCTCGTGCCGACGCTCGTCGCGCCCGAAGACGTGCTCGCGCTTGCTGCCGCGCGCCCAGGGCTGGTGCCCGCCTACGCCGTCGAGAAGTCGCGCAGCGTGATGGAAGCCCACCGTGCCAGCTTCCGCAAGGCGGTGGCAGCCGGGGTGAAGGTGGCGATGGGCACCGACAGCGGCGTTGGCCCGCACGGTGGCAACGCACGCGAGCTGGCGCTGATGGTCGAGCACGGCGGCATGACGCCGATGCAGGCGATCGTCGCCAGCACGCGCTCGGCGGCGGAGCTGCTGCGGCTGGACGACCGGCTGGGCACGCTCGCGCCGGGCAAGCTCGCCGATCTGCTGCTGGTCGAGGGCGATCCGCTGCGGGATGTGGGGCTGCTGGCGCAGCCTGAGCGGCTGGCGATGGTGGTCAAGGGTGGCAACTGCGTGCGCTGTCGCCTGGTGAGCACGCAGCGTACTGCGGCGATGCCGGTGCAATAGCGCGGGAGCGAGCGCCGGGGTATGGCGTGAGGGGCACAGGGAGCAGGAGTGGGCGATGGCGATCCACACGGTTGAGCCGGAGCGGGCGACGCTGCACGGCGCCTTCTCGCGCGAGCGGCCGCCCGCGCTGACCATCGATCCAGGCGATACAGTGGTCTATCGCACGCTGGATAGCGGCTGGAACGTCGCGCCGCGCACGTCACCGAACCCAGCCGAGCGGCCGCGGAAGTTCGCGCCGCGCGACCCAGTGGGCGACGCCGGGCACGCGCTCTGCGGTCCGGTTGCCATCCGCGGCGCAGAGCCGGGCATGACGCTCGCCGTCCACATCGGCACCATCCGGCCCGGCGCGTGGGGCATGAACAGCGCCGGCGGCTGGCGCTCGCGCGTCAACGAGCGGCTGGGCATCGCCGGCGAGGCGGAGCGCATTCTGCTGTGGACGCTGGATGCCGACACGATGACTGGCCGCGACCAGTATGGGCATGTCGTGCGGCTGCATCCGTTCATGGGCGTCATGGGGATGCCGCCGGACGAACCGGGGTTCCACCCCACGGCGCCACCGCGCATCTGGGGCGGCAACCTGGATTGCAAGGAGCTGGTCGCCGGCTCGACGCTCTACCTGCCGATCCCGGTCACCGGCGCGCTCTTCTCGATGGGCGACGGCCATGCGGCGCAGGGCGACGGCGAGGTGAGCAGCACGGCCATCGAGTGCCCGATGGAGCGTGTCGAGCTGACCTTCGAGCTGCTGTCAGACCTGCACATCACCGCGCCTCAGGCGAAGACACCCGCCGGGTGGCTGACGATGGGCCTCGATACCGACCTGCACGAGGCGGCGATGCGGGCGCTGGAGGCGATGCTGGACCTGATGGTGCGCGAGCTCGGCGTGGAGCGGCAAGACGCCGTGGCGCTGGCGAGCGTGGCCGTCGATCTGCATGTGACGCAGCTCGTGAACGATGGCGTGCTCGGCGTGCATGCGCTCCTGCCGGAAGGTGCGCTGGTCGGTGGCTGAGGAGGCCGCGCGGCCGTCGCAATCTCCGGCATGCATGCGCCTACGCGACAGGATGCGAGGACCCGCGATGAAGCTCGGCGCGATCCCTGAGAACCCGCTCGATCTGGCGGCGCTGGCAACGGGACTGGCGCCGACGCCGCTGCTGGATACCATTGTGGCGCTGCTGCTGGCGCGCAGCGTGATGGTTGGGGTGCGGCTCGGCGTCTTCGAGGCGCTGGCCGACGGCCCCTACACGGCGGCGGAGGTGGCGGATCGCTGCGGCACGCACCCGCAGGCCACCGACCGGCTCCTCAGCGCGCTGGCGGGCGCGGGCTACCTGCGCCGCGTCAAGTATGGCTTCGGCCTGGCGCCGGTGGCGCGCCGTTGGCTGCTCAAGGGCAGCGCCCACTCGCTCTATGATGCCATCCTGCTCCAGTTCGTGGACGCACGGCTGATCGAGCAGACCGAGCGCTTCGTGCGGACCGGCGAGGCGGCACACTTGCACGAGGCGCTTGGGGCCGACGAGTGGGACGTCTACCAGCGCGGGATGCGCTCCGGTGCCAACATCGCCGCCGCCGAGCTGGCGCGCCGCCTGCCGGTGCCGCCCGGCGCCCGCGATCTGCTCGATATTGGCGGGAGCCACGGGCAGTATTCCGTGGCGCTGTGCCGCCGCCATCCCGATCTGCGCGCGGTGGTCCTCGATCTGCCGCAGGCTGTAGCGGCCGCGGCGCCGATCCTCGCCCGCGAGGGCATGGGCGACCGGGTGACGCATTGGGCCGCGGATGCGCGCGAGGCAGACCTGGGCGAGTGCAGCTACGATGTGATCCTGATCTTCAATTTGATACACCACTTCGATGCGGCCGCCAATCGCGACCTGTTCGTCCGCTGTGCCCGTGCGCTGCGTCCCGGCGGCATGCTCGCGGTCGGCGACATGATCCGCCCCGACGGCCCCGGCGCCTCCGGGCAGCTCGACGCCCTGGTGGACCTGTACTTCGCCGTGACTAGCGCCGCCGGCAGCTATACCTACGGCGAGGTTTCGGGCTGGCAAGCGCAGGCCGGCCTGCGGCCGCGCAAGCCGATGCGGCTGCTGGCGGGTCCTGGCGCGGGGGTGCAGATCGCGATCAAGCCCTAGCGGGTGCAGAGGCAGAGCGGGGCAGCGTGAGAGCGAGGCGAGACATGCGGATCGCGATTGGCAGCGACGAGCGCACGCACCTGACCGACGCGCTGCTAGAGGAGCTGCGCGGGCGTGGGCACGAGGTGCTGCCATTTGGCCCGCTGGCGGCAGAAGGGGGCGCGACCGAGAGCGACTGGCCGCTGGTGAGCGCGGAGGTGGCGCGGGCGGTGGCCGAGGGGCGTGCCGAGCAGGGAATCGTCTGCTGCTGGACCGGCACCGGCGCCTCAATCGCCGCCAACAAGGTGCCAGGCATCCGTGCGGCGCTCTGTGGCGACCCCGAGACGGCCCGCGGCGCGCGTATCTGGAACGATGCCAATGTGCTTGCCCTCAGCCTGCGCGCCACCTCCGAGCCGGTCGCCAAGGAGATCCTCGACGCCTGGTTCGCCGCCGCGCCAGGCGACGACGACTGGAACCAGCGGCAGCTCGCGCGCCTGCGGGAGCTGGAATGGGGCGGTCATGTGTAGGCGCGGGGACAGGCAGAGCGCCGATCGCACTCATGGCGGATGATCATCCGCATGTGGCGGGCGCTGGTGAGTAAACAATACGCCCTCTCCCACCGCGGCGAGAGGGGCGTACGGGTACACCACGAACGGAGGCGGCGGTAGCTATAGCGGTTGGCGCCGCCACGAGGCGCCGCGCACGGCGCGCACGATCAGCAGCAAGATGATTGCCCCGACCAGCGCCACGACGAAGCTCCACAGGTTGAAGCCGGTGAAGCCCGTGCCGCCGAACAGGCTGAAGATCAGGCCGCCGATGAAGGCGCCGACGATGCCGACGATGATGTCGAGCAGCAGACCCATACCGCTGCCCTGCACGAGCAGACTGGCGACCAGTCCTGCCAGGCCGCCGATGATGATCCACGCCAGGATAGACATATCTTCTTCTCCTCCTCTCGTCCCTGCGGCGCTGCGTCGCGCCGGGGGAGCGCATAACCTACCGTGGTATGTCTATAGGCAAGTGCTGTGCCACAGCCTGCACACCGACGAGGCCCGGAGGTTTCCCCCGGACCTCAAGTCTCTGGTGTGTGTTGTTATTGACGCACGTGTGCTAATGGGGCGGCTGATTCCGCAGTTGCTGGGCCACCAACTGCTGGGCTTGGTCGGCGCACTGGCGGTTCACCTGCTGCACCTGTTGGAAGAAGTTGACCAGATCGTTGTTGCCCGCCTGCTGCGCATCGCGGATGTACTGCTGCGCGGTCGAGGCGCTCTCGAGCGAGTGGTACAGGACGCTCACGACATCGTAGACGATGTTCGAGGCGCCCGTCCCAGTCTGGCCGGTCGCGCCGGTCATCCCGGCCTGTCCCGCGGTCGGTCCCATTCCGCTGCTGCTCATGAACGTCGCGGCGCTCCGAATCTCCCTGCCCTTTGGCATTGAGGGGTGGCGCCGCCCCTCCTTTCTGTGCTACACTGCTTGCGTACTGTTGGATCGGCGGAAATCTACGCCTGTGGAGCGGGAGCGACACCCATGCTCCCAATGACCGTGTAAGAGCTGTTGGGCTTGCCCCAGCCGGCGGTGGTCAGCCCAGGAATCCCCCGGCATTGCCACGAGGAGCGATCAAGCGAGTGCTCCTTCTCTCCTACGAGGGGATGCACCGGCGCACCTCACTACCCATCGCGCCCGCGCGTTACTGGCGGGCGCGATGGGGTCAAACGCTGCACATGGCGTGCCAGTCCTGCACAGTTGAGCCGCACCCCGTCCCTACTCCGCAAGTAGCAGCGAGTACTTGTTCTTGCCGGTGCGCAGCAGGATCGCCCGCCCGAAGAGCGCCTGATCGCTCGTGAGCGTACCCTCCGGTGCGGTCCAGCGCTCGTCGTTGACGTACAGCCCGCCTTGCTGGATCAACCGCCGCGCCGCGCCTTTGGAGGGCTGCGCGCCCGTTTCGACTAGCACGTCGAGCACGGGGATGCCTGCGGCGAGCCGCGCCGCCGGAACGCGCGTGGTGGGTACCGCGGCGGCGAGGTGTGGCAGTGCCTCGGGGACCAGCTCGGCCACTTCGCCGCCGAAGAGCGCACTCGACGCCTGCGCCACCGCACGCGCCGTCGCCTCGCCGTGGATCAGCTTCGTCACCTCGTACGCCAGGCGCTTCTGGCCCGCACGCGCCGCCGGATTCTTCGCCTGTGCGCGCTCGATGGCCGCGATCTCCTCCAGTGGCAGGAAGGTGAACACCTTGAGGAAGTGGCCGACATCGGCGTCCTCGATGTTGATCCAGTACTGGTACATCTCGTAGGGCGTGGTCATCTCGGGGTTGAGCCACAGCGCGTTGCCGGCGGTCTTGCCAAACTTGGCGCCGCTGGATGTGGTGATCAGCGGCACCGTCAGCGCGTGGACCGTCTCACCGCGGGCCCGCCGGATGAAGTCCACCCCGGCGGTGAGGTTGCCCCACTGGTCGTGGCCGCCGATCTGCACCGTGCAGCCCAGCTCGTCGTAGAGATGCAGGAAGTCTGCCGCCTGCACGACCATGTACGAGAACTCGGCGTATGAGATGCCATGCTCGCGGTCGTCCAGCCGCGAGCGCACGGACTCCTTGGCGAGCATGGTGTTGACGCTGAAATGCTTGCCGATGTCGCGCAGGTAGTCGATCAGCGTCATGCGGTTGAGCCACTCGGCGTTGTTGACCAGGATCGCGGCGTTGGGACCCTCGAACGAGAGGTAGCCGGAGAGCTGCTTTCGAGCCTGCTCGGCGTGTGCGGCCACCTCCTCGGCGGTCAGCAGCGGACGCTCGACCGACTTGCCGCTGGGGTCGCCGATCATGCTTGTCCCGCCGCCGATCACCAGAATCGGGCGGTGTCCAGCGCGCTGAAAGTGCGCCAGCGCCATCACCGGCACGAGGTTGCCGATCTGCTGACTCGGCGCCGTGGCATCGAAGCCGCAGTAGACGTAGAGCTGCCGTCCCGCCGCCGCTTCGGGCAAGTCGCTCTCGGTCATCTGGCTGATCAGGCCGCGCTCTTGTAGCGTGGCGACCACGTTGGCGTTCGGGTGCGCTGCCGTTCTCGACATACTCCTCGTTCCGTTCCTCATCTCAATCACAAGCACGACGGGCGCGTGATTCACAACGGCGGCGCGCCCTGGTGCATTGTGCGCCATCTAGCGCGCTGGCTGCAAGGGCGCAACGCTTTCGCACAACCGGGCTGGACAACCTGTCGTATGCTAGTGGGCGACATCGGCGCGCCCACCCTACGTGCGCGCGAGAGGAAAGGATGAGGCAGCGGTGGCTACGCAAGATCCCAACGAAGTGCTGGTGGTCGTCTTCCAGGGCGAGACTCGCGCCGCGGACGTGCTCAACGAGCTGAAGCAGCTCAATAAGGAGCACCTGATTCACCTCAAGAACGCCGCGATCATCACGCGCGACCCCAGTGGCAAGGTGAACATCCACGAGACCCACGACTTCGACGCCAAGCAGGGCGCCGTGGCCGGCGCGCTGGCCGGTGGGCTGCTCGGCATGCTCAAGGGCAACGCGATCGAGGGCGCACTGCTAGGCGCGGGCACGGGCTTCGTCGCCAGCAAGGTGGTGGACCTTGGCTTCAAAGACGACTATCTCAAAGAGCTGGCCGCCAACCTCCAGCCCAATAGCTCAGCCATCGTGGCAGTGGTGCTCTTCGATCACGCCGATCAGGCGATCTCCGAGCTGAACCTGCACGGCGGCACGATCCTGCGCGAGACGCTGCCGCCAGATGTGGCCGCGAAGCTGGCCGCAGCGGTGCAGGGGTAATCGCCGCAGGCCTGCATAGCCTAGCATTCGATGAGGGACGACAGCTACACGGCGTCGTCCCTCGCCGTGCATCCAGCGGCCTCTCGAATTTCGCGCTGTCCTCTATGTCTTGCGGCCAGGGTAACGCATGCCAACGTCTCTGCCGACAGATCGCTTGCAGCGGGGAATCGCTCTTCCCATGCTGGCGGAGGTGCGCGGCCGGCGTGGCCTGAGCCAGGAGGAGCTGGCCGAGCGCGTCGGGATGACGCGCACCGCGATCAC
>DASVAA010000203.1:0-55628 GCA_036376595.1 Ktedonobacterales bacterium | reverse complement strand
GCGACGCGGATTCTGACACATATGCGCGGCATGCGGGGCGGCGGAGTGGCAAGCGCACACCAGCGTACGGCGTTCAAGAACATCGTCGTCGCCGAGCTGGGCGAGCCGAAGGCCAAGGCGCTGATCGCCGGCATCTGGCGCATCACGCCGGAAAAGCTCGGCCCCGAGCAGCTCGATGCGCTGAACAACTGGGGCAAGCGCGACACCTTCGCCGAGGATACCGAGCTGGTGCTGGCGGCGGTCAAGGCGGAGCGCGAGCAGGCGAGCGAGCAGGCGAGCGAGCAGGGACAGGGCGGCACGGCAGAATCCAGCGGGGAACCGGGAGCGGCGCCGTCACGTGGATCGGAGCGCGCAGCACCCAGCCGGACGACATCCAGGCGAGCGACCCGCGCGGCCCCAACGGGAGGCGCCTAGATGCGTGTGGTGGCAGGCTCGGCCAAGGGACGCAAGCTCAAGGCGCCCAAGACGGCTGGCACGCGCCCGGTGATGGACCGCGTCAAGACGGCGCTCTTCGACACACTCGGCGGCGACGTGCGCGGGGCACACTTCCTCGATCTCTTCGCGGGAACTGGCGGCATCGGCATCGAAGCGCTCAGCCGCGGCGCGGAGGCGGCGACGTTTGTCGAGCTGGGGGCCGAGGCGCTGGCCTGCGTGCGCGAGAACCTCGCCACCACGCGGCTGGCGGCGGGCGCCGAGACGCTGCGGTCCGACGCCTTCGAGTTCTTGAAACAGGCGGCAGCGAGCGGTAGGCGCTATGACATCGTCTACGCCGCGCCGCCGCAGTATCGCGGCATGGCACAGCGCGCGCTGCTGGCACTCGACGCCGAGCCGCTGACCGAGCCGGGCGGGCTGGTGATCGTCCAGATTCACCCGCACGAGCGGGCCGAATTCGACAATCTCGCCCTGACGCGCCTGGATCCGGTGGATGAGCGGCGCTACGGCAGCACGACGCTGATCTATTACGAGCACCGCGAACCGGAGGCCGAGCGAGCCGCGCCGGGGGAGGCGCCAGGCGCTGCGCTAGCGCCGGCTGGCGAAAGCCGCGACGAAGACCACTCAGGAGACTGAACGGACGATATCCCATGAGCACTGCGGGCAAGTTTGCGTTTCTGGATGAAGGTGAGGCGCTGCGCCGCCTCGGCGTGGATCGCGACACCCTGCTGGGCTTCGTCGCGCAGAAGCGGCTGCGCGCGTATCCCGGCGTCGGCAAGGGCAACTTCTTCCGCGCCAGCGACGTGGAGGCGCTGGCCTCTGAGCTGCGTGCCGGCGAGGAGGTGCCGGCTGCTCCCGGAGAACCGGCGCCGAGCGGGCGCAAGCTCTTCGATCCCGCCTACAAGGTCCACGTGCGGCTGGCCGCCGACCTGAAGTGGTACGACCTGGAGGAGGAGGACCTACAGGCGTGGGTGCGCGAGATGACGCGCGACGGCTATGCCCGCCAGCGCGGCAACATCACGGCCGTCATCGCCCGTTTGCAACGGCTTGTGGAGCTGATGGATGCGGCGGCTACGGGCTGGCAGCACCTCGATGCATCTCCCGCTCCTGCCCCCGCAGTCGGCTCGGACGGCTCCGCCAGCGCGCCTGCCACATCCTCCAAGCCGCGGCGCCGCGAGTTGCCGATGGCACCGACCATGCCCCCGGTTCCGGCGCCGGCCTCCACACCCACGCCCACGCCGCCAGCGTCCGCCGCGCCGCCGCATACCACCGCGGCCAAGCCTCGCCGCAAGCCGCTGCCGATGTTTGGCGCCCCACCACCGGCGGACATGGAGCAGTAGAGCGACGAACCAGCCGGCACATTCCCATTGGGTGCGGTTACGCTGAGGGGGCGTGCTGCTCGTCGGGGGCGCGCTCGTCCTCGGGGTGCAGCTCGCAGTAGAGCGTGTCGCAGGTGCCGGGCGGGCAGGCGCAGAAGCCGTCGTGGCTCGCATGGGCCTTGCTCTCGAACTGGATGGTGGTGTGGCCGATGCCGTAGCGGTCGCGCAGCATGGCTGTCACGCGGTCGAGGATCGGCGCGCTGCCGCTGGGGGGCAGGTCCGCGATCACCGCGTGGCACGAGAGCGCGCGCATGCCGCTGGCAATCGTCCAGACGTGCAAGTCATGCACCGACTGGATGCCCGCCACACGACACATGTCGCGTACCAGCGCCGGCAGCGAGAGGCCCTTCGGCGCCGATTCGAGCAAGATGCCCGTCGCCTCGCGGATCACGCGCACCGCGCCCACGGCGATCAGCAGCGCGATCAGCACGCTGACGAGCGGGTCCACCCAGTACGCGCCGGTGAACAGGATCACCACCGCGCCGATCACGACGCCCGCCGAAGCGCCGATATCGCCGACGACGTGTAGGGCGGCGGCGCGGGCGTTGAGATTGTGCGCGGCCTCGTGGCGCAAGCCATAGCCGATGTAGAGGTTGACGGCGATGGCAACCAGCGCGGCGCCGATCATCACGGCCGGCGTGACCGGCTGGGGCGAGCGCAGGCGGTCGAATGCCTCGAAGGCGATCACGATGGCGATCACGATCAGCGTCGCGCCGTTGGCAAGCGCCGTGAGGATGCCCACGCGATGGTAGCCGAAGGTGCGGTGCTCGTCGGCGGGGCGCGCGGCCTGCGCGGCGGCGAACCAGGCTAGGCCCAGCGCGAAGGCGTCGGTCAGCACATGCGCGGCGTCGGAGAGCAGGGCCAGCGAGCCGGAGAGCAGGGCACCGATCACCTCGATCAGCAGGATGCCAACCGTCAGCAGGAACCCCAGGCGTAGCGCCTCACGTGCCATGCCGTAGGTATGGCCGTGATCGTGCTGGTGTCCGTGCTGTTGTGGCGCCCACTCCATCGTGTGCCGCTCGCCTTCTCGTCCTGCCTTGCGTGCGCGTTGCCGCTGCCTTCAGTATAGCACCTGGCGAGCCAGCCAGGGCCGTCGCGGGCTGCCCGCTAGGCGCACCTGCGCATGGGCGAGTCCGCCGCCGCACATCGCTGGCAGCCGTGTCCGGCGCGCCGTGAGGGCATCCCTGCCTGATACCTTGCCCTCCTGGCAACAAAACGGCCGGCGCTCAACTGAGCGCCGGCCGCGGGGATCGCGCGCATGTCACGTCAACAGGTGCCGGTCACCTTGCAGATCGAGTAGCCGTAATACGGCATCGGATCTTGCGGGACGTTATCATACTCGACCATGAAGTGCAGGTGCGGGCCGGTGGAGAAGCCGGTTGAGCCTTCGAGGCCGATGATCTGCCCTGGCTGCACGAAGTCGCCGGCCTTCGCCAGGAGCTGTTCCATGTGGCCGTAGAGCGTCGAGACGTGGTTACAGTTGTTGATCTTGATCGAGTAGCCCAGGCCGTAGAAATCCCAGCCGGACCAGATGACCTCGCCGGCCTGCGCCGCACGGATCGGGTTGCCGGCGTTGGCGGCGATGTCTACCCCGTTGTGATACCACGAGAAGCCGCGGACCCAGCTCGAGCCCTGGTTGGGCGAGACGAGCTGGTAGCCGGCTGGGGTGCCGTTGCCGTTGGGCGCGCAGGGCGCCTCGGGCAGCGGATCGCCGGCGATGGAGGTCCAGGGACTGTCGCCAAAGACGGTCTTGCCGGCGCCAGTGGAGTAGAGCTGCTTCGGCTGAAAGGTCTTGCCGTAGAATGGGTCGTCGGGGATCTTGTACGCCTTGCCGATGGTGATTTCCTGGCCGATGTAGAGGCCGTTCAGCTCGTAGATGCCGCCGACCTCGACGTGCTGCGCCGCGGCGATCGACTCGATGGAGTCGCCGGCCTGCGCCACGTACCAGTGATAGCTTACGCCCTGGTTGACCAGCACTGAGCCGGAAAGCGCCTGGAACGAGCTGAGACTCGCGTTGGCGCTAGAGCCGAGCGGAGTCACGGCGAACAGCCCCGTCACCACCAGGAAGGCAGTCAGCGTGAGGATCGCCAGGCGCAGCGTGAGCGGGCGCTCGCGGCGCTTGATGAAGATGTTACCCATCGAGACGCCGGAGCCGGGGATGATCGTCGGCGGGGCCTCGTCGCCGGCCAGCGCCGGTAGGCGCGTGCTCTCGTCCGCCGCGGCCATCAGCGCACGGCTGTTGCCGGCGTCGTAACCATCGTGGTAGCCGGTGGCATCGCCGTAGCCCGTCGCATAGCCGGTCTCGTACCCCGGCTGATAGCCCGTCTCATACCCGGTGTCCGATCCGTAGGCGCCGGTGTAGGCCGAGCCGTAGCGGCTGTCGTCATCGCCTTCATAGCGCTGGTCGTCGGACATGTCGTGCGGGAAACCGTCCCGCCCCATACCGCCACCTCCCCGGTGAATGTCGGCCACACAGCCTGGACGCCATCTCCGGCGTCTACCCGACACTTTCCAGCGTAATGAGCAGGCGGGATGCTGTCAACATTTCCGGGCGCGAGAGGGGACTGAGGTACCAGGGCGACGCTCCACAGCCTACAGGCCGGCGACCTGCGTCTCGTCCACCACATCCACCACGCCGGGCACCCGCGAGGCCACGTCCTGCGCCGCCTCGGCGTCCTCCAGGCCGTCTACGCGGCCGCGCAGGTGGACGATGCCGTTCTCGACCGCGACGTCGAGACTCAGCGCGGTGGTCTGGGCGTCTTCGCGCAGCTCGCGCTCCACCGCCTCAGCCAGCGCTTCGTCGCCCGGCAGGTTATCCTCATAGGAGGGACTCACCGCAATGTCGGAGTCCGAGGTGGGGGTCCAGCCGCCGACGACGGTGAGGTTGCCATGCTCGTCGGAGCCGGTCACCGGGTCGGTCGGCGCGAAGTAAGCCGGGTCTGGCTCGACCGGCGGCTCCAAATCCGCGACCGTGTCATCCACCACGTCGGTCTCGTCGGTCTCCAGCGGCTGATCGAGCACCCCGGCGGCGACGCCGGTGTCGGTGAGCACGGTCTCCGGTCCAACCACCGGCTCGGACGGATTCTGCTCCTCTTCCTGACGGCCGCGCAGCCAGTTGATGTCTTCGGTTGTGGCGCTTCCGACTGCGATGCCGTTCTCGATGGGATGGTTGGGTGCCAGCGAGGCGGCGATGCGCTCGGCGGTGGCGCGGGCGTTCTGCGAGCCAACGGTGCCGCTGAGCACGATGGTGCCGCCGCGCTCGGCCACCTGAACGTTCATGCGCTCCTCGCGTTGGAGCCGTTGCTGTATCCGCTCGGCCAACTGGCCGGTTTCACGCGGCTGTTGCTGGTGCTGGTGCGGGTCGTCTTGCTGCTGCTGGTGCCGCATGCGATGCCTCCTCGGCGCCGCCTGGCCGCCTATCGGGGTGGGCCGGGCGCCAGTGGGATACGCTGCGCAAGCCGGATGCCAGCCACATGCTGGTTGCCAGATGCCGGAGGTGTCAGATGCCTGCGCGCGTGGCATACAATCTGATACGCAATCGGCGCCGTCTACCGCGCGACGCAGGCACGCGGGCCGGCACGACGCAAGCATGAAACCCAGGCGGCGAAAATAGACGCAGCGCACAGGTGAGACGAGGAGGAGGGCGCAAGTATGGCGACGAGCGACGAGCAGGATCGGCAGCAGCCTGAGCAGCCGGATGAGCAGCCGCGGGCCAATGAGCCGGCGGACAGCACCGACGCCGAGCAGGTGAACCAGGCGGAGCAGGAGCAAGCGCGCGAGTTCGGCGGCTTCAGCGGCACGCCCGGCTCGGCGCTGGGGCCTGAGAACGACAGCGCGATTGACGAGGCCTCGGCGGAGTCGTTCCCGGCCAGCGATCCCCCCGCCTGGACGCGCAACGGGTAGCGAGCCTACGGACTTCACGAGCCGCGCCGGGAGCGCCGTCACGTGCGTGGCATAGCTATTGCTCGTGGCTGCTTGCGAACGTGCTCTGTTGGTTGATCGCCAGCGAAAGGACGAGAGCTGGAAGCGATCGGGCGCTTTGGCCGGCGCGGCACGCGCAGGGAGGTGAGGTCGTGGCGCGGCAGGCGGAAGACTTCGAGCAGGTGGCAAGGACGATTGTCGAGCTTGCAGCCGAGCGGATGGGTGTGGCCGTCACGGTCACGGACGCCCGCGGCCGGGTGGTGGCGTCGGGCGCGGTGCATGTCGAGACCGCGCCGAACGGCAGCGTGTCGCCTGAGATCGTCGAATGCCTGCATGTGCCGTTCCGCGTTGGCTCACTGGAGGGGCACGTCGCGCTGGCCGAGCCACTGGGCGAGGGCATCTCGCCACATTGGGCGCGCGTGCTGATCGAAACGCTGGCCGATCAAGCCATCACCCGCATGCAGCTCCCCAACCGGCAGGAGTTCAAGAACAAGTTCATCCACGACCTGCTGCGGGGCTACATGCACGACCAGGAGAACGTGCTGCGCACGGGGCAGCTTCTGGGCATGGACCTCAACCTGCCGCGCGCGGTGATCCTGATCAACGCCTCCGACTACATCCTGGGCGCCGACGAGTGCCAGAGCGAGACCGGCGAGGCGCGCATCCCGCGGCGGGCGCAGGTGGTCATCAAAGGCGTGGTCAATTTCTTCCACCTGCCCAACGACACGATCTGCGCCGACATCGGCGACGGCGAGATCGTCGTGCTCAAGGCCAGCAGCACCCACGACCTGGAGGCTTGGACCGACACCGAAGAAGAGCACGTTAGCAGCTCATGGACCAACCTCACGGCCCTCAAGCGCGCCGCCAGCGCCCTGCTCGCCAAGCTGCGCCACGAGACCGGCGGCTCGTCGATCAGCATCGGCATCGGCCGCTACCATCCCGAGATCGTGGGCCTCGCCCACTCGTACCAGGATGCCCGCGCGGCGCTCTCGCTGGGCCAGCTCTTCCACGGCCCGAACCAGGTCCACTGCCTCGACGGTCTGGGCATCGCCTCGTTCGTCGGTGTTTCGGATGAGCGCACCAAGATTGACCTCGCGATGCATCTGCTCAGCCCGCTCGACCACGAGCCGGACCTGCTCCAGACGCTCGACGTCTTCTTCGAGTGCAATTGCAGCTCTACCTGCACCGCCGACCGCCTCTTCATCCACCGCAACACCCTCAGCTACCGCCTCGACAAGATCGCGTCGCTGACCGGCCTCGATCCGCGCAATTTCGACCTCGCGGTGCAGATTCGCCTCTCACTGGTGCTACGCGCGCTGTATGAGCGTCCGCTTCACATTCTCCCCTCACTCCAGGCTGGTACGTCTGGCGTCGCGTGATGCTGTGCAGGTGCCCAAACGGTGCCTGGGCGGACATACCAACGTTGGTCAACTGCCCGATGAATCGCTTGGAAAATCCAGGTACTCTCCGTATCGTGGCCCGCAGCAGTGTTGTCGCTCTCGGCATGCGCTGGAAGCCTGGCATGGATGTCACGAGCGGAAGGAGTGCCCACATGATCTCGAATGATGATGTGGCCGCGGTTCAGGTATTCCCGCCTGATGCGGTCGCCTCCTATACCGAGGCGGTGGCAGCCGCGGTCGCCTGCCGAAGCATCATGCTCCACGATGCCTACGCCCACCTTGCCTTGCGCGCAGCCACGCTCGCGGCGGCGGCCGAGCGGCTGGTGCGGGCGCTGCGAGAGGGACACAAGGTGCTGGTGGCGGGCAATGGGGGCAGCGCCGCCGAGGCACAGCACTTCGCCGCCGAGCTGGTGGGACGCTTCAAGCGCGAGCGAGCGCCCTATGCCGCGCTGGCGCTGACCACCGATTCCTCGATCCTCACGGCGATCGCCAACGATTACGGCTACGCCGACGTGTTTGCGCGGCAGGTGCTGGGCCTGGGGCAGCCCGGCGACGTGTTGATCGCTTATAGCACCAGCGGTGAATCGGAGAATCTGGTTCGCGCCGCCCAGGCTGCGCGCAGCCGGCAGATGACAGTGATTGCCGTCACCGGCGAGCGGCGCAACCGGCTGGAGCGGCAGGCCGACGTGGCGCTGCACATCCCCCTGACCGATACGGCGGTCGTGCAGGAGCTGCAGATGGCGGTGACGCACATCCTCTGCGACATCGCCGAGGCGGAGCTGGCGCGGACGGGCGGCGTAGCGGAAGGCGTGGTCCACTGATGCGCGCGCCGGCTATCTTCCTCGACCGCGATGGCACGCTCGTCTATCCCCGGCACTACCCCTCGCGCCCGGAGGAGCTTCAGCTCTACCAGGGCATCGGGCCTGGGCTGCGGCGGGTGCAGCGCGCGGGATTCAAGCTGGTGGTGATCACCAATCAGTCGGGTATCGCCCGCGGCCTCTTCGGCGTGCGCGAGCTGGAGCGCATGCATTGGCATCTGCGTGCGGCGCTGGCGCGGCAGGACGTGCGGCTCGACGGTATCTACTATTGCCCGCACCATCCCGATGGCGTGCTGCCGGCGCTGGCGGTGCGCTGCGACTGCCGCAAGCCGCGGCCGGGCATGCTGCTGCGCGCGGCGGACGAGCTGGCGCTAGACCTGGATCGGAGCTGGATCGTGGGCGACATCCTCGACGACATCGAGGCTGGCAAGCGTGCGGGGTGCCGCGGCGTGCTGGTGGACCTGGGTACCGAGCATCTGCCCGCGACGCGCTGGCGGCAGCCGGATTTCGTGGCGCGCGATACGCGCCACGCGCTGCACATCATCGCCGCCGAGGAGCGCCTGGCACCCTCCGCATCCGCCGACCGCGCGTATTTGCCGCCGGGCTGGATGCCGGCGCGTCACACCGGCTCGCTGCGTATGCAGGGGGAACGCGGTGGGTGGCGGCAGACGTGATCCCGCGCCCGGCGATCTCCCCGCGGGGAGAGGGGGCCGGGGGTGAGGACTCTCGATACGGCAAGGAGGACCGACGGTATGGCGAGCGCAATCGATCTGGTGCGGCGCTTCCGCGAGCTGCGCGCGCTAGTGATTGGCGATGCGATGCTCGACACGTACTGCGAGGGCACCGCCAGCCGTATCTGTAGCGAGGGGCCGGTGCCGGTGGTGCGCAAGACGAGCGAGTATCGCGCCCCCGGCGGCGCCGCCAACACCGCCGCCAATCTGCGCGCGCTGGGCGCCGAGGTTCACTTCATCGGGATCATCGGCCGCGATGTGACTGGCGACCTGTTGCGCCGCACGCTGCGCGAGCGCGGCGTGGACGACTCGTGGCTGGTCGAGGACGCCACGACGGCGACACTCCACAAGCTGCGCGTGCTGGCCGATGGGCAGTACGTCGTGCGGCTGGACGAGGACGGCGTGGCCGGTTACTCCGCGCAGGCGCGGGCGGCGCTGCTGGCGGCGATCGAGCGGGGCTTCGCGCGCTGCGATCTGGTGGTGCTCTCGGACTACAGCTATGGCGCCGTCGCGGCCGATGTGATCGCGCGCTTGCGGGCGCTGCGCGAGGCGCGCCCGTGCGTTTTCGTGGCCGACTCGAAGCAGCTTCACCGCTATCCCCATCTGGGCGCCACGGCGATTACGCCCAACCTGCTCGAAGCGCGGCTGCTGGGAGAACGGGGAACGCGAAGGACGCGAAGCGAGCGCGAAGGGCGCGAAGAAGGATCGAGATTCACCACAGAGGGAACGGAGGAAACGGAGGGCAGAGAGCAGAGAGCAACCGCGGAGGACGCGGAGGACGCAGAGGGGCGCGGAGGAGAAATGGGTGTAGGGGCGAGACCTGTCTCGCCCGCCGGCGCACGGCGAGCTGCGTTGCCGACGGAGGATGGGCGGCGTCGCGGCACTGAAGTGCCGGCGCACGGCGATGGCGGACTGAAGTCCGAGCGGAGCGAAACTGTCGGAGACGGCGATGCGGCTTCAGCCGCCCTTGATCGTGCGCCGGCCATTCATGGCCGCGATGTATCCCTATGGGGCGCCTCGCAAGACGACTGGCACGCTGAGGCGCTTTGGCTGGCGCGGGCGGCGCTGGAGCGCGTGGAGGCGGAGTACGTGGCGCTGACGCTCTCTGAGCGCGGGGCGCTGTTGATGGACCGCGCGGGTACGGCCGTCCATCTGGCGGCGCATCCGGTGGCGCACGCCAACGTGGCCGGCGCGGGCGATTCGTTCGCCTCGGCGCTGGCGCTGGCGCTGGCGGCCGGCGGCTCGCCACGCGAGGCGGCGCAGATCGCGATCGATGCCGCCGGGATCGCCGTAACCAAGCGCTGGACGGCGACGGTGCAGCACCAGGAATTGCTGCAGCGGGTCAGCCTCCGTGAGAGCAGCAACCGCCCGGCGGCACGCATCCCGGCCACCAGGGACGCCGCGCGGCAGGCCCTCTCGCGGCTGATGGCGCGGCTGGCGGCCGAGCGTCAGGCGGGCCGGCGCATCGTCTTCACCAACGGCGTCTTTGACATCCTGCACGCCGGGCACGTCGAGTTCCTGCGGCGGGCGAAGGCGCTGGGCGACGTGCTGGTGGTGGGTGTCAACAGCGACCGCAGCACGCGGCGCCTCAAGGGCGAGCGGCGGCCGATCAACAGCGAGCGCGACCGGCTGGCGCTGGTGGCGGCGATGGATGTGGTGGACGATGTGGTGCTCTTTGATGAAGACACCCCCGCCAACCTGATCCGCGCGCTGCGTCCGCACCTGCACGTCAAGGGCGGCGACTACGCCAGCGAGCCGCTGCCGGAGCGCGATGCGGTGCGCGAGGTGGGCGCGGAGCTGGTGATCCTGCCGCTGATCGGCGACCTCAGTACCTCGCGGGTCATCGAGCGCATCGTGCGGCTGGCTTCCACTGCGCCCATACCCCACACGACCGACGGCAACGGAGCAACGGCGACGCTGGAGGTGGGCGCATGATCGATCCCCGCTGGCACGACGCCCGCCGCGTGCTGCTCGTGCGTCTCGACAACCTTGGCGATGTGCTGGTCACGACGCCCGCCTTCCATGCCGTGCGCGAGGCGCTGCCCAGCGCGCATCTGACGCTGCTCGCCAGCCCAGTGGGCGCGCAGGTGGGCCGCCTCAATCCTGACCTGGACGAGGTGATCGTGTACTCGGCGCCGTGGATGGACCCCTGGCACACGCTGCCACAGGAGAGTGCGCGCGAGCTGGCGATGGTCGAGACGGTCCGCGCCGGGCGCTACGACGGGGCGATCATCTTCACCTCCTATCACCAGAGTCCACTGCCGGCGGCGTACTTGTGCTACCTGGCGGATATTCCACTGCGCGCGGCGGCCTCGATCGATGGGCCTGGCTCGCTGCTGACCACACGCCACAAGCATCCTGAGCGCATGATGCACGAGGTGGAGCGCGGGCTGGACCTGGTCGGCGCGCTGGGCATGACGACGGCGGCGCGCGATCTGGTGCTGCGCGTGCCGGCAGGGGCGCGCGAGCGGATGCGGGCGCGTGTGGAGGCAGTGGGCGAGGACGATGCGGAGAGCCGGCGGATAGATCCGCAACAGGGAGCGCGCGGCGAGGTAGAGCGCCGGCGGATGAATCCGCGCGAGGGGGGCCGGCGGGTGAACCCGCGCCTAAGCGCCGTTGGCGACGAAGCCCGCCTGCGCGGGCTGGAGACCGAGATCGCCGCGAGCCGGCGGTTGAAACCGCGCCTGGAGGGCCTTGCGGCCGCGAGGTCCGCCTGCGCGGACTGGGAGATGCGCTCGCGAGGGGTCGCGGGTCCGCTGGTTGTGGTACATCCAGGGTGCAGCATGCCGGCGCGGACGTATCCATGGGAGCGGTTCGCGCAGGTGATCGACCTGCTGGTGGCGGAGTTGGGCGCGCGCGTGGCGCTGACGGGCGCGGACGACGAGGCGGAGCTGGTCGGGCGTGTCTACGGGCGGCTGAGCGCGCGGGCGCGGCGGGCGGTGCTGCCGCTGGCGGGCGCCCTGGCCTTCGACGAGCTGTGCGCGCTGATCGAGGCCGCGGACCTCACGATTACCAACAACACGGGGCCAATGCACATCGCCGCCGCCGTGAAGACGCCGGTGGTGGTGCTCTTCGCGCTGACCAATCCGCCGGAGCAGTGGGGACCCTGGCAGGTGCCGCACCGCCAGCTCTATCACGAGGTCGCCTGCCGCCTCTGCTACGCCTGCGTCTGCCCCTACGGCCACGAGTGCCTGACGCTGGTGACGCCGGGGCAGGTGATCGCCGCCGCGCGCGAGTTGCTGGCGGAGGCCGCTGCCGGTGAAAGCGCAGATCGAGGCGGCATGGATCGGGGCGCCGCACAGGACGACGATGCCCGCGACGAGGGCGCATGCCATGCACCCCTACGAACGCATGCGCCGGCGGATCGATCCCCAGCCTGCGAAGGCAGGCTTCGTGGCGCAACGCCCTTAGGCGCGGGTTCACCCGCCGGCCCCCTGCATGCCGCACGCCCTTCGCCTCGTGGCGCGGATTCATCCGCCGGCCCTCCACACAGCGGCAACGTGCGCGCGGGCGGGACATGCCCCGCCCCTACAGCGAGCGACCCGGCATCCGCCGGCCATCTTGCCACTGGTGCGGGCACGAGAGGGCGCGCGCGATGATGAACGAGTGGCTTGCCGCGCGCAACATCCTCGCCGTGCGGATGGACAACATGGGCGACGTGGTGATGCTCGGCCCGGCGCTGCGGGCGGTCAAGCGCACCTCGCCCGGCACGCGGATCACGCTGCTGGCGAGTCCCGCGGGGGCGCAGGTGGCGTCGCTGCTTCTGGAGGTGGACGACGCGATCGTGTGGCGCGCGATCTGGCAGGACGTGGGCAACCGCATGCCGCTCGATCCCGGCCGCGAGCTGGAGCTGGTGCGGCTGCTGGCGGAGCGGCGCTTCGACGCGGCGCTGATCTTCACCTCGTTCAGCCAGAATCCGCACCTGCCGGGCTACGTCTGCTATCTCGCCGGCATCCCGCTGCGCGCGGGCGAATCGAAGGAGTTTGGCGGCTCGGCGCTGACCACCGCGTTGCGCGGCTGCCCCGACGAGATGCACCAGGCCGAGCGCAACCTGCGGCTGGTCGAGCACCTGGGATTCCAGACCGGCGATCGCCAGCTCGCGATCCGCCTGGGCGACGAGGTGCGGGCGCGCGTGCCAGAGCTGCTGCGCGACGCCGGAATCGCGCCCGATGCGCCGTACATGCTGCTGCATCCCGGCGCGAGCTGCGAAGCGCGCCGCTATCCCGCCGAGCGCTACACCGAGGTGGCGCGGCTGCTCGACGCGCGCGGCCACCGGGTGATCGTGGCGGGCGCCGAGCGCGAGGCGGAGATTGTGAGGACGGCGGCGCGGGGCATCCCGGCGGAGCGCGCGCTGCTGGGCAAGACGAGTGTCGCCGAGCTTGCCGCGCTGATCGAGCGGGCGGCGCTGGTGATCTGCAACGACACGCTGACGCTGCACCTGGCCGACGCGGTGCGCACGCCGCTGGTGGTGCTCTACTCCGGCACGGAGTACGACGAGCAGTGGCGTCCGCGTGCGGTGCGCCATCGCCTGCTGCGGCGCCCGACCGACTGCCAGCCGTGCTATCGCTTCACCTGCCCCATCGGACTGCCCTGCCTGGACATCCCGCCGAAAGAGGTGGTCGCCGCGGCGGAGGAGCTCCTCGCACTGGGCGAGGAGACGGCGAACGCGGAGAACGCGGAGGCTCGCGGAGAACGCGGAGAAGAGGAGAACTTCACCACAGAGGGAACGGAGGGAACGGACGACAGATCGGAGGGAGAGGAGAGAGGAACCGCAGAGGACGCAGAGAGGGAGATCGCTTCTGCAGCCCGCGCAGGCGGGCTTCGTGGCCGCAGGCCCCTCGGCGCGGATGCATCCACCGGCCCCGTCGCGCGCGCCCATGCACCCGCCGGCCGTGCGCTGCCTCTGGCACGGGCGGGCGAGACGTGTCTCGCCCCTACAGCCGGCAATACGCCATCCAACAACATGGCATCTGCCGCATCTTCGCGTCCGGCGCCGGGTGCTGCTGCCTCTCATTCAAATAGACGGCGCAACGGGCGAGGAGGTGCGCGATGAGGGACATGGCGAGGGGCACGGGGAGGCAGCTCGCGGTGCTGGAGGCGGCGCCGATCCGGCGCATCGCGATCCTGCGGGCGCTGCAATTGGGCGATCTCCTGCTGGCGGTGCCGGCGCTGCGGTCGATCCGCGATCGCTTCCCGCGGGCTGAGATCACGCTGATTGGGCTGCCGTGGGCGCAAGACTTCGCGCGCCGCTTCTCCCGCTACGTGAATCGCTTCATCGCCTTCCCCGGCTATCCCGGCATCGCCGAGGCGCCCTACGCGCCCGCACGGACTGCGCACTTCTTCTCCGAGCAGCGGGCGTGCGGCTACGATCTGGCGATCCAGATGCACGGCAACGGCGCCGCGAGCAACGGCTTCTGCCGCGAGCTGGGCGCGCGCCTGAGCGTTGGCTACTACGGCGATGAGAAGCCGGAGGGGTTGGCAATAGCGGCGCCGTATCCCGAGGGCGCACACGAGATCGCGCGCAATCTGGGGCTGGCGTGTCTGCTCGGCGCGACCTGCCTCACGACGGCGCTGGAGTTCCCGCTGCGCCCAGCGGATACCGTCGAGGCCGCGCGGCTGCTGCGCCCGATTGCGAGTCTGCCGCGGCCGTGGATCGGGTTACATGCTGGCGCCCGTGCCCCTTCGCGCCGCTGGCCTGCCGAGCGTTTCGCCGCCGTCGCCGCCACGCTGACCCGCTGCGAAGGCGCCACCATCATCCTCACTGGCGGATCCGACGAGGTCGAGACGGCGCGCGCGGTGGCTGCGCTGATGGAAGTCGCGACGCAGCATGCGCCAGAGGGCGAGGCGGGCCTCGCCACTACAGCGTTGGAAGACGCCGAGTGGTCCGCGCGCGAGGCGACAGGCGAGGCGGGCCTCGCCGCTACAGCATCCGCTCGCTCTCCTCGCCCTGTGCGGTTGGGTGCTACGGGTGATGATTCTTCCTCCGCGTCCTCCGCGAGCCTCCGCGCCCTCCGCGTTCCTCGCAACCTCTCAGATGGAGGACCCCTCAACCTGGCGGGGCGCACGTCGCTGGGCGGGCTGGCGGCGGTCATTCGCCGGCTCGACCTCTACATCACCAACGACACCGGGCCGTCGCATCTGGCCGAGGCGGTCGGCACGCCGAGCATCACGCTCTTCGGCCCCGCCGATCCGCGCCGCTGGGCGCCGCTGGATGCCGAGCGCCACCCGATCCTGCGCGCCGAGGTCGCGTGCAGCCCGTGCGGGTTCACCGCATGCCCCATCGATCACGCCTGCCTGCGGCGCATCTCGTCCGCGCGGGTCGTCGCACTCGCCGAGCGCCTCATGCGGAAAGGAGCCGCCGCATGCCGCAACGCCTGAACATTCTCATCTGGCACATCCACGGGAGCTATCTCAACGCCCTCGGGCGGATCCCGCACAACTGGTATCTGCCGGTCAAGGCGGGCCGCCCCGAGGGCTACGGCGGGCGCGGGCGCACCTTCGATTGGCCCGAGTGGATGCGCGAGGTGCCGGCGGAGCGCGTGCGGGACCTCGATCTCGATCTGGTCATCTACCAGACGCCGAAAAACCTCTTCGAGGATGGGCCGGAGATCCTTTCGGAGGCGCAGCGTGAGCTGCCGCGCATCTACCTGGAGCACAACACGCCCAGGCCGAGCGCGGTGGACACGCGCCACCCGATGGACGACCCCGGTACGCTGCTGGTCCACGTGACGCACTACAACCGCCTGATGTGGGATAGCGGGCGCACGCCGGCGATGGTGATCGAGCACAGCGTCGCCATTGACCCGGCGGCCGTCTACACCGGCGAGCGCGAGCGGGGCATCACCGTCGCCAATGGCATGCAGAAGCGGCCGCGCATCGCCGGCTACGACATCTTCGAGCGCGTGCGCCAGGTGGTCCCGCTCGACGCGGCCGGGATGGACACCGAGCGGATGGGGGGCTTGGGCGACGTGCCCTACCGCGAGCTGCACCGGCGCGTGGGGCAGTATCGCTTCCTCTTCAGCCCGATGCGCTACACCAGCCTGCCACTGGCGGTGATCGAGGCGATGACCATCGGTATGCCGGTGGTCGCGCTCGCCACCACCGAGCTGCCCACCGTCATCGAGGACGGCGAGACCGGCTACGTCTCGTGCGACGTGGACGAGCTGATCGACCGCATGAAGGGCCTGCTGGCCGACCCACAGGAGGCGCGGCGGCTGGGACGCAACGCGCGGGCCGTCGCCCGCGAGCGATTCGGCATGGAGCGCTTCGCCCGCGACTGGAACACCGCCTTCGCGCTGGTGACCGGCGGCATGCGCACGCGGGCGGGCCGGAAGATGGCGTCAATGGGGGCAGACTGAGCAGACTGAAAGGAGACGTTCTATGCAACCGATGGAGCCAGGGAAGACGAGCCTGCGCGTGGCGTTCCTCAGCGAGCACGCCAGCCCGCTCGCCCTGCGCGGCAGCGTGGATTCCGGCGGCCAGAACGTCTACGTGGACGAGGTGAGCCGCAACCTGGCGCAGTTGGGGCAGGGCATCGCGGTGGACGTATTCACGCGCCGCGACGATCCCGCGCTGCCTGAGGTCGTCGCCTGGGCGCCGGGCGTGCGCGTCGTCCACCTGACCGCCGGACCCGCGCGCTTCCTGCCCAAAGACGATCTGTGGCCGCTGATGCCGCGGTTCCGCGACAGCTTCCTGCGCTTCGTGGCGCGCGAGCGGCTGCGCTACGACGTGATCCACGGCAACTTCTGGATGTCGGGCTGGGTGGCCGCCGAGCTGCGCGCGCGCCTGGGCGTGCCAGTCGTGCAGATCTTCCACGCGATGGGCAAGACCAAGCGCCGCCACCAGGGCGCCGCCGACACCAGTCCCGATGGGCGCATCGCCGTCGAGGTGCAGGTCATCCGCGGCGTGGACCGGCTGATCGCGCAGTGCCCCGCCGAGCAGCACGAGCTGGTTGGCGACTACGGCGCCGATCCGGCCCAGGTCGTCGTGATTCCCTCGGCGGTCAATACCGAGACGTTCCGCCCGCTGCCGCGTGACGAGGCACGCCGCGCGATCTGCCTGGAGGCGGACGACCCGCTGGTGGTCTACGTCGGGCGGATGCTGCCGCGCAAGGACGTGCGCAACGGGGTGCGCGGGCTGGCAGCATACATCCGCGACTATGAGGTGGCGGATGACATCGGGCGCGTGCGGCTGCTGCTGGTGGGCGGCGAGAGCGAGACGCCCGACCCGCAGGCGACGCCGGAGATCGGGGAATTGCAGCGGCTGGCGGGCGAGCTGGGCGTGCTCGACCGGCTGATCTTCACCGGCAAGCGCCAGGCGGACAAGCTGCGCTTCTACTACGACGCAGGCGACGTGGCGGTGACGACGCCCTGGTACGAGCCGTTCGGCCTGACGCCGCTCGAAGGGCAGGCCTGCGGGCGCCCGGTGATCGGTTCGGCGGTGGGCGGCATCACCTACACCATCCAGCATGGGCGCACGGGGCTGCTGGTGCCGCCACGCGATCCGGAGGCGCTGGCGGCAGCGCTGCGCGCGCTGCTGCGCGATCCGGCGCGGCGCGAGCGGATGGGGCGTGCGGCGCGGGCACGGGTGGAGCGCGAGTTCACCTGGGCGACGGTGGCGCGGCGCACGGCGGCGCTCTATCGCGAGCTGCTGTCCGGAGATGTGACACGGCCGCGTGTGGCGATGGACGCGCCTCCGCCAGCGGTCGAGATGCCGCAGCTCGAAGAAGTGATGGGAGGTTAGCCCAGGATGGCCCTTGTAGACGTGCTGATCCCAACCTACCGGCGCAAGACGGGCCTCGCCGTTGTGCTGGCGAGCCTGATCGGCCAGACCTTCCAGGACTTCGACGTGACCGTCTCGGACCAGAGTCCCGACGGCGAGGCGATCCTGGAGAGCATCGAGATCCAGACGCTCGTCCGGGCGCTGCGCTGGCACGGGCACCGGGTGACGCTGCACCACCACCTGCCGCGCCGCGGCATGGCCGAGCAGCGGCATTTCCTCCTGGAGCAGGCGAGCGCGCCGTACGTCCACTTCCTCGACGACGACGTGCTGCTCGACCCGCCGGCGATGCGGCGCATGCTCGACGTGCTGCGCGCCGAGGGCTGCGGCTTCGTCGGCTGCCCGGCGACGGGCCTGGAGTATCTGGACGACGAGCGCCCGCACCAGCAGCACATCGAGCTATGGCAAGGGCCGGTGACGCCGGAGCCCTTTACGCCGCAGACGGTGCCGTGGGAGCGCCACAAGGTCAACAACGCGGCGAATCCGCTGCACCTGGAGCAGAAGCTGGTCAAAGGCGGCCGGGCGGTGCGCTACAAGGTCGCCTGGGTCGGGGGGGCGAACGTGCTCTACGACCGGCGCAAGCTGCTCGACGTGGGCGGCTTCTCGTTCTGGGGTCGGCTGCCCAGCCAGCACGCAGGCGAGGAGGTGGTCGTGCAGTTCCTGCTGATCCGCCGCTACGGCGGCTGCGGCATCCTGCCAAGCGGGACCTACCACCTGGGGCTGCCGACCAACGTGGCCGACCGGCGCAGCAACGCGACCGACCTCTTCAGCGACCTGCTGGCGGAGCTGGAGGCGCGCGACCGCGCCGCACCCGACCCAGCGGCGATGACCCACAAGCATGACGTGAACGATCTCTTAGAAAGGACGACGGCAACCGCATGAGGACCAATGACTTGCAGGGCAGGGTGGCACTGGTGACGGGCGCGGGCAGCGGCCTGGGCGCGGCGACCGCGCTGGCGCTGGCCGAGGCGGGCGCGGCCGTCGCGGTGGTGGACGTGAACGAGCAGGCTGCCGAGCAGGTGGCGAAGCATCTGCGCGAGCAAGACGCCACGGCGCTGGCGATCCCCTGCGATGTGAGCGATAAGGACGCGGTCTTCGCGGCGGTCGAGCGCACGGTGGCGCGGCTGGGGCATCTCGACATCGTGGTCAACTGCGCGGCGATCGATTACACGCTCTCGGTGGCTGAGATGAGCGTGGAGCAGTGGGACAAGGTGGTCGCGGTGAACCTGCGCGCGCCGTTCCTCTTCGCCAAAGCGGCGCTACCCCACATGCGGCAACAGCGCTGGGGCTACTTCGTCAACATCGCCTCGACGGCCGCGACCCGCGCATGGGCCAACGCCGCCGCCTACCACGCGACCAAGTGGGGCCTCGTCGGCTTCAGCCGGGCCTTGGGCGTGGAGGGCCGCGGCGACGGCATCCGTGTGACGACGGTGATCCCCGGCGGGATGAAGACGCACTTCTTCGATCGCTTCGCCGAGCAGGGTATCCCGATGCCCGACCCCGACAACCTGCAGGACCCGGCCAACGTGGCGCGCGCCATCGTCTGCGCGATCACCATGCCGCCGCAGACGGCGCTGCAAGAGATGATCGTCACGCCCGTCACCGAGACGAGCTGGCCGTAGGGGGTAACGGTAAACGCGGAGCTCGCGGAGGAAACGCGGAGGCCGCGGAGGGGGAGAGCAGAGGGATTCACCACAGAGGAAACGGAGGGAACGGAGGAGAGAGCAGAGGCACGTGCCTAACCCGCGCGGGCGGGTTTTGCGGCCGGCAGGCCCCTGAGGCGCGGTTTCAACCGCTTGGCATGCCGAATGGGAGGAAGTGCAGCGACGAATCAGGAGGAGGCATACATGGTCATCGCGCGCGCGCCAGTGCGTATCAGCTTTGCCGGCGGGGGCACCGACCTCGCTTCGTATTACCGGCGCCACGGCGGTCTGGTGGTCAGCGCCGCGATCGCGCGCTACACGCACGCGATCGCCAGCCGCCCAGCGGACGGCGGCTTCTGGCTGCGCTCCAGCGATTACCATGCCTGGGAGACCTTCCGCCCGCGGACGCTGCCGCCGGTGCAGGAGCCACTGGCGCTGCCGAAAGCCGCCATCGAGGCATTCGCGCCGTTTGGGCTGCGCGAGAGCGGCGTAGACCTCTTCCTGGCCTCCGAGATTCCGCCCGGCTCCGGGCTGGGTTCCTCCAGCGCGATGGCCGTCGCGCTGGCCCACGCGCTCGCCGGCTATCTCGGCCTGCCGATGGATGCCGCGACCGCCGCCGGCACGGCCTGCCGCCTGGAGATCGAGCGGCTGGGCATGCCGATCGGCAAGCAGGACCAGTACGCCAGCGCCTTCGGCGGCCTCAACACCATCGAGTTCTCGGCGGCGGGGGTGCGTGTCACCCCGCTCGACCTGCCCGCCGACACCGTGGCCGCGCTCTCGTCGCGACTGCTGCTCTTCTCCACCGGCCGCACGCGCAACTCCGCCGGCATCCTGCGCCAGCAGAGCGCCGACAGCGCCACCAAGCGCGAGGTGATCAGCTCGCTGCACAGCATCAAGGAGCTGGCGTACGACATGCGCGACGCGCTGGCCGCCGAGGAGCTGGATCGCTTCGGCGAGCTGCTGCACCAGGCGTGGGTCCACAAGAAGCGGCTCTCCGGCAAGGTCTCCAACTCGGAGATCGACGCCTGGTACGCGGCGGCGCGCGAGGCGGGGGCCTTGGGCGGCAAGATCACCGGCGCGGGTGGTGGGGGCTTCCTGCTGCTCTACTGTCCACGGCGGCGGCAGAAGGGATTGCGCGCGGCGCTGCGCGAGCGCGGGCTAATCGAGATGCCCTTTGATCTCGATTTCGACGGCGCTGGGTTGGTGGGACCGACGACAGCCGTCGAGGAGGAATCGGAAGCGCTGGGGCATGACTCGGCAGCGCGCTTTGGGTCCGAGATGCGCGAGCATCCGCTGGGCTGGGTGCAGCAAGAGGGAGGACTCTCACGATGATGCAGCACGATATTGCCCTCTATTGGGGCGAGCTGGGCGACATGGTGGCGGCGATGCCGATGGCCGCGGCGGCGCGCGTGGCCGAGCTACTGCTCGGCTGCCACCGGCGCGGGGGCACGGTCTTCGCGTTGGGCAACGGCGGAAGCGCGGCGACCGCCTCGCACTTCGCCTGCGACCTCGCCAAGGGCACGCGCGCCGAGGGGGTGCCGGCCTTCCGCGTGGTGCCGCTGACCGACAACATGCCCCTGATGACCGCCTGGGCCAACGATACGAGCTACGAGCGGGTGTTTGCCGAGCAGCTCGCGGCGCTGGTGCGGCCCGGCGACGTGGTGGTGCTGATCAGCGCCAGCGGCAACTCGCCCAACGTGCTGGCCGCCGCGCGCGTCGCCCGCGACTCGGGTGCCGTTGCCATCGGCTGGACCGGCGCGACCGGCGGCAAGCTGGCGCGGCTCTGCGATCTGGCGATCCGCGTGCCCTCGCCGAGTATCGAGCAGGTGGAGGATGCGCATATGATGCTGGCGCATAGCCTCTGTGTGGCGCTGCGCGCCCGCCTGCGCCCGCCGCGCTACGATGGCGCCGCGACCACGGCTGGACGCGACCGATCCGGGCGCGAGCGCAACCTGAGCCGCGCGGTGGTGGCCGAGCTGCTGGCCGCTGAGTCGAGCCTGGATGCCGCGGAGGCTGCGACGCCGTAGTATCGTGTCGCGCGCAGTCTCATCGCTTGATGTCGCGCAACGGGTACTCCGTCTTCGGGGGAGAAGCTCGTCGGCTCCTGCCTCAGATGAGCTTCTGCCCGTTTCTCCAATTGTATCGGATTGCGGACTGGAATGCTGCCGGGGTCTGCAAATTGGCATGATCGACAACGATTACCTGGAGCTGATCATGCAATGCCTCGACAGCGCCGAATATCATCCGATAGATGTTGCTCACTGCCTCCCAGTCGGTACGCTCTGCTTCGCTTGCTCCAGCCCCTGTACCTTCCTGCGGAAAGTAGATCTGACTGGGTTGGTCAAGGAACAAGAACGCAGGCACGGGGCTACCAACACGAAGGAAGAATGTGTGCAACGCGAACAGGGCACACAAATGATATCCAACCCAGTTCTCACCACTTCCAATCTCATTTAGGCGCTCGGGTCGCCCCGCGGGGGATGTACGCACGACGGTAAGTCGTTTGATATCTAAGCGCAGTGCCGCATCTTGTCTCTCGAGATGAAGTTGGGCTCTAAGCGAAGACATGAACTGCGCCACAAGGATAAGCGCCGATTCCAAACGGTCGGCCGAATCAAACCCTTCGAGGTCATGCTCGAGCCGATCAGCACGCCTGCGAAGCTCATCACTTCGTCGTTGCAAATCTGCTGTGTCGTGCGGAGCTGCCGGTACCTGGTCCAGATACAAGCGGATTGCCCCGATAAGTCTCTGTTGCTCTGCCCACGCCGCCTCTGCGGAACTCGCATCGGCCTGGACCAAATAGAGTTGTGCCAGTTCTGACTCTACTTGAGCCAAGGCCGCGCGACGAACTGAAAGCACCGATTCCACATTTGCAATATGTCTCGACAGAGCCGGACTCACGGTCGCCATTGCATCAAGCTCTGCTTCGACTGCCTGATTAGCCGCCCGAATACGCTCCACCGCGGGCACGATGCCTGCCACCGGCTGATTACACACTGGACACGCTGCACTCTCCGCATTTAACTGTGGCACAATATTCACCGCTCGTAGGCGACCGCGCTGCAATCGAAGGGCACCAGCGAAGTCTGTTGCTTCACCAGCTAACTCGCGGGCGTAGGAAAGCTGCTGGCGCAAGGCCGCAATCTCGTTTCGGATCTCGCGGGATTGCGAATCCAATGCAGCGGCTCGCTCAGGATCACCCGCTACAAGTGGACGCTGTAACGGAGTAACACTGGCAGATTCGACCAAAGTTGCTAGCCGGAGCCGTAACGCGGCAAGGTCTCCTGCCAAATTGGTACGCTCGTCCAATTCCGTGCTTGGTGCTTGTTGTTCTGCCCCCACTAATCCAAGGGCAATGGCACGTTGCCACAGCGAAAGTGCGATATTCACGCCATCTCCAGCCAGCGCTTGGCGCTCGTTTAGGAGACGTTCTTGTTGCCGAAGTTCACGCTTAGTTGCATCGAGGGCACCCTTCAGTTGGAAATACTCAGCATTGATCGCCCCGAGAACGTACGGGAATATGCGCTGTAACCGCTGCCGGTGCTCCCGGTGCCTTTCCTCATCTGTCTTATAGAACAATTGATCTTTGTTGGCGATCACGCCCTGTGGCTGAAACAGGAATGGTACTACATTTCGCGCCGTGGGTGGCTCGACCCATGCGTGGTCATACTCGGAAAGCGCAAGCGACTGATCCATCATCCCTAGGCGCCGAGATAGGTCTCCAATAACTGCCTCTCGAGAACTGTTCGCGGTCAGTTGGCTTGCATGTGGAAGCTCGACTTCGTGCTGCACGATCATGTGCATCTGGTCCGAAGTTCGCCGGCCACCTGGCTCTCTTCGCGCAATGAATATCTGTTCCGCCGGCGTCTGCAGTCGGATTGCATACCAGCGAGCGAATTCACGTATTACGCCGACAGGGACTTCATACTCTCGTGCCCCCATGCAGTAGTCTACGATTGCGATCAGCGCCGACTTGCCGGTTTGACTATCACCTGTGATAATGTTTACGCCTGGCTGGAATGACAGTTGGCGCAGGTCGTCTCCCTGTCCGTAGATAATGATGTCCCTGATGTACCACTCCATGTTTGATACTCCTTACGGCCGAAGGCCGAGAAAGAGAAACACTTCAGTAGTCGTAAGGTTTCCGAACCATGCGCCGAGTCGATCTGCTGCCCGCACTGCTACGGCGGCATCTTGGTCCAGATTCGCTGCCGTGAGTCTGCTTACAATGCTCCTCGTGCCGGTGAAGGAAGCTGATTGAGTGTCGAAGGCTAGCACATTGTAGGCAGTGCCGAATAGCATTCCGTCTGTCGTTGCGGACCGAAGTCCGTCGACCCGTTCGGGGAGGTGGAAGAGCGCCTCGGGGTGCTCACGCACGTAACGGTGCAAGCCGTATTCGCTGTTGTGGCGGTTAATGGAGGTGCGGGTACCTGCGTGGAGCGTCAGCGGTAGGCACAGATATACGAGTGCATAGGGTAGGCCGCGCCGCGCCACATTGGCTGATGTGTTTTGATAGCTCACGGCACATCTCGCGAGCAGCATGGCACAATACGCAGGATTGAGAAGACGCGTCATCTCGACAGGTTCCACCTGTGCCAATTGATCCCAAAGCGATAGCATCCTCATGGATGGTCATCCTCCTCTGTCGGTTGTTGGTCCTGTGCGGTGAGCCGAGCAGCAAAGTCGCGATGCCACCCGACCCTCCTTCTGTCTGCGAGGATATGGTAACTCCCACTTGTTAGGTATCGATAAAGCCATCCAGAGCGAATCGGCACGTCGAGACGCTCGATCACGTAAAAGTGCTCAAGTCCCCTGCGACGCAGTTCCTGCTCTGCCGCATTGAGTGGCACACCGGAGCACATACAATCGAATTCTGTCTCCCACCGTTCAGTGAGATCTTGGTCGTATCGAAGCAGCTCATCGGGAAGAATCTCTCCACGCTCACCCCACTCCGTACGTTCTGCACTCGCGCGGAAGTACGCTAGAACTGATCGCTGCCTCACTCGCTGGCTGGCGTCAATCAGCGCCAGTTGTCGCATGAACAGCTTCTGTTCCAGGCACTTGATCTCGGACTCAGGCACCTGCGCTGCAAGATACCGCGCTGGTAGCTCTGTGTCAGTTAGCTCATCTCGGATGCGGCATTGAGCCGTGTGGAATTCTGCCTCGGCGATCAAAACGCCCGCCCTACCACGTCCTACGTCAAGTCGTGTAGTCACCAGTTCCCACAGCCAACCATACGTGCGTTCTATCGCAAGATCCAGGGTGCGCTCGTGGAATCCGTGGTTCCGCAGACGCCTCTTGAGTTCGCTAGTTACTCCCTGCAAGGTAGGCTGAGTCGAGTATATCTCTAGGCGACCAATCAGCGTGGCGCGCTGCCCTGCGGATAGCGCGCGCACTGCTTCTAGCCCCTCCCGGGCGTGTACATTCTTCGGTGGCTGCAGA
This sequence comes from Ktedonobacterales bacterium, assembly GCA_036376595.1. GTDB lineage: Bacteria > Chloroflexota > Ktedonobacteria > Ktedonobacterales > JADMIN01 > SMAG-U1939. The sequence goes on along the minus strand of DASVAA010000203.1, from coordinate 31,084 downwards.
TCTAGAATGGTTGCACTGATCTTTTCTGGGTCCTCGCCGCTAGCAATCATAGAAGCTATCGATTTGGCGGCAAGTGAGGCTCTGGTGAGCAGAACAAGCCGCTGTACACGCGACAAATCCAAGGAGCCATCAGCAATTGCCGCAGCCCAGATACCCAGTGTCTTCCAAAGGTCTAGGGAGCGATTGGAAAGTCTGCGCGGGCGCGATGCTCCTTGGTGATACTTCACTTGGCGATGCTCGATTGCCTGTCCTGATCGCTCCACGTGAAGATCGTCCACTACTTCAATGCCCAGACTTTCGCCTTCGGTTAGAGCGAACAAGTGCAAGGCCGCCTGCTGCAATTGGTAAAGATATCCGGACAGAGCGGAGACGGCAGTGTGTTGCGAGAGCGCATCTGACTTCTTTCGGCTCATACGACACCATCACTTCCGAAAATAGGATGGCGAACTCAAGGTGGCTAGCGGGCTATTATGCGCGACTAGCACATAGCCAACAAAATGAAGCACCTGGAGTTAGCCGATAATCGCCGAGCATCAGAGAAGCCCAACGTCTAGCACTCAGCAGCCGATCCAGGCATGGCGCTGTTGTCCTGTTGCGACTTACGACGAGTATCTTGGGCAGCGAGGTTTCGGGGATACACCGGAATGGCTATTGAGAATACAATGAGCAGGGCGAGAGATACATTCGCTGCAGGCTGCTGCCGTTGTGCTTTGCGGAACTGAGGTGCCCGCTAGGTGTGCAGCGAATGAATTTTCACACGTGGTCACCGTTCAGCGCAAACTACATGGTCACCCAGTCTCTGATGACATTAGCGCCTGCCAACGGGGCAGCGCGCGGGCGAGCGCCCAGGCGGTGCCGAAGGACGAGTCGGCGGCATCCCAGCCCAGCGCCTCACCCAGCTCGATGCCCTCGTATGCGGCCTTGATGGGGGCGAGCGCCATCGCCAGCGCGAAGGCCCGCTCGCGCGCGGCCGGCGTGCCCCACGGCAGCGCGGCGAGATAGGCATCGCGCAGCGCGACCTCGGATGGCGTATAGAGTGCCGCGTCGGGCGCGGAGTCCGGCGACCACGCGGCGCGCTCGCCCAGGTCCAGCTCGCGGGCGTCGTTGAGCAGGCGGTCGAGCGAGAAGAACGGCGCGCTCAGCACCGCCTCCTCCCAATCGAAGATCAGAATGCTGCCGTCGGCAGCGGTGCGCAGCACCGCGTTCTCGCCGTGAAGGTCCACGTGATCGACCGTCTCGGGCCAGGGTCCGGAGGCCAGCTCGGCGGCCCACGCGGCGATGTGCGGGCGCACAGCCTCCAGCCGCGCCGGCAGATCGGGCGGCAGCGCGAACTGGCGCGCAATGGCGCGTCCGGTGTCCGTGCCGGCCCAATAGGCCATCTGGCGCTCGTACACGTCGCGCAGCACGGTATCGAAGAGCCGCGGGATTTGCGCGACTGGCGTGCGCAGCAGGCTGGCTGTCTCGTCCGGCGGCAGCGCGGCCATCGCCACCTGGATGCGCGCCAGCGTGCGCGCCGTCTCCAGCAGCGGCGCCAGCGCGTGGACCTCGGAGACTGGCCGCCCCTCGAAGGGCTGGAACAGCGTCAGGCTCAAGCCGTCGCGCTGATCCCAGGCGATGACCTCGGGCATGGCGTCCGGCGCGGCAGCGTGCAGCAGCGCGGCCAGGCGCGGCGCCGCGGCGAAGAGCGGCAGCGTGGAGAGCTTGAGGATCACCTCGCGACCGCTGTGTGCGCCACTGGCCGTCGTCTGGGCGTCCAGGGTGGCGAACGAGGCCGTCGCGCCCCACTCCTTGGCTTGATGGACGATCAGCGGGCCGACCACCGGCGGGTTGCCCGGCAGCGAGGTGGCGATCCACTCGCGTGCCGCCTGCGCCGGCAGCAGGGCCTCCGGCCAGGTGTGCTGCTCGTCGCTCTCGTCGCCCTTGTCCTCGCCGTTCTCGCCGTCGCCGCGTACCGCCATGCGCGTGCTGCCCTCCCTGTGATGCATCGCACGGTGGCCGGACGTGCCGGGTGTCCACCGGACGCCCCTACGCATCGCGCGTGCATGCGCGTGTCCGGCATCCACCGTCGGACGCCCCTACGCATGACGCAGCGGCGGAACGCTCGCCAGGTGGATTGGTTGTCGCTACGCCTCTTGCTCGTCGATCGGCTGGCCGGCGCCGTCGTAGGCGATGTAGGCTACGTCGCGCACGTAGGGGTGGCCGCGCAGGCCGTCGCAAACCTCGGCCTCGCGTCCCGGCGCCACCGCGGCAAGAAAGCCGTGCTTGCGGGGGATCAGCCGCATCGGCCGTGCCTGGCGGCGCACCAGCAGTGCGTGCGCCTGGCCTACCGTGACCCCGGACTTGAAGAAGATGGCTATGCGCCCCGGCCCAAGGAAGGGTGCCTGCTGCATCGCCGTTGGCTGCTCGAAGCGGCCGACGAGCGCTTGCGCCGCGTGCTCCGCCTGATCGTGGATGCGCTGCAGCGCAGGGCGGGCACGCTCAGTGAGGTCGCGCGCGGACTGCGTCAGCCGGCCAAAGGCGTCGCCGAGCCGGGAGGTTGGCGCCGCATCGTAGGGCGAGACAGGGTGTACGCCGCTCGCCTGCGCCTCGTGCTGGTGGCGCAGCGCCCCACGCAGGCCGGGCATCAGATCGCCCCACCAGCGGCGCACCATCTCCGAGACGGGCCGCGTCTCGTCCGGCGCGCGGTCGCCGTGCTCGTGCGCCTCGCGGCTCTCGCGCAACTGCTGGAAGCGCTCCATGCGCGGGTCGGCCAGCGCGGCTGGTGAGACGCCGTCCGGTGGCGTGCCCGGCATCGGCCGGCCGGTGGGCGAGGCGAGGCGCGGACCTTCATAGCCGCTGCGCGGCGCGGGGATCGGCGCGAAACGTCGCAGCGGTACCCCCGGCCGTACGATGCCCGGCCGCGGACCCGACGGCACGCGCCCCGGTCCTTGTCCTGGCCCCTGTCCTGCTCCTGGCTGCGGGCGATATGGCCAGCCCTCCTGCTGCGGCGCCGGGCGCGACGTGGCGCCGCCGCGCTTGGGCGGCATGTAGATCGTCGGCTGATCGGCGACCGCCCACTCCTCTTCGGGGTCCAGCTCGTCCTCGATGGCGTCGCCGGCTTCCTCTGGCTCTGGCTCGGAGGCGAGCGGCATCATCGCCGGGAAGGGCGGCAGCGTCGCGTCGCGCGTCGGCCGTTCTTCGCGCGGCGGTCGCTCGTCCCGTGGTGGCGGCGTCTCGTGAGGTTCTTGGGGTGGGGCGTCTTCGTCACGCGGCGGGCGGAAGGCGGCGGAGAGCGTGCGCGGGCGTGGCGTGGCCTGGGCGATCACCGTTTCGTCGCCCTCGTCCTCATCCTCATCGTCATATGCCACATCGCCCTCATCGGCCGCGTACTCGTGGTCGCGCGGTGCCTGGAGGAGCTGGGCGGGCGGGGCGGGTGGGGCGGGTTGGGGAGCACGCACGATGGGGAGCTGCCGCGCGGGCGCGCTGATGTCGGGGTCGGCGGCGAGATGCGCGGCAGCGTCGGCATCGAGCAGCACGGCGGCGGCGCGGGGCCGCGTCGCGTCGAGCGCCTCTTCATCGTCCTCGGCTGCGATCACATCCGCCTTTGGCGCCTCGTCGGAGGGGAACACGTCGAGTCCCGCCAGGTCGTGCGCATGGTGTATCTCGCGCGGGGTCACGGCGGGCGTGGCGGCGGTCGCCATCTCGTCTTCGGTCGTGGCGGCGTCCACGGCGGCATCGCGGGCACGCTTCGCGTCGGAATCGTTCATCATATGCTGCTCCCCCACCTCTGCCCGCTGCCCGGTCCCAGCTGGTGCTCCCACGGCACGCGCCCGGGCATCTCGCCAGATTGCCGGTTCGCCTCGCATTGCGACCGGGCCGCCGCCTTGCCACGTGTGCTATCCAAGCATACTCCGCGCGCGCACCCTCGCGCCGCCGTGCAAACCCTCTGCGACCCGGTATTTTCGGGCTCCGTGTGCATCCGGCAGGGGGAGTACGTGTAGGAGTAAATTACCACTCCATTGGGGGACAGATCGGCTTGCTGGTCATGCTGAAGGCCCCACAGAGGACCGGGCGTTTCTCAAGAGGTCGTTGTAACCGCAGTAACCTGAGGGCGCGTTGCCCAACTATGAGATTCGACAACGTCATCAGAAAGCCACCGCGGCGACCGCGGCGCGCAGCCAGTTGCGGTACGGTGCCGCATCAAATCGAAACTCATAGCTCATGATGGCACTACTCGGCGTTATCGACCAAGCATGCTTGCCCTGGACCGGGAGGGAGATGATACGCAAGCGGAAGGTCTTCACCGGCCGACCGCGCTCGTGCTCAAGCTCGCGCACCACCTCTCGCTCGATACCTGCCTGATTCGCAGAGAGGATGGAGGGGATGAACTCGCGCATGCGCGCGTTGATCCAATCGACCGCCTGGCGAAAACACAGGCGCAAACTCGCTTGCAAGTCAGGGCTGTGCGCGAGGGCCGCAAAATCGGGGAACGCATAAGCCGCATTCAGGTCGCCTGTATTCGTAGCGGTGAGGTGCTGCTGCAACAGTTCTTGCCACCAGGCGTTCCACTGCTCCGCGGCCTCGGTCTTGTTCACCGTGGCAAGCTGGGGTGCGATCGGAGCAATGGGTGGCTGTAGTGGAGGAATCGAAGGGTGCATGGCAACAAGGAGCTGACAGGCATCGCGAATGTACAACGCCAGTTGGAGTAAGTATGCCTCATCATCACTCATGAGCCAGGACGTACCACTCTCGCTACGCATGATTTGTCCTTCGCTTTCATCGCGCTTTGTGGCGCCCACAGCACGCAACCGCAGCGGATGCTCCAGTCATGCCCCAGCACGCGCGTCGCCGTCGTCCTCATTGCCAACAACATACTTGAGCAAATTACCACCCCGTTGTGGCAGGGCGGTCGGCGCATCAGCTCGTAGGCGTGGCGAAGGCCAGAATGCAGAAGGTGAGGTGCCATTCGGGCAGCGTCACGTGGTTGAAGTCCCAGCCGACGGCATCCTGGCTGTCAACCCACAACCAGTAGGAGTTGGCTTCGGTCCCACACCCGCCCGCGTCGTCGGTCTGCGGATTCCACGGGTGCCAGCCGGCATTGGGCAACTGAGCGTTGAGAAATGCGATGATTGAAGCCTGCGTCGCGCCCAGCGTGCATTCCAGATAGAAGCCCGCTCCCGCCGCGGCGCCACGCCGATACGTGACCGTGTTGGCGGGCAACGGGAACTGCAAAGTGGTCTTGGTATCCCGCGCCTCGACGGCGTCCGCGCAATTCGTGACGGGAGTTGCGGTAGGCGGCGGCGGTGTGGGGGTGGCTGGGGTGGCGGTGGGCATGAGGGTGGGCAGCACCGAGGGCATGGGTGAGGGTGAGAGCGCCGCGCTGCTTCCGCCGCCGCAGCCCGCGCACAGTAGGGCAGCGAGACAGGTCGCGGCAAAGAGTAGCACCGATGAGAGCGAGAGGCGAGGTTGCCGTGTCGGCACCTGTACCATAGGAGCAAAACCTCCACTCAGCTACGGCACGAGAAAGGGTCATCTTGCTTCGCTACTCGCCGGAGGGCAGGCGGGCGCCGCGCAGGTAGTCATCGATCAGGCGCGCGGCCATGCGCGGGATGCCCGGCCGTAGCGCGTAGAAGGTCATCCGGTCGCGGTCGTAGAGCGTGACGAACCCTGCCGCGCGCAGCCGCACCATATGGTGCTTGGTGGTCGCCTTGGTCAGCCCCAGCCGCTCGGCCAGCTCGGTCAGATACATCTCGCGCTCGGCCAGGAGGCGCAGGATGCGCAGCCGTGTATCGTCGCCCAGCGCCTCGAAGAAGCGCAGCGTCTCTTCGGCCGGCGCGCGTGGATCGCGCGCGCCCTGCTCGGCGGCTACGATCGCTGCCTCGACCGGCAGGCAGAAGGTGAGTGTGCCGTGCCAGAAGTGATAGAAGACGGCGGGGCGGCTGAAGTAGCTGGGCGCGAAGATGACCTTGCGCAGCGCGGAGGCCGGCCGCTCCCACTCCACGCCGCGCATCGCCAGCCGCAGGAAGCGATCGTGGGATAGCTCCGAGCGCTGGCGCGCCAGCATCGCTGCCTCGCGCTCCACGAGCGGCAGCACGCGCTCGCGCTCCGGCACGAACACCACCTCGTCCCACACGCGCAGCGCGCCCACCAGATCGCGCCGCGCGCCCCCGGCGTCCGCGAGCAGTGCCGTGACGGTTGGCTGCACACCAGGAGTGTAGCGGGCGGCGAGCCGTGTCCGCGCATCACGCACGCCCCTGCCGCGCCCCAGCGCTACGCGGAGCAGATCGCGCCAGTCGTCGCCGAGGCCCTCCTGGTCGAGCAGCGCCTCCACCACTTGTTCGGGCGGCGCGGCCGCCAGCCAGTCGAGCAGGTCGCCGCTATCGCGCGGGGCTGGGACCAGCGCGACGAGCGCGATCAGGGTCGCGTGCAGCGCGCCGGGGACTACCCCGCCGAAGGTGCGGTCGAGCAGCTCCAGCGCGCCCGGATCGCGCGCGGCGCAACGCGCGCGGGCGGCGACGATCCAGTCGCGGCCGATGTCGTAATCGGTGTAGTCTAGCTCCGGTGAGGCCACGCAGACGTGGATGCTGAGCAGAAAATCGAAGGCCGCGGCGGCCAGAATCTCGATCTCCGGCTGCCGCCCCCGCCGCAGATCTACCGCACGCGGGGGCGTGGTGCGCGCGTCGCCCTCGGCCCCTTTGCCGCCGTCTCCGCTACCCATGCCGCTGCCATTTCCCGATCTGGCGTCTCTCCCTGGCGCCGCCGCCAGTGGCATCCCACCTCGTCGCTATTCTACTCGACACTGCATCTGGCGTCGAGTGCGTACCTCATTTGCCGTGCAGGCCGGGGTGGGGGAGCAGCCTGCCCTCCTGCGCCTTTTCGAGCGCAACAGCGGCGTTGACCAAGCCGATATGCGTGAAGGCCTGCGGGTAGTTGCCCAGCGCGTCACCGCTCTCCGGGTCCACCTCCTCCGAGAAGAGACCCAGCGGTCCCGCGAAGTGCAGCAGCTTCTCAAATTGCTCGCGCGCCTCCTCGATGCGGCCCAGATGGCAGAGGTCCTCGACCATCCAGAACGCGCACGCCAGGAAGGCGCCCTCTTTGCCCGGCAGGCCGTCGCTGGGATTTACGTCGCTGCTGGTGATGCCGCCGCCGGTCGCGGTGTGGCGTGGATGGTCGGGGCCGTAGCGGTACACGAGTCCGGTCGGGCTGGAGAGCACGCGCGCGGTGGTCTCGACGGTCGCCGGGATGCGCTCGTCGTCCCACGGCAGGAAGTCCACCATCGGCAGGCGCAGGTTGGCGGCGTCGAGCAGATCGGAGCCGATGTACTGCACGAAGCTGCGCAGCGGGGCGCTGTAGCCGTGGGCCAGCACGTCCTTGGCGATCTCGTTGCGCGCCGCATCCCACCGCTCCTTCTCGGCGTGGTGGCCGTGGCCCGGCGCCATGCGGCAGGCGCGGTCGAGCGCCACCCAGCACATCGCGCGCGAGTAGACGAAGGCGCGCGGCTCCCCGCGCACCTCCCAAATGCCGCGGTCGAGGTCGCGCCAGTGCGCCGCCACGTAGTCCGCCACCACGCGCGCCAGCGTGCGCAGATCGCGGTTGGGCAGGCCGCGGCGCTTCTGGTAGCCCTGCTGCATCTCGTAGCCATAGGCGGCGTCGAGCAGCTCGCCGTACACGTCGAGCTGGCGCTGCATCGCGGCGCCGTTGCCGATGCGCACCGGCCGCGAGCCGCGGTAGCCCTCCAGGTGGTCCAGCTCGTGCTCCGCCAGCGCCTCGCCCTTCTCGCCGCGGATGCCATACATGATGCGGATGTCGGCGCCGGAGGAGAGTTGTAGGTCGTGCAGGAAGTGGAAGTAGTCGCGCGCCTCGCCGAAGTAGCCCAGGCGCCCCAGCGCGCCGAGCGTGAAGGCTGAGTCGCGCAGCCAGGTGTAGCGGTAGTCCCAGTTGCGCACGCCGCCCACATCTTCGGGCAGCGAGGTGGTGGGCGCGGCCACAATCGCCCCCGTCGGCTCGAAGGTGCAGAGCTTGAGCGCCAGCGCCGAGCGCAGGATCGCGTACTGGTAGGTGCCGTTGTAGGCGCACTTGCCCGACCAATCGCGCCAGAAGACGCGCGTCTCGTTGAGGTCGTCGGGGAAGGAATGGGTGACGAGCGCGGCCAGCAGCGTCTCGGCCTCGTCGCGGCCGCGGGCGTAGTTCACCGCCGCCCACAGCCCCTCGCCAGCGTGCAGTGTGGTGCGTAGGCGCAGCACGCCATCGTCGCCGCAGGCGAGATCGAGCCGCACCGGCTCCGGCCCGCGGCCCGCCACCCGGCGCGCGATCAGGACGAGGTAACGCTCGCCGGCGTTCACGATCGCCCCCGCGCTACCTGCCGGCAGCATTTGGAGCTCGACATTGGCGTCGCGGCGGGCGTAATCGAAGGTGGCCTTCAGCTCCAGCGCCAGCTCGACGCTGCCCTCCAGGCAGGTTGCCATGCGCGCCAGGCGGTGCGCGGCGGCGACGTCGTTGCCGGTCTCGCGCTCCAGAACCTCCAGCGGCGTCGGCTGGCGCAGGTGCAGATGCTCTTCCAGCTCGTGCAGCAGCGGGTGATTGCGCTTGCGCTTGCGCACCGGCATGAAGTCCACCAGCCGTAGCCGCCCGCCGGAGCCGGTAAAGGTGGTTTCGAGGATGTTGGTGCCGGGCAGGTAGCCCATCGTGGCCTGCGACTGGCCCGCCGGCCGCATCTGGAAGTAGCCGCCCTTTTGGGCGTCGAGCAGGCGCAAGAAGACCGCGGGACTGTCGAAGTGCGGCAGGCAGCACCAGTCGATCGAGCCGTTAGGTGCCACCAGTGCGGCGGTGCGGCAGTCGCCGAGCGCGCCGTAGTGGGCGATCGGCCAGTAGCGCGGCTCGGTGCCGTCGCCAACCGCTGCCGTGACGTGTCCCGCGAGCTGCTGCATCGCTTCTCACCTCGCAATCAATCCGTGCCACGCCTCATTGCGAGCATCCGTCATCCGGTGCGGGCGTCCAGCGGCGGGCACGCCGACGAGCCAGACCCACGCGGCACGCAGCGCACCTGCCATACTCCCCTACGCAAACCGCGCGCCATAGCGGCGGATCGGTCTTGCGGCATCATGTATTGGCTATGGTGTTGTTCGCGACCTGGTATCAGCCAGAACGCATCCGGCCGGGCGCGGCTCGCTCGTGGGCAGCGGTGCTCATCCGTAATCATACGATAGCGAGGTGATGCCTCGTGATGCGAGTGGTTTCGGGCTGCCGCGCAGACATGAGGGCAGGGCGGGGCAGCGCGACGCGCTCAGGCTGTGTGTGACTGTGGCGTGTGCGGCGGCTCGGCGCGCGGCCAATGGGGCAGGCCGATGCGCAGTGCGATGCCCTGCGCCAGCAGCGTGAAGAGCACGACGCCATAGATCGTCAGCGCCAGCAGCCCGCGCTGCGGCACCGCCGCCGGCAGCGCCAGCACCAGGGCCAGCGAGAGCGCGCCGCGCAGCCCCGAGAATAGGATCAGCGGCCGCCAGACGCGCGGCAGCGGCGTGTGGCCGTAGGTGCCGGGACGCTGCGATGTGGTGATGCCACCGACGAAACGCACGATGGCGTCGTGGAGCGGAATCAACGTCCAGACCATCAGCGCGCGCCCTGCCAGCACGCCGAGCACGGCCCAGGCGATGGGCGCCAGCGCGCCGGTGAGCGGATGCGCGCCGATCTGCACGCCCAGCAGCAGGAACAGCAGTGAGTTAGCGAGATAGCCGGTGAACTCCCAGACGGTATCCACGACGCCGGTGGTGGTCTCCGACATGCCGATGCGCCGCCCGTAGCTGCCCAGCGTGAGGCCCGCGGCGACGACGCAGAGCAGGCCCGACGTGCCCAGCTCCTCAGCCAGCAGGTACGAGCCATAGGCGACGCAGAAGGTGACGGTGGTCTCGATCAGCGGCTCCTCCAGCGGGCGCACGAGCCACGAGACGCCGAGGCCGATGGCCACGCCCAGCACGATGCCGCCGCCGAAGAGCCACAGCCCTTTGAGGACCACCGCCAACGTCGAGAGGCCGGCGAGCGGCCCGCTCAGGCCGAGCGAGAGCAGCAGCGCGCCGAGGATCAACTGGAACGCCGCCGCGCCGACGCCGTCGTTGAAGAGGCTCTCGCCCTCAATAATCGCGCAGAGTCGCTCCGGCATGCCAAGCTGGCGCAGCAGTGCCAGCACCGCGACCGGGTCGGTCGGCGAGACGATCGCCCCCAGCAGCAGCGCGAGGCCCAGCGGCAGGCCCGCGCCCCAGTATGCCACCAGCGCCACCACCAGCAGCGAGATGCCCAGGCCCGGCACCGCCAGCAGCACAATCGCCAGCCAGTTGCCCAACAGCGCGCGCACGTCCACCCGCCAGGCGCCCTCGAAGAGCAGCGCCGACAGAAAGACGAACAGCACCACGTCGGGATTGAGCGCCAACTCAGGCAGCGCATGGAAGGCTCCCAGCGCCAGGCCAACGACCACCAGTCCCAGCGTGTAGGGGAAGCGCAGCCTGCGGGTGACGAGCGCGACAGCCAGGCTCAGCAGCACCAGCAGCACCAGGATCTCGATATCGTGCGCCGCGGGCCTGGGCGCGAGCGCGCCGATCATCGCGCGCTCCGTTCGCGGGCCATGGGTGCCATGTCGTCGTCGGGGCGTTCGGTCCGCGCGACAGCCAGGCCGAGGATTGCGGCGGGTCCCGCGCCGCGCAGGGCAGTCGCGGCGGCATCGAGGGTGCTGCTGGTGGTGGCGACGTCGTCGAGCAAGGCGATGCACTGACCGGTCAAAGCCGCGGCGCGCGATCCGCCTGCCAGGGCGAAGGCGCCAGCGATATTGCGGCGGCGGTCCACCAACGAGAGGCCGACCTGCGGCGGCGTGGCCCGCGTGCGCACCAGCACATCCGTTCGACAGGGGATGCCCAGGAGCCGGGCGCAGCGGCGGGCCAGCAGCTCGGCTTGGTTATAGCCGCGGGCGCGCAGGCGGCTGTGGTGCAGTGGCACCGGCACGATCACATCGGGGCGCTCGCCGGCTTCACGCACCGCCGCCGCCAGCAGCTCGCCCAGTGGCCTGGCAACACGCCGCTGCCCCTCGAACTTGAGCGCCAGGATCGCCTTGCGTGCGGTGCCCGCATAGACGCTTGCGGCGATCAGGTGGTCGAGCGCCTGGGGACTGTGACCGGCGGCGCAAACCGCACAGCGCAGGCCCTCGCCCGGCAGTGGCGCCCCGCAGCGCGGGCAGCGCGGCGGCGCCGGCGGCTGGATGCGCGCGCGACACTCGCCGCAGAGCACGGCACCGCGCGTCCCACACGCGACGCAGCGCGGCGGGAAGAGCAGGTCGAGCAGCGGCGCGCCGGCATCGGCCAGGGCGGACATAGGGGACAATCCCTTCGGCTGATGACGAAAACGCAGGTGATGCCCGCATTGTACCAAGTTCGCGGCTACTCAGTGGGCTAGCTGGACTGCGGCAGACCACCGATCTGGCGCAGCAGGCCCAGCTCATCAAGATTGCCCCAGTGCTCGGCGATCTTGCCCTGCTCGTCGAAGTGCAGGATGTCGGTCGCGGTGACCGTCACCGGCCGATGGGTGGGCGCGATGCCCAGCAGCGGGCCATCGTGCGTTCCGCTGACCCGGATGCGGAAGGCGACCTCGTCGCCCTCCGCGAGCATGCGCTCCACCACCAGGCGCAGGTCCGGCAGCCCGGCGTGGAAGGCGCCGATGCGCTGCTTCTGGCGCTCGCGGTCGAGGGTGCCGGCGGCGGTATAGCGGCGGTAATCGGGGGCCATCAGCTCGTCAATCACCGCCAGATTGCGCTTGTTCCACGCTTCGTCCAGGTAGCGGCTGACGATGGCTTTCTGCTCGTCAGGGGTCATGGTGCGCCTGCCTCCTTCCGGCATGGGAACGGTGTCGCGCGCATGCTACGCCCGCGGTGTGCGGGCTGTCAAACGGTTACGCGATGAGACGCGCACGGCGAAACGGCCAGCGTCACCCTAGCGAGCGAGTGCTGGCCACGAAGGGCGCAGACATGGACGCGGCGATCCCCGCGCTTCAGGACCACGCCAGGGCCGCGTAGCGCTCATGCGCGGGGAATCGCTAGGTCATCCAGCGGGTCACGACGAGCGAGCTGATGGATCAGATCGGCCACTTAGCTCCAAGCGACATGTCGAGCGTCACGGCCCAGGTCAGGTACATCAGCCAGATGCCCGTCAGGAGCTGCCACACGGCGACCAGCCGCAGGCCGAAGGGGAACCAGCCGAAGCGCGCGGGGAACTCGGACAGGTAGATCAGTGACAGGCCGATGAAGACGATCGCCACCGGGATGTCGCTGGCGCCGATGAAGACGACGACGCCGAGCACCGAGAGGATGAAGAAGACGACCGCGACCCAGGCGTCGGGAGCAGGGTTGGAGTTGATGTAGCGGCGAATCCCAAACCCGAACCAGTGGACGCCGTACGCGGTGAACGCCAGCCCGGCCATGAGGAGCGCCGATGTGGCCTTTGAGCCGGTGGGGCCAAATACGTTAAACCACGTGATGCCGACGAGGATGTAGACGCCGGTGATGAACTGCATGAATCCGGGCAGCAAGAAGCCCCAGATGCCCATCGTCTGGTTCATCCTCGTAGCTTCCACGCCCTCCCCCGCGGCGGGCACGCCGAAGAATGCCTGCCCACCCCAGATGAAGTAGCCTGCGCCGAGGCCGAAGAAGCCGACGGCGAGGGGGATGAATGCCGATGGCGGGAACACGAACGTGGTTGGATCCATACTGTGCGCCTCCGTGTGGGGATACAATGGGGCGACTGATCGAACAATCTGGCGCTTCTCCGCCCTGCCCTGCCCTGCTTGTGCCACCCAACCAACTGGCGCCAGCGATCACGCCGGCCGGCAGCATAAATCGTGCCGAATGTCGTACCGAGAGGGAGTATGCGGCGCGGCGACACGGTGGTATAGTGACGCTGCGTTCACGACGGGCAGACGCGAGGTATCAGATGGATGAGGCATACGATTTCTCGCAGGGGGTATGCGGCAAGCACGCGGCGGCGTCTCAGTGAGGCTATACGAGGATCGTTCATCGCGCCGATGGAACAACCGAGGTGCATGAGATCACAGCACCGGCCGGCGTCGTGGTCCTCGATCCCGACGTGCGTGCCTACTTCCCGGATTCGGAGACGGTCAATCGGGTCTTGCGCGATCTCATCCGCCTGATACCACAGCGCCCCACCCACGATACAGAGGGCACAAGCTGATCCCTCATCGCGGCAAAGGCATCTCAGCCTCCAGAGGTATACGACGGCGGGATGATCGGCGGGCCAGTACGGTGGAGCAGCACGATCTCGCCCGCCGTGCCCAACTGCTCATAGCGCCCGGAGGCCAGCATCGCGCTGAGCATGGCCCGGTCGGCTATCTCTGAATCTGGATCGGCGTGTGGGGCGTCAATGGCGACGTACTCCGCCGTCCACGAGCGCGGATCGGGTACGAGATAGATCGTATAGCGGTCGCTGAGGTGCGGATTAAGCGTGTCGCTCGCGGCGACCGTCGCGTTGGCCGGCACGCGTGCCAGCAGGGCATCCATCTGCGCCTGATAGCGCACCGGACGCGCGCCCGCGGTCCAGAACGGCTCCAGCCGCGGCATGATCGCCTGGAGGTTCCACAGCGTGCTGACGACCAGCCAGCCGATCACCAGCGGACCGAGCCAGCCCGTGGAGACGGGGATGCGCCCCAGCAGTGCGAGCCAGCCCCGCCCGGCGGCGTGCCACCACGCACGCACCCGCTCGGGCAGCCACGCGGCGAGAGCGGGAACGCGCCCGCGCAGGCCCGCGTGGGGAGCATCGCGGCGCGTGGCGTAGAGCGCGGCCACGCCGTAGACCGCGGCCGCCGGCAGGTAGGCGCCGATCGTCGCGTTGTACTGGAAGAAGCCGCTGTACTGTTCCATATGCGCGCTCAGCAGGTTGATCGCCAGCTCCGGCAGTGCGCAGATCCACAGCGCCGGGGCGAAGATGCCCAGGCCTCCAGACATGCGCAGCAGCATCGAGAGGTAGGTGCGCTTGCCCGGATCGCCGAGGGCCATACCAATCAGAATCCAAGGATGGGTCAGCACGTTGACGATGGCCTCGCCCGGCGTCGCGCCCAGCGCGGCGTAGCGATACCAGTAGTTGTTGCCGCCCTGCGCGCCGCCGCTGAAGTGCGGCAGGACGATCAGGAAGCAGAAGCCCACCCAGGCCAGCGAGGCGAGCACGACCCCCGCGCCCAGCCGCGGCTTGCCGCGCCACAGGATCAGCGCGACGCCCAGCGGGACCAGCGAGAGCGCGACGTCTTCTTTGGTCATCGCCGCCAGCACCGCGGCCGCCACGAACCAGCCGTAGCGCCGTGCATCGAGCGCCCAGATCGCCAGCGCCAGCAGTGGCATGGCGAGCGCGACAGGATGGAAGTCCCAGAAGAACGAACCGAGCAGCGCGGGTGTGACCAGATAGGCGCCGGCCAGCACCGCCGCCACCAGTGGATGGCCCGGCAGGCGGCGCAGCCCCAGCAGGAAGATCGGGATCGCGCCCAGCGCGAGCGAGACGCTCTGCAGCGCGATCAGTGTCTCGGGTCCCTGGTGGATCAGGTAGAGCGGCGCGATCAAGAGCAGTATCGGCTCGACGTGGATGCCGAGCCGGGTCGGGGGACCGTTCCAGTCGAGGCCGATATTCGTGAAGCGGAAGGGATGGCCGTGCAGCGTGTTCCAGACAGCCTGGTCCATGTTGCCAAGGTCGAAAGCGCTGGCCTGGTACGACTGGTAGCGCACGAGCGCACGCTGGCCGCCGAAGGAGATCAGCAGCACGATGCCGAGCAGCACGAAGCCCCAGGCGAGGGTCAATTGGCCGCGCGGCGTGGCGAGGAAAGCCCGCACGGCACGCAGGCGGGCGAGCGCGGCACGCGCCTGTGCGACGGGACCGGGGGCGCCAATCTCGTGCGGGGTGGTCTCGATCAGCTCAGAAGGGTTTGACACGGATCAGGGCGTCGCCTTTCTGCACGAGCTGGCCGTCCTTGGGAACGACGGCTGTCACCGTGCCGCCGACTTCGCACTGGATCTCGTTGAAGACCTTCATTGCCTCAACGATACAGACCAACTGCCCCGGATGTACGGTCTCGCCAGGCTGGCAGAACGGCGTGGAGGAGGGTGATGGACGCGAATAGAAGACGCCAGTGAGTGGCGCTACCACCGCGACCGTGGGTTCTGGTGCGGGTATGCCTGCCGGCGAGCCACTTGACCCGTCCAGCGAGGCAGGCAGGTGTCGCGGACGCGGACGGCGCAAGGCCGGCGCATTGGCTGGGTACGCGTCAGCGCCCACCGGCTCCGTGTGGCGCTTCAAGACGATGCGCGTGCCGTTCTCGTTCAGCTCCAGCTCGGTCACGTCGCTGCCTTCGAGTGCCTCGGCCAGCGCCTTGACGCGGCTCACCAGCAACTGCTTCTCCGTCATACCTGCCCTAATGCCCTTCGTCTCGTGATGTATCGTTGCTTGCCGCTTTCACGGCGGACGGGCGTCCACCGGACGCCCCTACGGAAAATCTCTGTCTCGCGGCCCTCGCGTTCTCTCTGATTCTCTCTTCTTCGCGCCCTCCGCGAAACTCCGCGAACTCCGCGTTCCCCGTAACCCCTTACTTGCCGGTGAACTTGGTCATCGCCAGCACCGCGTTGTGGCCGCCGAAGCCCATCGAGTTGGAGAGCGCGACCCGCAGCGGCACCTCGCGCGCGGTATTGGGCACGTAGTCGAGGTCGCATTCGGGGTCGGGATGCTCGTAGTTGATGGTCGGCGGCAGCACGTCGTGATAGACCGCCAGCGCCGCGATGGCCGCCTCGATGCCACCGGCGGCGCCGAGGCAGTGGCCGGTCATAGACTTGGTCGAGCTGATGGCGAGCCGGCGCGCATGGTCGCCGAAGGACGTCTTCACCGCGGCGGTCTCCTCGCGGTCGTTATAGGGCGTGGAGGTGCCGTGCGCGTTGATGTACTGCACGTCGTCGGCGTTGAGGCTAGCCTTCTTGAGCGCCTTGGCGATCGCCCGCGCGAGGCCCACGCCGCCGGGCGCCGGCTCGACGATGTGATGCGCGTCGGCGGTCGAGGCGTAGCCGGCCAGTTCGGCGTAGATGCGCGCGCCGCGCTTGCGCGCGTGCTCCAGCTCCTCCAGGATCAGGATGCCCGCGCCCTCGGCCACCACAAAGCCGTCGCGGTCGCGGTCGAACGGCCGGCTGGCGCGCGCTGGATCGTCGTTGCGGCGCGAGAGGGCATGCATCTGGGCGAACGAGGCGATGCCCATCGGCGTGATGCCGCACTCCGACCCGCCGGCCACCATTGCCAGGGCGTCGCCGCGCTTGATCATCTCGGCGGCCTCACCAATAGCGTTGGCGCCGGTGGCGCAGGCCGAGACGGTGGCGAAGTTCGGCCCCTTGGCGCCGATCTGCATCGAGACATAGCCGGCGGCGATGTCGGTAATGAACTGTGTGATGAAGAACGGGCTGACGCGGTCGGGGCCGCGGTCGAAGAGAATCTTGAATTGCTCGTGGCAACTCTCCAGGCCGCCGATGCCCGAGCCGATGATCACGCCGGTCTCGTCGGCCAGCTCGCCGGTGATCGCCAGCTCGGCGTCGGCCAGCGCCTGCTTGGTGGCTGCCAGCGCGTAGCGGACGAAGCCGTCGTTGCGCCGGATCTCCTTGCGGTCCATGTAGGCGGCGGGATCGAAGCCCTTGACCTCGCCGGCGATGCGCACCTCGAAATTGGAGGCGTCGAACTTGGTGATCGGCGCGATGCCAGAACGCCCTTCGGTGAGCGCCTGCCACGACGACGGGGTGTCGTTGCCGACAGGCGTCACCATACCGATGCCGGTCACGACTACGCGCTTGCTCATGCTATTGGCACCTCGCTCTGGTTGTATGTGCTTCCACCCTCCGCGCAGGGTGCATGCCATCGGTCCCTACGCGGGGGCCTTGAGCGCCAGCTCCGCGCCGTGCTCGGCCAGGAAGTTAGTATAGGTCTCGCCGCGCTGGAAGACGGGATTATCCAGCAACTGCAAGTGGAACGGTATGGTGGTGGGCACGCCCTCCAGCACGAACTCGCGCAGCGCGCGCCGGCCGCGGGCAATCGCTTCGTCGCGCGTCGGCGCCCAGACGATCAGCTTCGCCAGCAGCGAGTCGTAGTGCGGCGGCACCTCGTAGCCGCGATACAGGTGCGAGTCCACGCGCACGCCTGGTCCGCTAGGCGGCAGGTAATCCTCGATGATGCCGGTCTGCGGACGGAAGTCCAGCGCGGGATCCTCGGCGGTGATGCGGAACTCGATGGCGTGCCCGTTGAGCGTGACGTCGCTCTGGCGGAGGTCGAGCGGCTCGCCCGCCGCCACGCGCAGTTGATACTGTACCAGGTCCAGCCCCGTCACCCATTCCGTGACCGGATGCTCGACCTGCAAGCGCGTGTTCATCTCCATGAAGTAGTAGTTGTCGTCCTCGTCCACGAGGAACTCCAGCGTGCCGGCGCCGCGGTAGCCGAGGGCGCAGACGGCCTCGATCGCGCGGGTGCCCATCTCACGACGCACGCGCTCGGGCAGGCCGGGGCTGGGCGACTCTTCGAGCAGCTTCTGGTGGCGGCGCTGCACCGAGCAGTTGCGCTCGCCCAGATAGACGCCGTTGCCGTAGTTGTCGCAGAGCACTTGCAGCTCGACGTGGCGCGCGCGGCCGAGATACTTCTCGATGTAGAGGCCGTCGTCGTTGAACGCCTCGCGCACCTCACTCTGGGCGGTGGTGAAGACGTGGGTGAACTGGTCGGCGCGCTCCACCAGCCGGATGCCGCGCCCGCCGCCGCCGGCCGCCGCCTTGAGCATCAGCGGGAAGCCGACTCGTTCCGCGGCCGCCTCGGCCTCGCCGAGCGTGCGCAGCGCGTCGGTGCCGGGCAGCATCGGCAGCCCTGCCGCCTGCATCGCCTGGCGCGCCGCCACCTTGTCGCCCATCGTCACCATCGCATGCGCTGGCGGCCCGATGAAGATCAGGCCGACATCTTCGCAGAACTCGGCGAAGCTGGGATTCTCGGAGAGGAAGCCGTAGCCCGGATGGACCGCGTCGCAGCCGGTGAGCAGCGCCGCGGTGATGATGTTGGGCATGTTGAGGTAGCTCTTGGCGGATGGCGCGGGGCCGATGCAGATGCGCTTATCGGCGAGCTTGACCGGAAGCGACTCGCGGTCGGCCTCGGAATAGGCGATTACCGTCTCAATGTCCATCTCGCGGCAGGCACGGATGACACGCAGCGCGATTTCGCCGCGATTGGCGACCAGAACTTGCTTGATCCTCTTCGACATGCGGATTATGCAGCCTCGCACGGGTGTACAGCGTACGCTTCAAGGGTGGCACACAGTGGCACACAGTATAACACGTCGGCATGGGTGGGGGCGAGAAGGTGGGCCATCTCGGCGTTGTCACGCAGGCGGGTCGGCAGAGATGCCGGGCCAGCGGGGCGAAATGTGGCGCTGCGGGCAGATAATGCGTCGTAAAGTGCGGTGGTTGATGTGATCCTGAATCTGCCGAGTTTGCGGGCGTGGGCGGCGCGCGGATAGAATACTCGCGGCGAGGTGAGGAGGAGGGGTGGCGGCGATGGCGATGGTTGGTCCGGGATTTGCGCGCGGCGACTATGGAGCGCCCCTGAGCGGAGACTTTGCGGTGCGGCAAGTGTTACGATTCGGCAGCAAGATTCGCGGCGATGACGTCCCCAGTGTGCCAGCGCGCTACCGTGGCGTAAACGGGCCGAGTGGCAAGCTGCGGGACGTGCGGCTGCGCCCGCGCACCGGCGAGGGATGGATCCGTCTGCGCGCCGTGACGGGTCTATTCCCCCCCAAGCGTGAGGCACGGGTGTTCCCGCTGAGCGATGTGCAGCCGCCGACTCCCACCCCCGACGCCTTTACACTGCGCGGCGGCCTGCGCGTGGTCTGCCACGATGGCGAGGTGGGCGAGCTGCGCGGCATCGCGATCGATGCCGAAACCGGCGCGGTGATGAATCTGCTCGTCCGCGTCCGTGGCGACGTGGTGGCCTCGGTGGAATACATCACCAGCCCGATGGCCTCGCTGCTCAGGGTCGCGGGGCGCGAGCTGCTGGTGCCGCCGGCCTGGGTGAGCGCCGTCAAGGCCGATGCCGAGCGCCTCTTTGGCGAGGAGCAGACGCTGCATCTGGACGCCAGCGCGGAGCAGGTGGCCGCCTGCGCGCAGTTGCGCAGCGACAACGCGGTAACGGGCGACATCCTCAATATCCTCGACGCCAACCCCGCCATCGCCCCCTACCTTGCCCGCCTGCGTGTGAGCGTCCACGATGGCAATGTGGTCGTGCGCGGCACGCTGCCCTCGGCGCGCCACCGTGCCACCGCCGAGCAAGACATCTGGCACGTGCCGGGCGTCTTCGCGCTCCACGACGAGATTGAGATCGCAGGCTGAGGGCTACGGGGAACGCGAAGGACGCGAAGGGGGAGAGGCAGAGAGCGCAACCGCAGAGGACGCGGAGGACGCGGAGGACGCGGAGGACGCGGAGGACGCGGAGGACGCGGAGGGACAGGAGAGGGTCAAAAGCGGCTGCTCGCGCAGTCCGGCCGATCCGCGTGGCGGGATTCAGATCTGTTCGGGCGGTTGTGGCGGTGGGCAGGGGTAGAGTGGGGGCGGGCAGGCGGTCTGATGCACCGCGGGTAATCCCCTGGCACGAAGCATGCTGACTCTGCGGATGCTTGGTCTGGACGACCTATCGGAGCCTGGTGATTCGACTCTCTTCCTTCTTCGCGTCCTTCGCGTGTTCTTCGCGAAGTTCGTGCTCTCCGTCTCCCCTCCGCTTGAGTCAGAGGAGTACAGTAGGGCATACACGACGCCGTGTGCCGGCCTGGCATGGACATGGAGAGGAAGTGCCCCCGTGAGCGCGAGAACTGACCCGCCCTACGCCCAGATCGTCGCCGCGCTGCCTGCCAGCGTCCCGTTCGTCGCTCCGGAGGCGATGGAGCGTGCGCGCGGGCGGCCCTTTGCGCTGCGGCTGGGCGCCAACGAGAGCAACTTCGGTCCCTCGCCGCGTGCAATCGCCGCGATGCGAGCAGCGGCGGCGGGCGTGCAAAACTACGCCGACCCCGAAAACTACGAGCTGCGCGCGGCGCTCTCCGCGCACCACAACGTGCCAATCGCGAGCATCGTGGTGGGCAGCGGCATAGACGACCTGCTGGGCCTGGCGGTGCGCGCGTTCCTCAATCCCGGCGACGTGGCCGTGACCAGCCTGGGCGCCTACCCCACCTTCAACTACCACGTCGAGGGCTACGGCGGCCGGCTGGAGCGCGTGCCGTACCGTGACAACCGCAACGACCTCGATGCACTGGCCGACGCCGCCCGGCGGACCAGTGCGCGGCTGGTCTTCCTCGCCAATCCCGACAATCCCACCGGCTCGTGGTATCCCGCCGCCGAGCTGGCCGCCTTCCGCGCCGCGCTGCCGGAGGGCGCCGTGCTGCTGCTCGACGAGGCGTACGGCGACTTCGCGCCGCCGGGCACGCTGCCGCCGGTGCAAGCCGACGACCCGCGCGTGATCCGCTTCCGCACGTTCTCGAAGGCACACGGCATGGCGGGTGCGCGCATCGGCTACGCGATCACCGCGCCCGAAACCATCGCCGCGTTCGAGAAGATTCGGCTGCACTTCGGCGTCAACCTCGTCGCCCAGGCCGGCGCGCTGGCCTCGCTGGCGGATCAGGACTACCTGCGCTCGGTGGTGGAGGCGGTCGCCGCCGGCCGCGAGGAGTACGCCGCCCTGGCGCGCGAGCTGGGGCTGGTGCCACTGCCCTCGGCCACCAACTTCGTGACAATGGATGCCGGCTCGCCCGACCGTGCCCGCGCGCTGCTGGCCGCACTTGCCGCGCGCGACGTCTTCATCCGCATGCCTGGCGCGCCGCCGCTGGATCGCTGCATTCGCGTGACGGTCGGCACGCCATCGGAGCGCGCTGCCTTCGCCGAGGTGCTGCGCGCAGTGTGGCCGGCGGTCATGTAGGGGATTACCCGTGGGTCCTTCAGTCCACGACCTCGCCCTACAGTCCTCTTGCCCGCCGTGATGGCTTCAGACATCACTGGGCCATGCATCGCCCGAACCACGTGCCTGCCTCGCACGTACATGCCGCGGGCGATACGATAGCCACACCTGCGCGCCATCGGCGACGCCTGCCCATCACCGCCTCTCGCAAAGGGCGAGGCGACCAGGGGAGCCGGATGCCGGCGATCAACCGGCACGCCCGATGCGGCGATTATCGCCACGACAGGCGCATGCGCCAGCACGCGCTCATGCGCCGGCGAAGGCTGGCAGAAAGGTAGGATCGGCTATGACCGGCGTTCGCGGTGTCATCTCGACCCTCATGCCGGATGGCGAAGAGGTGATGGGGCCGAATGTGCTGATGTGGCACTACCCCAACAACGACATCATGAGCGGCTCGCTGCTCACCGTGGAGAGCACGACTTTCTGCGTGCTCAAGTCGCGCGGCGCGATCCTCGACGTGTACGAGACCGGCCAGTATCCCGTCTCGACGCCGCAGAAGCCGCTGCTCGGCTCGCTGCAGCAGGCGTTCTACGGTGGGCAGAGTCCGTGGCAGTACGAGGCGCTCTACGTCAACCGCGCCAAGCTGGTGCTCAAGGCGCAGGGGCGGGCGCTCTCGCGCGAGCTGGCGCTGATGACCTACGACGTGGACTACTACATCCACGTCGCCACCAAGGAGGACGCCGCCAAGCTGGTGACGCACCTGCCCTACAGCGGCCACGCGATGACCACCGACCAGGTGAACGCTTACGCCGGCCCGGTGGTGGAGCAGGCGATCAACCAGCTCGTGCAGGTGACGCCGCTGGAGCAGGTCAACGAGAAGATCCACGACCTGACGGCCATCGTCCACGAGCATTTGCAGGAGTTCCTCAGCACCTACGGCATCACGCTGGACCTGGTGAAGGTGCTGGTCTTCCCCGGCGAGGCGCGCATGCGCGAGCTGATCTCGCTCAAGGCGTTTGGGCTGAGCGAGCTAGACGCGGTGCGCTACTACACGGCGATGCTGATGGCCGAGCACGGGATCATCTCGGCGCCCAATATGGCGGTCGGCGCGCCGTTCCAGATCGCCGGCGCCATGCCCAATGTCGCGCTGCCGCTGGCATCGGCCGATCAGAGCGCGCAGCAGACGGCGCCAGCGGCCGGCAACAGCGGTGGAGGGCGCAAGTCGTGAGCGATCCTGGCCCCGTTCGCCAGCAACTCACCAATCTGCTCGGCGCGTACGGCTACAACCTCTACGACGACAAGAACCGCATGCGCGCCGACGATCTGCTGGTGCGCGGGCAGGCGGCGGCGGCGCTGGGCGAGGCGACCAACGCGCTGCGCGATCTGCGCGCCGCCTATCGCCGGCAGTTCATCCCGCCGCCCAGCCGCGAGCAGCCATACCCACCCGCTGACCGCATGGCGCAGCTCGACGCCATGGCTCGCCTGCAAGAGCGCGCCGCCGACCTGGAGACGCGCATCCGCAACATGGCCGTGCCGCCGACCGACCGCGTGTGGGCGCGCTTCCGTGACGAGGCGCGGCTGCTGGGCGACCTGCTGCTGCACGACTACGCGCTGATCGCCCCGGCGATGGCGCTGCGCGATCAGGCCCTCGCGCTCACGCCCGACGCGTGGTCGCCGGCGGCCGCCTCCGCGCTCAACCAGGAGGCCGCGCAGCTCGAAGCCGGCATCCGGGCGCGGCAGACGTTCTTGCAGGCGTGATACCGCACCAAGGGCATTGCGTGTAGTAGGAGCAGCAGGCGGTCTGATGTGCCGCGGCTAATCTCCGGCCAGCAGCGCACGTGTCTACCCTAACGACTTGCCCTTGATGGCCGTGAGCGAGCGCTGGTGCGTGGACGAGGACGGGGGGCCGGCGGGTGAACCCGCGCCTAAGCGCCTGCGGCGACGAAGCCCGCCTGCGCGGGCTGGAGAGCGGAATCGCTGGCGTTAGGCTGGACCGCGCGCCGCCGCGATCGTCTCGCGCGCGATGGCACGGGCTGCCTGATGCGGAAAGATATCCTCGGCCCGCGCGCGGTCGAGCACCCGCTTCACCGTGTCGTAGATACCTGCTGCCCGGCTCCGCACCGCCGCGTCGTCGGCGTCGGACCACGCCCCGCGCGCCTGTACGTCCTGCATGACGTGGATCAGCCCACCCGCATTGATGACGTAGTCCACGGCGTAGGCAATCCCGCGCTGGCGCAGCAGCTCGCCATCGCGATCTTCGTTGGCCAGCTGATTGTTCGCCGCGCCCGCTACGACGCGGCAGCGCAATTGGGGAATGGTGACGGGATTCAGCCCGGCGCCCAGGGCGCACGGCGCGAAGATCTCGCACTCCTGCATGTGGATCTCGTCGGGTGAGGCGAGGCTGAAGCCAGGCTCGGCGGCGAAGCGCGCTTGCGCCTCCCGCACGACGCCCGGCCGCACGTCCGCGGCCACCACCACCGCGCCGTGTTCGCGCAGGAGCTGCTCGACCAGACTGATGCCCACGTGCCCTAGTCCCTGGACCGCGACGCGCACGCCCTCCAGCGAATGCCTGCCGAGAGCATCCTCGGCCAGCGCCTGCATGCCGCGCACGACGCCGAATGCCGTGGTTGGGGAGGGATCGCCGCAGCCACCCTCCTCGCGTGGCAAGCCGGCCACGTGCTGGGTCGCGGTGTGAATCTGGCGCATGTCGTCGGGGCCGGTGCCCACGTCCTCGGCGGTGATGTAGCGCCCGCCGAGGCTTTCGACGAAGCGCCCGAAAGTGCGGAAGCGCGCCGCGCGCAACTCTGGGTTGCGCTCCTCCTTGCCGTCCGCCAGGATGACCGCCTTGGCCCCACCCAGCGGCAGGCCAGCTACCGCTGCCTTATAGGTCATGCCTTCTGAGAGCCGCAGCACGTCGAGCAGCGCCGCGTTGCCGGACTCGTAGCGCCACATGCGCGTCCCGCCAAGGCCGGGGCCCAGCGTCGTGTCGTGCAGGGCGATCATCGCTCGCAGGCCCGTCTCGCGGTCAATGCACGTCGCCAGCTCTTCGTGGCCGTGTTGCTCCATAGACGTGATGTGGTCGAAACCGTCCAGCGGGTTCTCCGCTGGCTTGCGAGCCGTCCGCCGCTTCGCCGCAGCGCCCATCGCGCACCCCCTTGTGCCCTCTCATATCGTCTTGCGCACGGCACGCCACCAATCCGAGACCGTGCTCGATTGGTGTGTGTCATAAAGAATTGGCCTAGTCCACTTCGCAACTCGCGCGCGATTCACCAGGCCATGTCGTGTAATAGTAGCAGATCATGCGACCGTTGACCAGAGGGTCCGGCGGATGAATCCGCGCCTACGGGGTTCGGAGGCCGCCAAGCCTACCCGCGCGGGCTAGCCCCGCATTGGAGGTGAACACGTCTGGCGGCATCGTCGGGAGGTCCGCCGGACGCCGATGAGCGGCCGGCACTGAGGTCTGGTTGCGGCCTGGGTATACTCTGGATACACGAGTCAGAACGCCTGCGAAGCCAGATAGGAGCCGCCGCCATGCCCGCGCCCTACGATGAGGTTGACCGCTACATCGCCGATCATCTGGAGGAGTCGCTTGCGGACCTGGAGCGCCTGGCGCGCATCCCCAGCGTCTCGGCCAAAGGCGAGGGGATTGCGGAGGCCGCCGAATGCGTCGCCGGTCTGCTGCGCGCGGCGGGCTTCGAGGCGCAGGTGATGTCCACCAGCGGGCACCCCGTCGTCTACGCCGATGCCAGCGCCTCCACATCGAGCGCGGATGTAGGGGCGAGGCCCGCCTCGCCCGCGGGGGGTGAGGGCAGCCACACCCTGATCTGCTACAACCACTACGACGTGCAGCCGCCGGAGCCGCTGGAGCTGTGGGTCTCGCCGCCCTTCGAGCCGGCGCGGCGTGACGGTCGGCTCTATGCCCGCGGCATCTCCGACGACAAAGGCCAGCTCGTCTCGCGCATCGCCGCCATGCGCGCGGTCCGGGGTGTCACGGGCAGGCTGCCGGCGCGCATCAAGTTCCTGGTGGAGGGCGAAGAGGAGATCAGCAGCCCCAGCCTGGAGCCGTTCGTCGAGCAGCACCGCGATCTGCTGGCGGCTGATGCCTGCGTGTGGGAGTTCGGCGGCGTGGACCATGAGGGGCGGCCGGAGGTGGTGCTGGGGCTGCGCGGCATCTGCTACGTCGAGTTCCGCGTCCGCACGCTCAGCCGCGACGCGCACTCCGGCGAGGCGCACAATCTGCCCAACGCCGCCTGGCGTCTGATCTGGGCGCTGGGCAGCATCAAAGGCCCCGACGAGCGCATCCGCATCCCCGGCTTCTACGACAGCGCCGCGCCGCCGACCGAGAGCGATCTGCGCCTGCTCGACGCGATGCCCTCCAATGAGCAGCACACCCGCGAGACCTACAGCGTGCGCGAGTTCGTCGGCGGCCACACCGGCGACGCCTACAAGCGCGCGGTCTACAATCCCACCGCCAACGTGGCCGGCTTCGGCTCCGGCTGGCAGGGCAAGGGATCGAAGACCGTGACGCCCGCCGAGGCGACGGCAAAGATGGACTTCCGCTTGGTGCCGGGGCAGGACCCGCAAGACGTGCTCGCCAGGCTGCGCGCGCACCTGGACGCGCAAGGCTTCGGCGATGTGGAGGTGACGTACCTGGGAGGCGAGCGCGCCGGCACGACGCCGCCGGAGGAGCCGTTCGTACAGCTCACGGTGCGGACCGCCGAAGAGGTATACGACAAACCGGCGGTGGTCAAACCATTGATCGGCGGATCGGGGCCGATGCATGCCTTCCGCGAGTATCTGGGCACGCCAATCGTGACGCTGGGCTGCGGCGATCCCGAATCGCGGGCGCACTCACCCAACGAGAGCATCGCCATCGAGGGCTTCGCGCGCGCCACGCGCCACATGGCGCACCTGCTGCTAGCGTATGGCGAAGACGGCGAGGGCTGAGCGGCTGCCTGCCGAAAGACCTTCTTGCGCGGGCGGCGCGCGTGTATTATCGTAGGCAGCGCGCGTCGCCAGTCGCCAGGGAGCATGGGGTAGGATAGGATGCCGGGGAACGGGAAGAGGGTTTTCATCAGCGGCAATCGCCGCACGCGCATCGTAGTGAGCGCGGCGAGCGCGGCGCTGCTCGTGATCCTCGCCGCCGCGGCCTTCTCGCTGGCCGTCGTCTTACCCCAGCGCAGCGACGCGCACTCAGACGGCTCCAGTCAGGCGCCCGCCACCAGTGCCGCGGCGACGCCAAGCGCGACGACCTCGCCGGCCACTCCAAGCGCCGTGACGATGGCCACCGAGACGCCCGCGGCCAATCGGGGGCAGCCGGCGGCCACCCCGCTGCCCGTCACGCCCTTCCTCAAATACACCCTCACCCAGCCGCTGGCCACCGGCTGGTCCCTCAGCAGCAACGCACCGCAGAGCGATCCGTACGCACAGCGCGACACCTTTTCCTATCCCCCCGGCGCCACCACCGATCCCGGCAGCGGGATCACGGTCACACCCGCGCTCAGCGTGCAGCGGACCCAGGTCTACGGCGAGATCCCCCCCGGCGAGGGCTACCTCATCGGCCCCACGATGACGTTTCAACTTGCCAACGCGACCTGCCAGGGCCAGGAGGACCCCGTGCCGGAGACCACCCAGCCGCGCACGATCGTGATTTTCGCCTTCTGCCAGGCATACGGCCACAACTATCGCTTGCGGATCGACGACCTCGCCGCCAATTACAGCCACGACGCCGCGAGCCTCTTCGCGCCCCTCATGAGCGCAATCCAGTTCGTGCCATAGGGTCCTCACCCCACCCGGCTGGCGAGACATGTCTCGCCCCTACACTGAGGAGCCAGATCGCGCCAGCTTTGGCGAGACCGCGCGCTGCCGGATGGCGCCGCTACACCGCGCTGGAGAGGCGCACAGAGCGGCGGTATCATCATCTGCGAGATAGGAGCATGAGCGATGCCTGAGTTTTGGCTGGAGCTGGCCGTCACCGCGGCGCCGGAGGCGGTGGAGGCGATCAGCGAGGTGATGTCGCGCTACGCTGAGGGCGGCGTCGCCATCGAGGAGCCTTACGAGCTGGCCGACGACGGCCAGGTGGCGCTGCCGATCGCCGGGGCGCCGGTGACGGTGCGTGTCTACGTGCCGGCGGATGCGGCGGGCGAGGAAGCGCGGCAGCGGATCGAGGAGGGGATGTGGCACCTGCGCCAGATCGGCGCCGGAAGCATCTCGGACGTATCGGTGCGGCGTCTGGCGGAGGCCGACTGGGCCAACGCCTGGAAGGAGCACTACCACGTCACGCACCTGGGCCGGCGCACGGTGATCAAGCCGTCGTGGCGCGAGCATGCGCCGCGGCCGGGCGAGGCGGTGGTCGAGCTGGACCCCGGCATGGCCTTCGGCACGGGGCTGCACCCGACCACGCGCAACTGCGTGATCGCGCTCGAAGAAGCGCTGCGCCCCGGCGACCGCGTGCTCGACGTGGGCACCGGCTCCGGCATCCTGGCGATCGCCGCGCTCAAGCTGGGCGCCGGCTCGGTGCTGGCGCTCGACGTCAGTCCTGTCGCGGTCGAAGCCGCGCGTGCCAATGCGGCGGCGAACGGCGTTTCCGAGCGGATCGAGCTGCGCCTGGCGACGTTGGAGGGCGCGGCGGGCGAGCCGTACGCGCCGCTGCCACCGGACCTGGCGGTGCTCGGCCCTGAGATCGGCACCTATGACGTGGTGGTCGCCAACATCATCGCGCGGGTAATCGCCCAGCTCGCCTCCGCGCTGCTGCGTGCCACACGCCCTGGCGGCACGCTGATCGCCAGTGGCATCATCGCCGAGCGCCGCGGCGAGGCCGAGGAGCCGCTGCGCGCCGCCGGCATGCGCGACATCCGCGCGCTGGTCGAGGGCGACTGGGTCACGCTCGTCGGCAGGAGAGGGGACGGAGGGGACGCTGAACGCGAAGGACGCGAAGGATAGAGAGCAGAGATCAACCGCAGAGGACACAGAGGACACAGAGGACACAGAGGACGCAGAGGACGCAGAGGTCAGATAGAGTGGCTCCCCCTCTCCCCGCAGGGAGAGGGGGTTGGGGGGTGAGGACCTCCTACTGCTGATACAGGTGCCACGCACCATCTGTCGTGGAGAGCTTCCACAGCATTGGCGAGGCCTGCGCCAGAATGTCGGTATCCTGCACCGTCTGCGAAGGCGAGAGATTGCTGACATAGCCCGCTGCCCAGGCGGTGCCGTCGCCGGCGAACGAGATGCCGGTGACGGCGTTGACCGGCGTGCCGGTGTTGGGGATGCGCACCTGGCGCCACGTACCGCCGCTGTAGTGCAGCAGGATCGTCTGCTGCTGGTAGTTCGAGGCGGTGGTGCCGGGGCGCACGTTGGATTGCGAGCCGACGATCCAGCCATCATCCGCCGAGCGCATGGTGATGCTCTCCAGCGTGATATAGCCGCCGCCGCTCACCGAGACCGGCGTCGTGCTCCAGTGGCCGTTCTTGTAGTGATAGAGGAGCTGCTGCAGCGGCACGCCCTCGGTGACGCCGTTCTGCGCGACGATCTTCTGGCCCAGCACCCAGCCCTCGGTGTCGGAAACCATCGCGAACGTACCGAAACCGGCAAACTCGCCGCCGCTGAAGGTCGTCTTGAGCGTCCACACGCCACCACTGTACTGCGCCAGGCCGTAGGTATCGGTGGGCGAGTAGGAGCCGCCGCTGGACGAGGGTGAGGATGGTTTGGTGGGTGAGGGCGGGGCCGCGGTGGCCGTGGGCTGTGCCGACTTTGCCTTCCCGGAGGCGTTGCCGCCCGTCGAGGCAGATGAGCCGTTGCTGAGCGACGCCGAGCTACCCTTGAGATCCACCAGATTGACCAGCGCCCAGCCGTCGCGCGCCGAGAGCATGTGGACGTTGACGACCAACGCACCCTTGCCATCGGGCAGGC
Source organism: Ktedonobacterales bacterium (assembly GCA_036376595.1). Taxonomy (GTDB): domain Bacteria; phylum Chloroflexota; class Ktedonobacteria; order Ktedonobacterales; family JADMIN01; genus SMAG-U1939. The sequence continues at coordinate 2,225 of DASVAA010000203.1, read as the reverse complement.
CGAGGACTGTCTGAGGCGTCCAATTGGTGCCGTCGTAGTGCAGCAGCGTGGGGAGCGAGCCATTGTCGTTGAGGCCCGAGATGGCCCAGACATTGTTGGGTGCGAGCGCCTGCACGGTCCACATGTCGGGCGCGCCCTGCACCTCGCTCCACGTGCCGCCGCTATAGTGCAGCAGCACCGAGAAGCGGTTGAAGTTGTGCGCCACGGCCCAGCCGTCGGTCGCCGAGTCCATCGAGATCGTGCCGTTGAAGCCGCTGACGCCGCCATTGGCGAAGTTCTGCGTTGTCTGGACGGTCACCGGCGTCCAGGTGCCGTTGAGATAGTGGTAGAACGTGACGTCGTGCAGCGACTGCTGGCTGGTGGAGGTCTTGGTCACCTGGGCGAGCGCCCAGCCCTCGTTGGGCGAGACCATGCTCACATCGCCGAAGAGGCCGGTGGTGCCGGCGAAGGTATAGCGCGGCGGGCCGGAGTATTTGGCGCCGAAGCCAAAGCCGAAGCGCGAGCTGAAGAGCGCGAAGGCCAGGGCGACGACGACCGCCACGCTGGCGACCGCCGCGATGCCGGAGAGCGCCGGACGGAATCCGGCGAAACGCCGCGGTGGACGGGGCAGGCGCGAGGGACGGCCGGCCGTGGAAGTGGATGGGGACGCGGCGACGTCGGGCGCGGGGGATTCGTTGATGTGCTGCATGATCTCCTCCGTAGAGCGCCGCGGCACCGAGGCGAGGCCGTAGCGCACGCGCAGGGCGGCGTCGAGCCGCGCGTAGTCGTCGCGGCGGACGCGGCACGCGGCGCAGGTGCGCAGGTGCTCGTGGGCGGTGGCGGCGCGGGTCGGGTCGAGCGCGGGATCGTCCAGGAGGGGCAGGATCGCCGCCACGCGCGCGCACTCAAGCGGCAGCGGCGGCTCGTGGGTGTTCATCACGGTTGACTTGCCTCCCGGAGTCTGGCGGGAGTATCGAGATAGGCGGCGCGCAGGCGCTGTTTGGCGCGGGCGAGCCGGTTGTTGATGTTCTCGGCTGAGGTATTGAGGATCGCGCCGGTTTCGGCGGCGCTGAAGCCGTGGACGACGCGCAGCAACAGGCAGGCGGCGTCTTGCGGCGAGAGGGAATCGAGGGCGGCCGCGAGGGCGTCGCGCTCGACCACCCGCTGCGTAAAGTCGCCGTTCGGCTCGATCAGCGTGTCGTGCACGTCGTCGAGCGGCTCCCAGCGGAACCGCCGCTGCCGCCGCAGCAGCGAGAGCGCGTTGTTCGAGCCGGCGCGAAAGAGCCAGCGCGCGACCTCGTCCGCCGCTGGTGCCGGCACGAACGGCGGTGATCCCCGCTGCGCGGCTTCCCATGCCTCACAGAAGGTCTCTTGCACGAGGTCGAAGGCCAGCTCGGCGGAGCCGACCAGTCCGGCCAGGTAGACGTGCAGCCGGTGCTGGTGGGCATCTACCAGGCAGGCGAACTCATCGCGGGTAAGCCGTGGCAGCGGACGCGGACGCAGCTGCATGAACCCATCCTTGCCGTGGCGGGACGATTCACAGTGCGGTGAGCTACCGGCTGCCCACCGTCACCAGGTATAGCGCGCGACGCGCGGAAATCTATCACCCAGCGCGCAACTCGTGTGGCGTCTGCTATGCTACGGCAGAGCGACGCGCGGGGGAAGGGGGTGCGAGCGATGGCGCAGGAGGGGCCGGATGCCGTCACGGCGGTGCGAGCGATCGTCGCGGCGCTGGGCGAGTATGCCTGCGAGCAGTGCAAGGATGCCCTGGTGGCGTGGGTGGAGGCGGCGCTTGCGCCCACCGGTGGCCGGCTCTTCGCGGGCTATGTGCGCCGCAAGGAAGAGGCGCCCGATGGCTGATCCGCGGACCTACCCGACCGATCGCGAGTCGTTGGAGCGCGACTGCGATATCGAGTTCCTGCGCGCGACGGGGCCGGGCGGGCAGAACCGCAACAAGGTCGAGACCGGCGTGCGGCTGACGCACCGGCCGACGGGGATCGTGGTGACGGCGACGGAGCGTCGCTCGCAGGCGCAGAACCGCGAGGCGGCCTACGCGCGCATGGCCGCGAAGCTGGAGGAGCTGCAGCGGCCGGAGGTCCCGCGTGTGGCGACGAAGCCCAGCGCCGCCAGCCGCGCCCGCCGCCTGGAGCAGAAGCGCCGCGCCTCAGCCGTCAAGCGGCTGCGCAGCGCACCGCCTCCGAGCGAGTAGCAGAGATGCGCATTCCAGTCCGGGTGATTTCCCGGGG
>DASVAA010000202.1:0-33499 GCA_036376595.1 Ktedonobacterales bacterium | reverse complement strand
CGAACAGCGAGAATGTGCTGCGCATGATTCGGGACCTGCGGGCGGCGACGGGCACCACCTTCGTGATCGCCACCCACGACCCAACGGTGGCGGCCGCCGCTGACCGGGCGATCCACATCGTGGATGGGCAGGTGGCGAACGACGTAGCTGCCGCACAGCCGGCGCAATGAGCAGAAGAGAGACGGAGAACGCGGAGTCCACGGAGGTCACGCGGAGGTCGCGGAGAGCAGAGAAAATCGTTGGGCAGGCACAAGAAGCGTAGCGGGTGCTGAGGAGCCAGATGAGCCGAGGACGGCGGCGGCACGCCAAAGACCTTATCACCGCTCCCAATCAGCCTCGGCGACCTCCGCGACCTCCGCGTTTGCCGTTTCCCTCCCTCTTGAAGGATGACGATAATGAAACTCGGCATGTACTGGCGCTACGCGACGCGCTCGCTCGCCCGCGGCGGACAGCGCACGGTGCTGGCGATCTTCTGCGTGGCGGTCGGCGTGCTGGCGATCGTCGCGCTGCAGCTCGTCGCCAACATGGTCAACGCCTCGTTTACGACCAATGTGCGCGAGAGCAACGGCGGCGACATCTCCGTGCGCACCGACATCAATCCCTTCGCGCAGCAGGACTTGCAGGTCTTCCAGCGCTTGCAGAGCGACGGCACGATCACCGCCTACACCGCTATGTCGGGGCACAGTAGCGCCCAAGCCAACGACGCGCATGGGCACGTGCAATACTTCGACCTGCGCGCGATTGACCCGGCGCAGTTCCCGCTCGCCGGCGCGCCCGACTTCCAGACGCCCAGCGGCGGCACGCTCAGCTCGGTGCTGGGCAGCAACAATGTCGTGGTCACCGATACGCTGCTCAGCCAGCTCGGCTACAAGGTCGGCGACAAGATCCAGGTAGTCAGCGACGACGGCCGCACGCTCAACGTCACTATCGCTGGCGAGATCAGCTCGGCGGGCCTCTTCCGCCTGCCCCAGCTGCTCATCTCGCTGCAAGATTATGCCGCCGTGCCCAGCTCCTCAGGGTTGCCGGTGGGCTACAACGCGGTGTACGTCAACGTCCCTGGCCATAGCGATGCCAACGCCAGCAAAGCCAAGACGCTGATCGAGCAGGCGCTGCCTCAGGCCACCGTCACCACCGCCTCCGACGCCCTCAATCAGTACAAAGACCAGGTCCAGCAGATCCGCTACTTCTTGCAGATCGTCGGCCTGCTGGCGCTGCTGATCGGTGGCGTGGGCATCATCAACACGATGCAGGTGCTGCTGCGCCGCCGCCGCACCGAGATCGCGATGCTCAAGACCGCCGGCTATAGCCGCCTGGACCTCTTCGCCCTCTTCGCGCTCGAAGCCTTCCTGTTGGGCCTGATCGGCGGCGTGATCGGTTCGGGGCTTGGCGTGGCGGTCAGCGTGCTGATGCGCTCGCTCTTCCAGCGCGCCTTCTTGCTCACGCTGCCGCTGACCATCGATCCGCTGACCGTCGCGTCGGGCGTGGCGATCGGCGTTGTCACGGCGCTGATCTTCGGCATTATGCCGATCGTACAGGCCAGCCAGATCCGGCCGCTCTCAGTGCTGCGCGAGCTGCCCGAAGGCACCGGTGTGGCCTCCGTGGTGCTCTCGGTGGTGCTGCTGGCGCTCTTGGCAGCGCTATTCTTTGGCTTCTCGGCGGTGATCCTGGGCAACATCGTGCTGGCGCTCGCCGCGGTCAGCGGCACGGGCGTCTTCCTGGCGCTGCTGGGCGTCTTCTTCGGCGTCGTGGTGCTGATCATCAGCCGATTGCCGGTGCCGGAGCGCTTCACCTGGTGGTTCCTGCTGGTCGTCGCCATCGGTATCGCGATCTCGGTGGCGCTGTTCTTCGCGATACCCGCGTTCGGCGTCCTCTTCCTGGCGATCTCGATTCTGGGCCTGTTGATCGTGGTGCTGCCGCGCACGTGGAAGTCCAACGTCAAGATGGGGCTGCGCAACATCGGCCGCACCAAGGCGCGCACGGTGACGACGCTGGTGGCGCTTTTCATCGGCGTCTTCGCGATCGGCGTGATTCTGGCGCTGGGGCAAGACATCCAGGATAAGGTCAACAACGTCCTCGAGACGCAGCTACCCTACAACGCCTTCATCCTGGGCGGGGTACAGAACAAGGCGCAGATCGACGCCTCGCTCAATAGCATTCCCGGCACCGGCAACCGCGTGGTCAACGCCATCTCGTTCGCCAATCCGGTGAGCGTGGACGGCGTGCCGATCGCGACGATTCTGCAAGAGGTGCCCAAACAGTCCGGCGCGAACCAGATCGGCAAAGAGGAGCTGCTGGCGTATATCAGTGGCGTGGAGGGCTACGATCTCTCCGATCCGCAGGCGCTCAAGGCCATCCAGGCCAACACCATCGTCAAAGGGCGCAATATCACCCCCGCCGACGCCGGCACCAACAACGTGGTGATGCCCAACCGCACCGAGCTGGCGCCGCTGAACCTGCATGTGGGCAGCCAGATTGTGCTGCTGGCGCAGGACCGCAAGACGCCGGTGACAGCGACGGTGGTGGGCTTCACGTCGAGCATCAACTTCTTCGGCGCGGCCATGTACGGCGACAATCACGTCGCCCTGCAGCTTGCCTCCGGGCACGCGCAGTATCTCTACTCGATGAAGCTCAATCCCAACGACGTGACGCAGATCCTCAACCAGGTGCATCACGACGTGCCCACGGCGCAGCCCTTCAATCTGGCTGAGTTCGCCGTCGCCTTCACCAACGCGCTCAACAACATCCTGCTGTTGATGACCGCCATCGCCTCGCTGGCGATGATCGCCGGCTTGATCGTGATCGCCAACGCGGTGGCGCTGGCGATGCTGGAGCGGCGGCGCGAGCTGGGCATCCTCAAGGCGGTGGGCCATACCAGCCGCAGCGTGCTGAGCGAGGTGCTGCTGGAGAACGGCATCGTGGGCTTCACCGGCGGACTGCTCGCCATGCTGCTGGTGACCCTGGCGCTGACGGTGCTGGGCGATCTGCTCTTCAAGACGGACCTGGGCGTTGGCGCGCCGCTGGTGCTGGTCATCGTGCTCGCGACGGCGGTGGTCACAGTGGCCGTGGCGCTGTTCGTCGCCTGGCGGGCGACGCGCGTGCGCCCACTGGAGGTGCTGCGCTACGAATAGAGGGGTCCTCACCCCCCACCCCCCTCTCCCTGCGGGGCGAGGGGGAGCAGGTGTGCTATTCGTCGTCCTGCTTCATGTACTCGAAGGGCGTGCGGCAGGCGCGGCAGTAGTACTGCACCGTGGAGAGCTGGGCGCCGAACAGAGAGAGCAGCTCGGTGTCGGTCGAGCGGCAGAAGGGGCAAACAACCGACTGAGGCGGCAGGCCATTGTGCGGCTGCTGTAACGCGGCGGCATCCGGCGCCGGCTTGTTCGGCGGCGTGCTGGCCTGGGGATGAGATGCGTCCTTCATGGTGCGGTGCCTCTCCGAGCGCGGACAGGCGCGGCATGCCGCGCCCCTACAACGATTGCCGGCGAACGATTGCTGGCGGATGAATCCACGCAGGCATGATCCGACGTCAATCTCCAGCCCGCGCAGGCGGGCGTGGTCGCCGCAAGGCGCTTAGACGCGGATTCATCCGCTGGCCCCATGTCGCCTGCCGCCCATCACCTTCCGCCCTTGCGCGCCTTCTCGGCGCTCTTTGACTTGGCCTGCGCCCTCGAAGCCTCCGGGGCCAGCCCGTAGGTTGCCGCGTCCCAGCGATCCCAGGGCAGCGGCGCCGTCAGCTCGTAGCCGCCGCTCTCGAGGGCACGGATCGGCAGCGCCAGACCCTCGGCAACAATCGCCGGGCCGATGGCATCGAGGAAGCGCCGCCGCAGGGTGTCTGGCGTCGCGTCGAGCACGCCGGCCGCCGCGAGCGCATCCTGGTCGCCGATGGGGCCGAGCCAGCACAGCAGCTCATCCCAGTCGCGGCGCAGCGCCGCCTCGAACGCCGCGCGCACCGCACCGCCCTCGCGCGCCAGCCGCCGCGCCCACGCCTCGCCAAACATCGTGTGCATGCGCTCCTCTTGCAGCACCTTGCGACTGCGGCCGGCCAGCGGCTCGAAGCTGGAGCTGACGGCGGCCTCGAAGAGTAGCGTCAGCGCGCGGTCGATCAGAAAGTTCGCGGCGACGAAGTCCTCCCAGCCGGCGAACGGCTCAGCCAACGCGGCGAGCTGGACGAATCCGGTGCGCGTCTCCGGCTCGTTCTCGGCGGCCGCGTCAGGCTGGAGCGTGCGTAGCGCGGGATAGATCGCCCGCGCGTGGCCCAGCTCGTCCTGCGCCATCGCCGCCGCCGCCACCGCCGATTCCAGCGTCGGCGCGCTGCTGCACCACTCGGCGTAGCGCCGGCCAAGGAAGTATTTATTGTCGGCGATGCGCGCGATCAGCGCGGCGATGGCCGCGTGCTCGGTCGCCGTCCGCTGGCCCTCTGCCGTTGACATTGGCTTGACTCTCTCCCCGCTCGCAACCGGCTCACGACTCGATGACGGTGATCAGCGCGTCGCGCGGCACGACGGCCATCTCGACCCAGGCAAACTCGTCGTAGATGCTGCGCGCGTAGACCCGCGCCAGCTCGGCGTCGTCAGCCTCGACGGTGCCCACCTGGCGTAGCGGCTCTTCGTAGCCGCGCCGCGCCAGCACCAGCCAGATGCGGTCCGCCAGGATGCGCGGGTGCGGCTTCGGTGCCTGATCCAGCGCCTCGGGCTTGCTCTTGGGGTCGTCCAGCGCGTCGTACTCAGTGACGTAGCTCATACAGCCACCCCCAGTGCCAGCAGCTCGTCGCGGCCCTCTTGCGTCAGCCGCGCCTTGGTCCAGACCGGCTCCCACACGTCCTCAATTGCCACCTCGCGGATGCCCGGCACGCGCAGCAGGCGCTCGCGGATGTCGTCGTGGATCATGTCCATCGCGGGACAGCCCATCGCCGTGTAGGTCAGCGTGATCTCCACCCGCTCGCCCATGCGCTGGACGTCGACGATCAGGCCCATATCCACCAGCGAGATGCCCATTTCGGGGTCGCCCACCTCGCGCAGTGCGTCCCATAGCTCGTCGTGCGGATATTCGGCCGGTCCCGCGCCCGCGCCGCTCGCCGGCCGCGCCGCTTGCACGGCGCCCATTACGCCGCCTCCAGCAGCTTCGCCAGCCCGCGGTTGCCGCGCTGCACCGTGCCAACGAACTGGTCGTTCATCGGGCCGCGCTTCTTCCAGCGCACCATCACCTCTTCCCAGGTGATCGCGCCGTCCTCCAGCAGCCAGCGCTTCTGCTTCTCGTCGAAGGCGGCGGGGAAGGCGCACTCGACCACCCAGCGCTGCGCGGCCTCATCCAGGTGCGCGGGAACCTCGAAGCCGAGCGACTTGACGAACGGGACGGCGGTGCTCATCCATTGCTGGCGCAGCTCGTCGTTGCTCTTGCCCTTGAAGCCGAAGTCGAGCTGCTCGGTGTGTGTCTTCATGGTGTCGGGCAGGCCGAACCACTCGACGGTCAACAGGAACATCCAGTCGATCGCCTGTTGCAAACGCTCGTGCTCGGCGGGGTCGGGCGCGAGCTTGCGCATCCACTGCTCGCCGTGGCGCAGGTGGAACGTCTCTTCCTTGTCCACCTTGGTCAGCGCGCGCTTCCAGGGGCCAAAGGTGGTGCTGTTGTAGACGTCGGAGAGCAGGATGTAGCCGGCGCGGTCGTAGAAGGCGTTGGCGACGATCAGCTCGTAGAAGCTCTCCAGCGGCACGTCGAAGGCGTAGGGATACTTCCACTTGACGGGATCGCGGCGGTAGATCAGCTCTTCGGTATCCACGCCGAGGTCACGCAGCAGCCGGTAGGCGATGTGCGCGTGGCCCAGCTCGTCCTGGATGATGGCGATCGCCGAGCCGAACATGTTGAGGTTGGGGGCCGAGCGCGCGGCGTAGAAGTAAGCGGGCGCGCTGATCAGCTCGGTATCGGCCGAGACGGTGAGGATACGCTTCATGCCTTCGAGGTAGGTCGGACTCATGTGCTCGACGCCCTCGATCAGCCGGTGCTCGCCGATGCGCTGGAGCACCTCCTGATTGGTCAACGGCGGGGCGATCATCGCGGACATCTCGGATACCTCCTGACGCCTGCCTGCCGCGCGTGGCCCGTGCGGCGCTCATGCCTTGTGGATTACATGATACATCACGGCCACTCGAAGCGCGAAATATCGGCGCCGCGGGCGCGTTCATATATCCAAATGGACATATGCATCTTACGGGCCGTGGTGCCGCAGCGTCAAGCCAGCATCTCGCTGCATGCGTTCGCTCTGAACCAGGGCAGCGCGAGTGCTCCTGAGCAATTGCCGCTGAGGTAATACCGTCACTGTGTCGCATGTCGGGCAGATCGCTCGCCGGACATGAAGTCAAGAAAATCGGATTCACTCCGGAAGTCAAACCCCAGTAGCCATCGGTAGTCAGAAGAACTGTAGACATTCCATTTGATAGATGGCATGTCGCACTGCTGAAAGGCCTCCAAAACGCGGCGCTGGATGTCGCTCAAATCTCGCACGGTTGTTTCAGGAGATAGCGTGCCGTCGGGAAAGGCCAAACGCACCATGGCCTCCAGATAATATCCAGACCCGATGCGGACACCGAACTCTGGATGCGTAGGCAATTGCGCATAGATCCGGAGCAAGGTTTGAACGATCTGACCCCTCTGGTCAGGAGACCATCTATGCAGTAGGCACTCCAGCAGGCGGTCCTTTTCTGGCGGCGCTCCCAACGGGGTCAGATACTCCGCATACAGGTCCTCGAACCTATCGAGCGCTCCGAAGTGGTGCGCAACCACCTCACAGAAAGCCGCGAGAGCCTTATCAGCGATCCGCTCCTTCATGGCTGCGATGAGCCCAAATCCGGCCGCAACGCGCACCATAAGGGATTCAGTGGTCTCCTCTAGAATCCTCTGCACGAGAGCCAATGAACCCTCATCCATTACGAGGCTGAGGCAAAAGACCAATGCCGCTCGTAGGGTTTCATCGCTTTCGACGCTGAGCCTTCCTGCCAAGATGCCCTGCACATGCGGAAGGTCAGCTTTCAAGAGCACCAAGAGCCTCAGAAGTGCCAAGCGGACGTGACTGTCGGGATGCTGGAGCATGCTCAACAACAACGGCCGTTGCGCCCGGACTTCAACCAGGATCTGCGCGGCGTAAATCTGTTCGGGATCCGGCGTAAGGGGCTGAGGAAATGGAAGGTACCAGATGGCCGCGGCGAGAACCCGTGAGACGTATCGCAGTATCCAGGAAGGGTCGGCTGTGTCCGCTTCTTGCATGATCTGCAGCAAAACCCGAACGACAAAGGGCGTGCAACTATAGAGGGACTCCTGATGGAACGGCCCCATGTCGAGCATATCTTGCGCCCACTCGCGCTGGTCGGGATCGCCAGATACCAGTGTGCGAATGATGCCGGGAATATCTCCAGCATCGCCGTACGCATGCTCCAACGTTGACCAGGGAATGGAGTCGAGACCGTCGAGCATCTTCACACTCTCGCAATCGTGTAGTTACTATACGGCATTCCGCCGCCTCACCCGCCTGGGCACTTACAGATGTTCATTCTGTTCCAGTTACCACTAACGGCATTTCCGCGTATGCCTATCTCGCAGCCAACACACGTGCTCTTCATTCGCGAATGTCGGTCGCGAATGTCGGTGCGTACCAAAGCGAAGCATCGTTGCGCCGCACGAACGCCTCGATGTAGCGTTTCGTCACGGCAACGCTCTCCGCCAGATACTCTGCCCAGGACTGCTCATCGGGCTTCATGTCGAGGTGCCAGTTGCCACAATACATGTCGCCACGCATGTAGTCGAGCCTTCCTCCTTCATCGTGGAAGACTTCTCCACCGAGAGCGGTATATCCCCGAACCGCTGCGGCCGCAACCACCTCCAGGATCGCAGGATATTGCCACGCCAGCTCGCCAGAAATGGTCTCGCAGCCCGCATCGAGGAGTTGAGGGGGAATGCCAGGCGGCACATCAATCGGCATGGTGAGCATCCTCCCGTTCAGATTGAGAAGACAAGCCCAAAGATCACTCCGCAGGCGCCCATCCCTCGTCTTGCAGCGCGGCCTCGGCGGCGGCCTGCTCGGCCTGGCGCTTGCTGCGCCCCTCGCCGCGACCGATGGCGTGCTCCCCCACCAGCGCCTCGACCACGAAGGTCCGCGCGTTCGATGGCCCCTCCTCGGCGACGACGCGATAGGTCGGCGTGATCCCAAGCTGCGCCTGCGCCCGCTCCTGCAAGAGCGATTTGGCGTCCTTGACCCTGCGCTGCGCCAACACGCCCTCCAATTCGCCCTTCAGCAGCGGCTCCAGGAAGCGCCGCGTCGCCCGGATGCCGCCGTCGAGGTAGAGCGCGCCGATCACCGCCTCCATCGCCCGCGCCAGGAGCAGGTCACGCTCGCGGCCGCCGGTGACCTCTTCGCCGCGCCCCAGCCGCAGATACGGGCCAAGGTCAATGCGCCGGGCCAGATCGGCCAGCGCCGAGGCGCGCACCAGCGCCGCGCGCAGGGTGGTCAGCTCGCCCTCCGGCGCCGCCGGGAAGCGCGCGTAGAGCAGGTCCGAGGCGATCAGCCCCAGCACGGCGTCGCCCAAAAACTCCAGCCGCTCGTTCGAGACGACGTTCCGTGCCGGATGCTCGGCGGCGTACGAGGTGTGTGTCAGCGCGTCGAGCAGGAGCTGCGGGCGGCGGAAGGGATGGCCGAGCGTGGCGGCGAGGACGTCGGGATCGACATCGGGCATGGGATGATCGCCTTGCTAACTGGTGTCTCCCAGCGGCCGTACATGGTCGGCGCAGGTACACGAGGGCGGATATGATCGTATAGCGGGCAGGCGGCCTGAAGTACCGCGGCTAAACCCCTGGCGCGCCATCCAGGGGCTACAGGAGGCGCCTTTCTCAGAGCATTCGCCCCCACCAGAGCGTCGGCGCAAGTTCGCTCATGGCATGGGGATTAGCCGCGGCTCTTTAGGCCGCCTCTTCGCCCCAAGTCTATTCTCGCCAGTCGTCGCAAAGTCTCGCATAAGCCAGGCTAGAAGTGCGACCCTCCATAGGGGAAGTGCTGCAACTTGTCGCCGCTCTCCCAGTTCTCGCGCAGGCCCGGCGCGCTCAGGTCCCAATCGGGACGGCAGCGGCGGCTGACCTCGCGCAGGTCCTGCCACAGCTCGGCGGTCGAGGGCCGGCCCCAGAACCAGTACCCATTGTAAATCTTGTAGATCTTCAGCTCCGGCTCCAGCACCAGCGTGTGTGGGATCATCGGGTTGTGGTGCGGGTCGGTGTACTCCTGGATGTCGAGGTCCTGCTGCACCTTGCGCCCCGAATCCGACAAGAACGTCCACTGCGCCCCGACCGCCGAGCGGAACTCGTTGCTTTCGAGGATGTTGTCGGTCGAGATGGTGACGATCGACGTGTAGGCGACGGCGATCTTGGGATAGAACGCCGCCAGGTCGAGGTGCTGCTGGTGATCCTTGGGGCAGTAGTGCCCGCGTGAGAGGATCAGGATCATCGGGTTGTTGCCCTGCAGCTCGCTCAGCTTGCGGCGCTGGCGCGTGTGGTCGGTCAGCTCGTAATCGGGGAAGGTCGCTCCGGGAACGATGTCGGCGCGCATGGGGGTGCTCTCTCCTCGCTCATCACCATTGGTGGGACGTCATACACTTCCCATAGTGTAGCGTGGGGATCGACGTCAATGTGCGAGAGGCATCTTGGGCGATTCGCGCGCTGGTTCGGAAGGGCGGACGAGGCGATAGAGCAGGCGGGCGGACTGAAGCCCCGCGGCTAATCCCTAGACGGGGCCGGGGTCGCACTCAGGACGATTGCCCTGGATAAAGAATCCGCGCTATCGCTGTGATTCCGGCTCCTACATGCCTCCTGGCTCGACCCGTACGTAGATGAAAGGTGACGGCAGGGTCCGCGGGCCTGCCACCGCCTCCGGCAGCTCGGTAATGGCCTCGCCAATCCGTTCTGCTGGCACGCCCGCCGCACGCAGCGCCTCCAGCGCCCGATCCGCCGCGCCGGACTCGACCGCGGCAAGCAGCCCACCCGAGGTTTGCGGATCGTAGAGCAGCAGCCGTCGCGCCTCCTCAGACTCCTGCTCGAAGCCAACGTGCCCCGCGAGATGGTCTATATTGCGCTGCGTGCCGCCGGGAACGTGGCCGGCCGCCGCGTACTCCAGCACGCCGGGCAGCAGTGGCACACTCGCCAGGTTGATCCAGAAGTCAACGCCGCTCTGCTCGGCCATCTCATAGGCGTGCCCCAGCAGCCCGAAGCCGGTGATGTCCGTCACCGCATGCACCGCCTCGCCGAGGCTCTGCAGGAAGGCCGCCGCGGTGGCGTTGAGCGTCGTCATGCTCTGCACCGCGGCTTCCAGATGCTCCGGCGCGACCGCTTCGTTCTTGTGCGCGGTGGTGATCACGCCGGTGCCGAGCGGCTTCGTCAGAATCAGCACGTCGCCGGGCCGCACGCCGCCCTTGGTCCACACGCGCTTCGGATGCACCGTGCCGATCGCCGCCAACCCGTATTTCGGCTCGCGGTCGGTGACGGTATGGCCGCCGGCGACGATCGCCCCCGCCTCGCGCACCTTCTCGGCGCCCCCGCGCAAAATCTCTGAGAGGATCGCGCGGTCGAGGTCGTCGGGGAAGCCGGCGAGGTTGAGGGCGAAGAGCGGCGTGCCGCCCATTGCGTAGATGTCGCTGAGCGCGTTGGCCGCCGCGACAGCGCCGAAGGTGTAGGGGTCGTCTACCACCGGCGGGAAGAAATCCGTCGTGGCGACGATCGCCTGCTCATCGTTGAGGCGGTAGACGGCGGCATCGTCGGCGGCGCCCAGCCCGACCAGCAGATCGCTGGGCACGGCATCGCCGAACATGCCGGAGAGCGGACGCAGGACCTGCGCCAGGGCGTCGGCGCCCATTTTGGCGGCTCAGCCGGCGCAGCTTGCGTACGATGTCAGCCGGACCTTGCGTCCTGGTGCCATGCCGCGCCCTCCTTCTCGCCAAGCCAAGCGGTTGAAACCGCGCCTCTGGGGCCTGGCGGCTACGAAACCCGCCGTCGCGGGTTAGGGATCGGCCTGCCAGGCACGCCGCAACCTAACGTGATCATACGGCGAAGCGGTTCAGAGTGCGCTACCGCATACCGGACGACGCGCGTCGGCACACGATCTCCCAGGCCGCGCAGGCGGCCTTCGTGGCGGCATGCCCCTCGGCGCGGGTTCACCCGCCGGCCCGTGTTCGCCGGGTCGGTGCGCGCTCCGGCGAGCGCCAGCGGCTAGATGCGGTTGACCGTCTTGTTCATGAAGCGGGCGAAGAACTTGTAGGCCCACTTGCGGATGAAGTAGCGCTCGATGCGCTTGGGATTGCCGCTGCTGAGCACCTCGGCCTCGTAGATCTTGCTATCCACCTTGCGGGCGGTGCGCGCGACCTTGTGCTCCTCAGCCGCGGCGTGCTTGAGCGTGTGGCCGGTGCTGCTGCTCTTGGATGACTTTGCCATGTGTGTCTTGCTCCCCTCGTCCTGTGTCGCGCTTGTGATGGCGGTCGCTTGGGTACGAGGGGATGCTATCCGCGCCGATCGCCGGCTGTCAAAGCGTGCGGCGATGGTCCTGAGACGGATGGTCTACGGCGCGCTGGTCACCCGCCGAGCTGCGTCTGGTAGTGCCACGCGCCCTTGCCGTCGCAGGTATAGACCGCGAAGGCAGCGGGGGCTGTGCTGTCGCCGTTCGGGTCGAAGGCGATGGTGCCCGTCACGCCGCTGTATTTGGCGCTGGTAAGGGCCGCCAGCACGCTCGCGCGCGTTACCGCCGTGCCCGCTTTGAGCAGCCCCTTGATGGCGGCAATCTCGTCCATTGCCGCGTCGTAGGCCAGCACGGCCTGCGGCACGATGGCCTGCTTGGGATACGCCGCCGTGTAGGCCGTGACGAAGCTCTTGGCATTGGGCAGCGCCGAGAGGTCACGCGCCGGCAGCAGTGCCGTCGTGTTGGCCGCGGCGGCCGCGACGCCCACCTGCGTCATCCAGTCGGGGTCACCCCCCATGAAGCCGGCGGCGAGCAGCGGCAGGCCCGGCGCGCCGGTCAGCGAAAGCGTGCCGCGCAGCTCCGCTCCTCCCTGGACGCCACCCGCGTAAAAGACGAGATCGGGCTGCGCCGCGACGATCGCCGAGACCGCCCCCTGCACGTTGATCGGATCACCGGCGGTGATGGCCTGCTGCCCCGCGACGGCGCCGCGCTTGGCCTTCAGCTCCTGGGTGAATGCCGCCGCGAGCGCGTTACCCGACGCGCTGCCGTCGCTGACCACGAAGACACTATGCGCGCCCAGGCCGTGGGAGCTGCCCGGCGCGACGGCGAGGTCAGCGGCGGCTTTGCCGGTGGCGTCATCCGTGGGCAGCAGGCGGAAGAACGCGACCGGCTTGCCCTTGGGGTGCAGCGTGGCGAACGACAGCCCCTCGGCCTGCGCCGCGGCGGACTGCGTGAGGCCGGGCAGCGTAGCGCCGGGGCTGATGGTGGCGATGCCCTTCGCCTCGACCACCGGCAGCATGCCCACCGCCGACGCGCTCTCCAGCGGCCCAACGATGGCGACCAGCGACGGATCGGCGGCGGCGTTGGTGACCGCCGTGCCTGTCACGTCGCCCTCCGCGACGTGAACGACGCGCAATATGTAGCCGTCGGCGAGCTTGGCGTTCTGGGTGACGGCCAGGTCCACCGCGTTCTGCAGCGCCTGGCCGATCGCCGTATCTGGCCCGGAGGTGGGGAAGACGCTGGCAATCGTGTAGGTGGTATTGGACGGCCCCGGATTGCACGCCGCAAGCCAGACGCCGAGCAGCAGGATCGCCAGCGCGCCGAGGCGCCAGAGGCGAAGGCGATGGTGCGGCATGATCACGAGGGCGAAGCTCCTTCTCTGCGCTTCGGCTGCCCGGCTGGCACGGCGGTCACTGGTACGAGATGTAGAGCGGCTGCGGGAAGAGCTGTAACACTTCCTGCGGCGTCTGCACCCGCGTGACGCCGTTGTAATCAATGTCGTACGACGTGCTGCCGGGGTAGTCGTAGAAGAGCTTGTAGCCCCCATATTCGAGTAGGTCCTGCTGCACAAACGCCTGATAGTCGCCGATCTTGTTCGAGTAGTAGCCGAAGCCGTCGGATTGGAGCACCAGCGAGACGTTGGCGTTGGGCTGAATCTTGTTCTTGCTGGAGGCCGCATCAGAAGAGGCAACGTACGTCGCGAAAACGCCGGGATACCACTGGTCGATCACCAGCACCTTACGCGGCAATTGGTGTTGCATCGAAATTTGCGCCAGCTCGCCGATCGCCCAGTTGATCTCGCTGGCGTCCATCGCGCCCTCGCAGCATGGGTAGCCCGCCATATCGGCGTAGCCCTGGGGCGTGTCGGGGAAGTGGAACTCAGTATCCAGCTCCAGCTCGACGAAGGGATACTTCTCCAGATAGGGCAGCACGTGGTTTGTGACCGCCTCCGCCACCGGCTCGACACCCAATTGGAGGTCGAAGAATAGCAGCAAGTTGTGCGCCTTGCAGAAGTCCACGTAGGCCTGCATCGTCGCGTCGTCGGGCCACGAGCCGCAGTACTTGGGGAACGCGCTGCACGGCTGGATCGAGTTCACCACCAGGTCCAGCGCCAACTGCACCGGATGAACGGGGTCGAGCGCGGCGTATTGCTGGCCGAGCTGCTGGAGCTGCGGCATGAAGGCGTTGAGTAGGTCCAACGTGGAGGCGGGGCCATTGGGAGGGCTGCCGCCGACGATGCCGTACGCGGCGACGATGCGGTGACTGGGCAGCGGCGCGCCCACACTGGGGTCGAAGGGGGCCGGGTTGAGCGCCGTGATCGTCGCGATGTGACCGCCGGGCTTGG
The DNA here is from genome assembly GCA_036376595.1 of Ktedonobacterales bacterium. Taxonomy (GTDB): domain Bacteria; phylum Chloroflexota; class Ktedonobacteria; order Ktedonobacterales; family JADMIN01; genus SMAG-U1939. The sequence continues at coordinate 19,679 of DASVAA010000202.1, read as the reverse complement.
TCGCGGTGGGCGAGGCCGCGGATGACGAGCCGATGCTGCAGCCGCTCAGCAGCACGGCCAGCGCGCAAACCAGGGCCACCGCGGCGGGAATTGCAGTCTGCCGCTTCCGGCGCCACCCGCCGGCCCGCGCCCCGCGCGCACGCGCACGCGCACCACCCATCAACGTGCCCTCCTGTGCAGACTCCCGCCAGATTGAGTCCAGCGTGATTGAGTCGTGATTGAGTCTAGCGTGCCGCCGCGCCGTGGTCAATCACTCTAGGCCTTTGAGTGCCGGCGGATGAATCCGCGCCGAGGGGCGTGCCGCCGCGAGAGCCTTGCCCGCGCGGGCTACGTGTACACGCCGGGCGCTGGCCCTCCCACGTTTGACGCCGCGAACGGCCAGCGGCTATACTTCTCAGGTTGTGACGCGCGAAATACCGACGGAAGCTGTGAACCACATAACATGCCAAAACTGTATGGATGGGTGAGCGAGGTCGTGCCGGAGAGTCCCGCGGACCTGGCGGGCCTCCAGCCCGGCGACCTGCTCAAGACGATCAACGGCAACTCCGTGCGTGACCTGGTAGACTACGAGTTCTACACCTCGGAGGACGAGCTGCTGCTGGGTGTCGAGCGCAATGGACGTGCCATTGAGGTGCTGCTTGCCAAAGCGCCCGATGCCGAGATGGGCATCCGCTTCGGCGAGGCGCCCGCGCCCTTCATCCGTATCTGCGCCAACAAGTGCGTCTTCTGCTTCGTCAAGGGGCTGCCCGAGCGCCACGCCCCGCAGCGCGGGCTGCCGCTGGGCATGCGCGAGTCGCTCTACATCAAGGACGACGATTATCGCTACAGCTTTCTGTTTGGCAGCTTCGTCACGCTCACCAACCTCAAGGAGCAGGACTGGAAGCGCCTCGAAGAGCAGCGCCTCAGCCCGCTCTACGTCTCGGCCCATACCACGAACCCTGAGCTGCGGCGCAAGATGGTGGACGGCCCGCGCGCGGGCGAGATTCTCGACCAGATCAAGCGCCTGGGCAGCCTGGGCATCACCTGCCACACACAGCTCGTGCTCTGCCCCGGCATCAACGACGGCGACGAGCTGGAGCGCAGCATCGGCGAGCTGGCCGCGCTGCGGCCGATCGTCGAATCCATCTCGGTCGTGCCGGTCGGCCTGACGAAGTACAACAATCTGCTCAAGGTGGGCGACCTGCCCGCCATGCGCCCCTTCCGCGAGGACGAGGCGCGCGCGGTGATGGCACGCGTCGAGCGCTGGCAGCGCGAATTCGCTGGCGTAGGGGCGTCCGGTGGACGCCTAGCGGCCGATACAGGATCCGTAGGGGCGTCTGGTGGACGCCCGCTTGCCAATGGAGCGCAACCCGGCGCCCGCGGTCTGCCCTTCGTCTATCTCTCCGATGAGTGGTACTACATCACGCGCAGTCCCTTCCCGCCGGCGCGGCACTACGGCGGCTACGCGCAGATCGAGAACGGCGTCGGCATGACACGCAAGCTGCTGGAGGACTGGCGCGTGGCGAAGCGATCGCTGCCGCCGGAGGTCGAGCCGTCGCGCAAGGTGGCGCTCGTCACCAGTGTGATGGCGCGGCCGATCGTCGAACGGCTGGCGCGTGACCTGCGCCACCGCGTAGCGGGGCTGGAGGTGTGCGTGGTGCCGGTGCGCAACCAGTTCTTCGGCGAGCTGGTGACGGTAGCGGGGCTGCTCTGCGGCCAAGACGTGCTCGATGCACTGGGCCGCGCCTGCGCCGACTTCGGCCCAGACGACCTGATCGTGCTGCCGCGTGTGATGCTCGACAATGCCGGGGCGCGCTTCCTCGACGACGTGACAATGGAGGAGTTCGCCGCGCGTGCCCCTGCTCCAGTGGCCTTCGTCAAGGGCACCGCGGAACTGGTGGAGTTCGTCGTGAGGGGAGGGGATGCGGTGAACGCGGAGGGCGCGGAGCTTCGCGGAGCACGCGGAGAGGGATGGGGAGACGGAGAACGCGAAGGACGCGAAGCCAGCGCGAAGGACGCGAAGGGAGAGAGAATAACCACAGAGGTCGCAGAGGGACGCAGAGGAGGAGAACCAGGTGCCGTAGAGGCGCATGGCGTGCGCCCTCTGCCGCGTGGGCGTGCGCTGCCGGTGCTGGATGCTGGCGCGCTCGTGGGCAGCGTCAGCGGCGGCGGGTGCGGATGCTAGGCATGCGTACATGAGTGCGGGAAGGGCGTTGTTTCAAGATGGATCGGCGAGCGATCAGCAAACAATTCAGGGACCGCAGGCTGCATGGGGGCGTGTACACCATCACCAATACCGTGAACGGGAAGTACCTGATCGGCCATGCCGCCGACCTGGCGAGCGTGCGCAATCGCTTTCAGTTCGCCGCGACCACCGGTGCGACGGCCGATCCCCGGCTGCGCGACGACTGGGCCGCGCTGGGCGCGAGCGCCTTCGCACTCGACGTGCTCGAAGAGCTGGAGCAGCGCCCCGACCAGAGCCAGCCCGAGTTCATGGACGACCTGCGGGCGCTCGAAGCGCTGCTGCGCGCGGGTCTCGATCCGGCGAAGGCATATTGATCGGCGCCTGATCGCGCCCCGGCGTCCCGATCGGTGCCAGGGGTCTCCCGGCGGCTCTACAATACGATAGATGGAGTGGGCTTCTCGCCTGCGCGTCTGTGCTCGCACGCGGCGCACTCCTGAGACGATGGGCCAATTCAGCCGGCGAGGGGATGGCGGCGCGAGGATAGCATGACGATGCGGCGATTCGAGCGGACGACGATGCGCGGGAAGCAGAGATTGGCGACGCGGCTCGCGGGGGCACTGGGCCTGGCGCTGACGTTGGCGCTGACGCTCGCGGCCTGTGGCTCACACGGGAACGCCCCGACGCTGAGTAAGCCGGCGACGGCGTCGCTTACGGGCACGGCGGCCGGCGCGGCGCGCTACACCGCGCGCGTCACACCCATCAACGCGCTGCGCGTGGTCGTCACCTACAAGGGCCATCAGATTCCCACGACCGGCGCGCAGACGCCCGCGCAGCTCCGCCGCGGAAGCTGTTTCGGGGCGTACGTCGCCCCGCTGACCGATGGCAACCCCGCGACGCCTGCCGAGGCACCAGGCGAGCATGACGAGACGGTGCCCAGCGCGCCCGATCCCAACGGCGGCATGGACGTGGACGTGACGCCCGATGCGAGCCTCTTCGTGGACGTGATGGCGCGTCCCAACGATCCCAGCGCTCCGGTGCTGGCCTGCGGCCAGCCGCTCTCCGGCCTCCGCCAGTTCTTCGACCTCTACCCTCCGACCAACAACAGCGTCGCCACCGGCAACGCACTCTTCGACCCGATCTCCGCCGTGCGGGTCGCCATCTCGCCGGAATCGGGCGCTTCCGCCGCCGCCGCCGCCGTTGCGCCGGTCGCGTGGACGATACACACCGCAAGCTGCGACGGCGTGCCGGTCGGCGGCGACACCATCGTGAAGGGTGCACGCGCGCCATACGGCGGTCCCGTCTACGCCGCACTTTCGGCCGGCCAATGGTGGGTGACGCTGGCGCTGGCCGACGGCACCACGCTCTGTGGCCAGACGAAAGCGGGCTAGGCGCTTGTAGGGATCCACGTGGGTCCCAGTCCGCGCAGGCGGACTTCGCGGTCGCGTAGGGGCGTCCGGTGGACGCCCGCAGGCCCTCCAGGCGCGGCTTCAACCGCCGACTGCTCGCAGATGGCAGACGCCGCCGCGCGCGTCGTACACTGATCCTCAGGAGGGATGCGCACGCCATGAACGAGACCCAGGGGCCTCAGCGCAAGCGCCTGATGCTGCTGCTCTCGCCCAACACCTATCGCGCGGGAGCCTTCCTCGACGCGGCCGAGCGGCTGGGCGTGGAGGTCGTGCGCTGCCTGGACGTGCCGCCGGGGCTGGACGAGTGGTGGGATGTGTCGCTGGCGGTGGACTTCACCGACCTCGACACGGCGACGGCGCGCATCGTGGAGTATGGCCGCGCGCACCCGGTGGACGCGATCCTCGCCGTGGACGACAGCGCCACAATCCTCGCCACGCGCGCGGCGGCGGCGCTCGGCCTGCCGCACAACCCAATCGAGGCGGCCGAGGCGGCGCGCGACAAGGGCCTGATGCGCGCCCTCTTCGCCACCCACGGCGTGCCCTCGACCACCTATCGGCGCTTCCCGCTGGCGAGCGACCCGCGCGAGGTCGCGCATCAGGTGAGCTTCCCAGCAGTGGTCAAGCCGCTGCGGCTCTCGGGCAGCCGCGGCGTGATCCGCGCCGACACCCCGGCCGAGCTGGCCGCTGCCACCAACCGGCTCAAGCGGCTGCTGTTGGGCGAGGGTTACCCCATCGAGAGCACCAATATGCTGGTCGAAGACTTCATCCCTGGCTTCGAGGTGGCGCTGGAGGGACTGCTCGCCAATGGTCGGCTGCGCGTGCTGGCGCTCTTCGATAAGCCCGATCCGCTCGACGGCCCTTTCTTCGAGGAGACGATCTACGTCACGCCCTCGCGGCTGTCGCGTGAGACACAACGCGCGATCGCCCGTGTGGCCGAGGCGGCGGCGCGCGCGATTGGCCTGCGCGACGGGCCTGTGCATGCTGAGCTGCGGGTGGCTCCCGACGGCCCGCGGATGCTGGAGATCGCGGGGCGCTCCATCGGCGGTTTGTGCTCGACGATCCTCGAATTTGGCGCCGGGATGTGCCTGGAGGAGATCATCGTGCGCCACGCGCTGGGCATCGCCGTGCCCTCGTTCAGCCGGCGGGGCAAGGCAGCGGGCGTGATGATGATCCCCATCCCACGCGGCGGGCTGCTCAAGGCGGTGTATGGCGAGGAAGCGGCGCGCGCGGTGCCGCACATCACCGGCGTCGAGATCAGCGCCAAGCTGAATTATCCCATCGTGCCGCTACCCGAAGGCGCCAGCTACCTCGGCTTCATCTTCGCCCGCGCCGCCGACCCCGCGACCGCCGAGGCCGCCCTGCGCGCGGCGCACGCCAAGCTGCGGTTCGAGATCAAGCCACTGCTGGCGATGGCGTAGCAACATCCCCTTGACAAACAGAGAAAAGGCGATCATACTTGCCCCTGTGAGCGTTCACGGGAGCGTTCACAGGAAGGCGGCAGCGTGGCAAAGAAACCGACGATTGACGACATCGCCCGGCTCGCCAGCGTCTCGCGTGGCACCGTCTCGCGCGTACTCAACCGCCGGCCCGACGTGGACCGCGAGACACGCGCGCGCGTCCTCAAGGTCATCGAAGAGCAGGGCTACGCACCGAGCCTGGCCGCGGCCGGCCTGGCCGGCGGTCGCACCCGGCTGATCGGCGCGCTGGTCCCTGTGTTCACCTGGCCGATCCTTGCCGATCTGGTCCGCGGGATCACCGAGATCCTCAAGCAGACGTCGTACGAGCTGGTGCTTTACACCTTCGACGACGAGGACCTCACTCGCGACCGCCGCGACGTGGTCAATCGCCTGCTCGCGACCCACCTGACCGCCGGGCTGCTCGCCATCTATCCGGGGAGCCTCTTCTCGGCGCAGCTCACCGAACTGCACGAGCAGGGCGTGCCGGTGGTGATCATTGACGATCAGCAGGCGCAGGTCACACCATGGGTGCGTGCCGACGACGTGGGTGGTGCCTACAGCGCGGTACGGCACCTGATCCAGCTCGGCCACCGCCGCATCGCGCACATCCAGGGGCCTCACGACTACCTCGTCTCGCTCGACCGCCATCAGGGGTATTTGCGCGCGCTGGAGGAGGCCAGCATCGCGCCAGACCCGCGGCTGATCGTGGAGGGCGACTTCTTGCCGCAGTCGGGTTACGCGCGCGCTCAGCAGTTCTTCGATCTGCCCCCTGACGACCGCCCCACCGCGATCTTCGCCTCCGCCGACCAGATGGCCTACGGCGTGTTGCGCGCCGCCGAGGAGCGCGGCGTCGCGGTGCCCCGTGACCTGGCCCTGGTCGGCTACGACGACGACGCGCCGTCGGCGCATGTGCTCCCCCCGCTCACTACCGTTCACCAGCCCTCGTATGAAATGGGCCAGGAGGGCATCAGACTCCTGCTCAAGCTCCTCGCCGCGGCTGACGCCCCCGACTTCGATCTGGCTACGCCCGCCGCGCAGCCCGTCCCGCCACCTCGCATCGTGCTCCCAACCACGCTGATCGTTCGTGCGTCGTGTGGGGCAACAGAACACGTCGCACTCAAGACCACCTAGTCCGTCATCTCCCGCTGGTATACAGCGGCGAGCAGTGCATTGTAGCGTCCGAAGCGCACCACTCATCATCGTCTGGCTGTCCGCCGGGAACCGTGTAGGTTCCCCCAACTGCCGCGGGAGGTGTGGCATGATTCGCCGGTCATTCGGTCAACGCAAACCCCACCTGGGATCGCTGGGCTTCGTCGCCCTGATGGTGCTGTCGCTGCTGCTCGCCGCGTGCGCTGGAGGCGGCTCGACCAAACATAATGGGCCACCCCAGCCGCTGGTGATCGTCCCCAACACCGGCGGCGACCTCGTCCAGAACTTCAACCCCTTCCTCAACGGCGCGGTCAACAGCTACGGGCAGTACGGGCCGGTCTACGAAACGCTGCTCTTTTTCAATCGTGCGGACGGCACCATCAAGCCGTGGCTCGCGGACTCATATACATTCTCGAGCGACGCGACGCAGATCACCTTCAAGCTGCACCAAGGCATCACGTGGTCGGACGGGACGCCTTTCACCTCCGACGACGTAGCGTTCACCTTCAACCTGTTCAGTCAGTACTCGGCGGCCGATTATCTCGGCCTCGCCAGCTCAATCAAGAGCGTCACCGCGTCTGACCCGCAGACGGTCACGATGACGCTCACCTCGCCCAACAGCTCGATTCTCTGGCTGATCGCCGGGCAGACGTGGATCGTGTCGAAGCATGTGTGGTCCAGCGCGGGCGATCCGAGCAAGTATACGGACAAGGTGCCGATTGGCACCGGCCCCTACGTCTTCAAGTCCTTCACGCCGCAGCTCATCACCTTCACCAAGAACCCGCACTTCTGGCAGCCGGGCAAGCCGATCGTGCCGGAGATCCGCTTCCCGGCCTTCAACGGCAACACCACCGCCGAGCTGGCAATGAACACCGACCAGACCGACTGGAATGGCCTGTACGTGCCCGACGTCAACAAGACGTTCATTCACCGCGACCCGACGCACAACCACTACATCTTCCCGCCCAGCGACCCGCTGATCCTCTTCATGAACCTGACGAAGTTCCCCTTCAACCAGCTCGCCGTGCGCCAGGCGATCAACCTCGCGCTGGACCGCAACAAGATCGCGACCGTCGGCGAGAGCGGCTACGAGCCGGTCGCGCACCCCACCGGCCTGATCTTGCCAGCGGACCAGCAGTTCCTCGATCCGACCTACGCCAACTCCTCCTTCACGGTGGACCCCACGCAAGCGTCACAGGTCCTCGCTTCCGCTGGTTACACGAAGGGTTCAGACGGTATCCTCGTAGGCCCCGGCGGCAAGAAGCTGTCGTTCACGATTGACGGCGTGTCGGGATACACCGACTGGGACTCCGACTACCAGATCATCCAGGCCAACCTCAAGGCGATCGGCATCCAGGTCAATGTCGCCGACAACCAGCCGGATACGGTCCAGCAGGACCTGCAGAACGGCACCTTCGACATGGCCATCTGGTACGAGACGCCTGGCCCGACGCCGTACTACATCTATCAAGGCGCGCTGGCAAGCGGCAATAGCGCGCCCATCGGCCAGTCCGCGACCTCGAACTTCGAGCGCTGGAACGACCCGGCGACGGATGCCCTGCTGAACCAGTTCAATAGCACCACCGACCTCGCTGCCCAAAAGCAGGCAATGTACGGCATCGAGAAGATCGCGGTCGAGCAATTGCCCGTCATCTTCCTGGTCAACGAGCCGTACTGGTACGAGTACAACACGCTCAAGTACTCCGGCTGGCCCGACAAGGGCAACCTGTATGCCGAGCCGTCACCCTACTCGTACCCTGATGACGAGGTCGTGCTCCTCAATCTGCATCAATAGCGGCAACAGGGGAACATTTCACCCCGCGCGGACCTTGGGGCCGGGATGGGTGTATCCTGTCCTGGCCAGCGGGCTAGGGTCGAAGCCGAGCTGCCGACGCGCCGCCGGCACCGTTCCGACGACGGTTCACTTGAGGAGAGCGAGCATGCGCCACCTGATCCGGCGTCTCAGCCTGTATCTCGTCGCGCTGTGGGCCTCGGCGACCCTGAACTTTCTGATCCCTCGCCTCTCGCCGGGAGACCCCGCGCAGGCGTTGTTGGCCCGCATGCACGGCCGCATCTCGCCCGCCGCGCTGCACGCGCTGGAGGTTCAGTACGGCATCAGCCACGAGTCGCTCTTCTCGCAGTACCAGCAATACATCGGCAATCTGCTGCGCTTCGATCTGGGCACGTCATTCGCCAACGCCGAGCCAGTCACCAACGTGATCGCACGCGACCTGCCGTGGACGCTCGCCCTCGTCGGCGTCTCGCTGGTCATCAGCTTCGTCGTGGGTACCATCCTGGGCGTGGCCGTGGCCTGGTGGCGCGGCACGAAGACCGACACGATCCTCATGCCGTCCTTTACCTTCCTTTCCGCCATCCCCTACTTCTGGTTCGCGCTCGCGCTGGTCTTCGTGCTGGGCTACGTCCTGAATTGGCTGCCGCCGAGCGGCGGCTACGACATCTACAGCTATTCACCGGGCCTGGACCTCGGCTTCTTCCTCTCGGCGGCGAAGTACGCCATCTTGCCGGCCTTCACCATCGTCATCGGCTCGATTGCCGGCTGGATGCTCGGCATGCGCAACACGATGATCACCACCCTCTCCGAGGACTACGTGCTGATGGCCGAAGCCAAGGGGTTGTCGCGCTGGCGCGTGATGATGACCTATGCCGCGCGCAACGCGATTCTGCCCAACATCACCAGCTTTGCGCTGTCGCTTGGCTTTGTGGTCAGCGGCTCGCTGCTGACCGAGATCGTCTTCAACTATCCAGGCATCGGCTACGCGCTGCTGCAAGGCGTCGAGAACAAAGACTATCCCCTCATTCAGGGCTTGTTCCTCATCATCACCATCGCCGTGCTAGTGGCAAACCTGCTCGCCGACGTGGCCTACGTGGCCCTCGATCCGCGTGTGCGCAGCAGTGAGGGAGGGTGATCGTGGTGGAGGTATTGTCAACGCCGCTCGACGCCGAGGAGGGCGGCACCGGCGAGCGAACGCTCGGCACGCGCCTGCGCGGCCTGTGGCGCCTGGCGACCGCGAACCGCAAGGTGGTGATCGGCCTGATCATCGTCGGTTTCTTCGTGCTGCTCGCGGTTCTCGGCCCCCTCTTCGTGACCGGCGACGCCAATGCCTTTGGACCGGACGCGAGCGCCGCACCGTCGGCCGCGCACCCGCTGGGCACGACCTATTACGGCCAGGATGTGCTCGCGCAGGTGATCGTCGGCGCGCGGGTCTCGGTAGCGCTGGGCTTCATCACCGGCTTCGTCGCGACCGTCATCTCGGTGATCGTCGGGTTGGTCTCCGGCTATTTCGGCGGCTGGACCGACGAGGGCCTGTCGGTGTTCTCGAATGTCTTTCTGGTGCTGCCCGCCCTGCCGCTGGCAATCGTGCTCGCCGCGTTCCTGCCCTACAAGGGGCCGCTGACCATCGGCTTCGTGCTCACCGTCACCGGCTGGTCGTGGGGCGCGCGGGTGCTGCGCGCGCAGACGCTCTCGCTGCGCAACCGCGAGTTCGTCACCGCCGCCAAAGCGACCGGCGAGCCGGCCTGGCGCATCATCTTCTTTGAGATCTTTCCCAGTGAGATTAGCATCGTCGTGGCGCAGCTTCTCGGCACCATCATCTACGTCATCCTGGCCGAGGCCGGATTGGAGTACATCGGGCTGGGCGACGTGGGCAGCGTGAGCTGGGGCACGATGCTCTATTGGGCCGGCAATCAGGATGCGCTGCTGCTGGGGTCGTGGTGGTGGTTCGTGCCACCCGGCCTGTGCATCGCCCTGTTGGGTGCGGGGCTGGCCTTCCTCAACTTTGGCATTGACGAGATCGCCAATCCGCGGCTGCGGGCAGTCAAGGCCGATCCCGCGGGCAAGGCAAAGAAGGAAGAAGCCGCGTGAACAATGGAGCCTTCGCCGCGAGCCGGCCGCTGCTGGAAATCAAGCACGTCAGCGTGGACTATCGCGCCGACAACGGAACGGTGCATGCGCTGACTGACGTCAGCCTGACGCTGGAGCGCGGGCGCATCCTGGGGCTGGCGGGTGAGAGTGGTAGCGGCAAGTCCACGCTGGGCTACGCCATCACCCGCCTGCTCAAGCCGCCGGCGGAGATCGTCGCCGGCGAGGTGCTGTACTCTCCGCGGGTCTCGCGGCAGATGGGGACGTCACCCGCGAATGCGACGGCGCCGGGCGCTCCGGTGGACATCTTGCGGCTCACGCAGAAACAACTCCGCGCGCTGCGCTGGAAGGAGCTGGCGATCGTCTTCCAGAGCGCGATGAACGCGCTCAATCCGGTGATCGACGTCGGCGCACAGATCACCGACGTGCTGCGCACGCACCAGCCTGGGATGTCGCGCCAGCAGCAGCGTGACCGCGCCGTTGAGCTGCTGCGGATGGTGGGCATCTCACCCGACCGCCTGCACAGCTATCCGCACGAGCTTTCCGGCGGCATGCGCCAGCGCGCGATCATCGCCATCGCGCTGGCGCTCTCGCCGGAAGTGATCATCATGGACGAGCCGACCACGGCGCTCGACGTCGTCGTGCAGCGCGAGATCCTGATGCAGATCATCGCGTTGCGCAAAGAGCTGGCGTTCTCGGTAATCTTCATCACCCATGACCTCTCGCTCTTGTTGGAGCTGGCCGATACGGTGGCGATCATGTACGCCGGGCGCGTGGTGGAGCTGGCGACGCGCGACGAGCTGAAGTCGCGCCCGCGCCACCCCTATAGCTATGGCATGCTCAACTCGTTCCCGACAATCTACGGCGAGCGGCGGCACATGACCGGCATTCCCGGCTCGCCGCCCGATCTGCGCGCTATCCCCGCGGGCTGCGCGTTTCATCCCCGCTGCCCGATGGCCTTCGCGGCATGCAAGTCCGTGCTGCCGCTGCTGCGCCCGGCCGCCGGCCCAACCGACGTTCAACAGGTCGCCTGCCACCTCTACGACCCACGCTACTCGTCCGCGGAACCGCCGACCGCCGCGGAGCTCGCCGCGCGCTACGAGGCGGCCTACGCGCTCTCGCTGGGAGAAAGGGGCGCGCCGTGAGTCCCGACCATATTGCCAGCTTCCCAACGCCCGCGGAAGCGCGATCGCCCGCGCCAAACGGCGTCAACGGCCCCACCGGCCTCGCCCCAGTGATAGAGGCCATCGATCTGCGCAAGTACTTCCCCGTGCGGCGCCTCAGCCCGCTGGCGCCGCGGCAGGTGGTGCATGCGGTGGAGGCGATGTCGCTCGCCCTCTATCCGGGCCGGGCGCTGGCGCTCGTGGGCGAGAGCGGCAGCGGCAAAACCACGGTAGCCCGCTTGCTCGCCCGGCTCTACGAGCCGACGTCGGGGAGCATTCGCTTCCAGGGCCAGCCGGTGGAGGGCCACAGCCGCTCCGCCATGGTGGCCTACCGGCGGCACGTGCAGCTCATCTTCCAGGATCCCTTCTCCTCCCTCAATCCCGTGCATGATGTGCGCTACCATCTCAGTCGCCCGCTGCGCATCCACGGCCACGCCCGCACACGGGCGCAGGAGACCGAGCAGGTGCGCGCGCTGCTCAACAAGGTGAACCTGACGCCGACGGGCCAGTTCATCGGTAAGCTGCCGCACCAGCTCAGCGGCGGCCAGCGCCAGCGGGTCGCCATCGCCCGCGCGCTCGCCGTGCAGCCGGATGTCTTGCTGGCCGACGAGCCGGTCTCGATGCTCGACGTCTCGATCCGCCTGGATGTGCTCAATCTGCTGCTGCGGCTCAAAGACACGGAGCGGCTGGCAGTGCTGTTCATCACGCACGATATCGCCAGCGCGCGCTACTTCGCGGAAGATACGCTGGTGATGTACGCCGGGCAGACGGTCGAGGGCGGCCCCAGCGACGCCGTCATCCAGCAGCCCAAGCACCCCTACACCCAGCTTCTGATCTCCGCCGCGCCGGATACCAGCCGGCCCGCCGACGCCCCATTTGCCGGGCGCGGCGACATCCCCAGCTTGATCACTCCGCCGAGCGGCTGCCGCTTTCACCCGCGCTGCCCGCACGCGATGCCGGTCTGCCGCGAGCGCTTCCCTGGGAGGACGGAGTTGGGCGGCGGCCACTGGACGCATTGCTTCCTCTACGGCGAGGGCGAGACCCTTGGCGCGGCGAGCGGTCAAGCAGATGGCACGCGCGTAGGGGCGTCCGGTGGAGGCCCGTTGGCCGCGTCCGGTGGAATCCCTGAGAACAGCGCACGTCCGGCGACGCCGAGGCAGGCACCCGGCAGGTAGAATGGAGCATCGGCTTTCATGGCACGCATCAAGCTGGCATACATCGGCGGCGGCAGCACGCGCGCCGCCGGGACAATGGCCTCATTTGTCGAGCAGGGAGCCAATTTCGACGGTTCCGAGGTCGTGCTGATCGATCTCGACGCCGAGCGCCTGCGCATCGTGCAGACCATCGCGCAGAAGATGGCGCGTGCGCGCGGTCTGGACCTGACGATCACGACGACCACCGACCGCCGCTCCGGCCTGCGAGACTGCGACGCGGTGCTGACGAGCTTTCGCCCCGGCGGCTTCGAGGCGCGCTACCTCGACGAGAGCATCCCGCTCAAGCATGGGGTAATCGGCCAGGAGACGCAGGGACCCGGCGGCTTCTTCATGGCGCTGCGCTCGATCGCCGTGATGCGCGACATCATCGCCGACATGGAGGCTATCTGCCCCGACGCACGGCTCTTCAACTACACCAACCCGGTCAACATCGTCTCGGAGGCCGTTACCCACCACACCGCCATCCCCACGGTTTCGCTCTGCGAGGGGCCGATTGTCTCCAACCGCGAGTACGCCGCGGTGGTGGGGCTGGACCCCGACCTGGTGGACGCCGTCTCCATCGGCCTCAACCACGGCTCCTGGTCGGTGCGACAGCGCTACGATGGTCAGGAGCTGATGCCGCTGCTGCGCGAGGGCTACGAACGTCTGCGCAGCGAAAAAGACGCGCCGCGCGAGGAGCTTCGGCTGCTCGAATTGGCCTGCGAGATGGACTCGCTGCCCAGCTCCTACTTCCAGTATTACTACTTCAAAGACGAGATTCTGGTCGAGCTGAACGCCAAACCGACCACGCGCGCCCAAGACATCATGGCCAGCGTGCCCGATTACTGGGCGCATTACCGCGAGCAGGCGGAGTGCGACGAGCCGCAGCTCGATCCCGCCCGCTCGCGCGGGGGCATCCACGAGCTGGAGCTGGGCATTGACGTGATGGATGCGATCTACAACGACCGCCGCGAGGTGTGGTACGTCAACGTGCCCAACGCCGGCTCGATCGCCGACTTCCCCGACGATCTGGTGGTTGAGACTGTTGGCTACGTGGACCATAACGGCATCGTACCGCTGGTGATGGGCCATCTGCCACGCCACGTCGCGGGACTGGTGAAGATGCTCGGCGAGTACCAGGCGCTCACCGCCGAGGCAGCGTGGTCCGGAACGCGGCGCGACGCCGTGCGCGCGCTGGCGAGTCATCCGCTGGTGATGTCGCTGCCTCTTGCTGAGACACTCTACGACGAGCTGGCGACAGCGCACCAGGCGTACCTGCCGGAGCGCCTGCTGAGCTGAGGATTACGCAGAATGTGAGGTCCACGAAGCCAGCGCGTAGAGCGCGAAGAACTCAGCCTCGGCGAGCGTGGTGGACGCTCGGCGGCCAGGCTTCGCAATCACTGTAGTGGCGAGAGCAGACTTGCCCGGTGGGAGAGACGTCGCATGCAGTGCGTTTTAGCCCTCGATGGTGGCAACACCAAGACGATTGCCGTGGTGGCGGCGTTGGACGGGGCGATTCTGGGCGTGGGTCGCGACGGCTGCAGCGACATCTACGGCGCTGTGCCCGCCGACGATAGCTCCGATGCCGCCGCCGCCGCTCTGGCGAACGCCGAGCGCGCCGTCTACCTCGCGCTGGAACGTGCCGGCGTCGCGCCTACCGATCTGCTCGCCGGTGTCTTCAATATGGCCGGTGCGGACTGGCCAGAAGACATCGCGTTCTGGCGCGAGGCGATGACCGCCCGCGGCTTAGGCCAGCGTGTAATTGCGCAGAACGACGCGCTAGGGGTACTCTACGCCGCCTCACCAGACGCCAGCGGGGTCTCTATCGTGGTGGGCACCGGCGTGGCGACTGGCGCGCGGGCGCCGGATGGGCGGGTATGGCATAGCAGCTTTTGGCAGGATGAGGCACAGGGCAGCTCACACCTGGGCCAGTTGCTGCTCTTCGCCATCTATCGCGCCGCGCTGGGCATCGAGCCGCCGACCTCACTCACGTCTCGCGTGCTCGAATTCCTCGACGTTCCCTCGGTGGAGGATGTGCTGCATCTCTTCCACAACCGCCTGCGCCCAGCCCCGGTGCGGGTGGACCGCCTGACTCCCATCCTGCTCGACGAAGCCCAGGCGGGCGACGCGCTGGCGCTGCGCGTACTCCGCCAGCATGGCGCCGCATTGGGCACCGTCGCGCTCGCTGCGGCGCGCCAGGTGGGGCTGGAGGGCACGTCGTTCCCGCTGGTGCTCGCGGGAGGCGTGTTCCGCCATCCGACGACGGCCCTGGAGGACGCCATCGTCACTCGCGTACGCACTACCTCGCCCAAAATCCAGCCGATTCGCAGCAGCGTCGAGCCAATCATCGGCGTGCTGATCGAGGCGCTGCTGGCCGCCGGGGTCGCGGTCGGGGGCGCCCTGCGCGAACGCCTGCTCGCCGTCAGCCCCGACATGCTGGTCCGGTCCATCGCGGCATCGTAGATTCCAGCTTCCACAGTGAAAGCGGCATGGCGTACATGCCGCATCCTTTGCCATATGAACTGGGTGGCAACCTACCTCTGCCACTCATGCGCTCTGTAGTTCGTGCCCACGCGTTCAAAAAAGGCGGACAGCCGCTCGCGCGTACCATCCAGTGAGCCATCGAGGACGAGTAGGCAGCATGGCCGGCCCACCGCGATCATCGCCTGCCATGTGCTCACCGCCTGGGCAAGCAGGAACTGATTGGTATAGTTCCCTAGGAGGCACGCTTCGGTATCTCGCGCGACGAGGCGCAGGCTGACGAGCGCGGCAGGACCATCCATCGCGCTCTGCTCGGTCGAGTGGTAGGCGGCCGGCGCGCGCCGCAGCTTGATAGGAACGCCCAGCAGCGTGTTCCCGAGGGTGCGCGTATGGGTATCAAGGAGGGAGAGCAGGCCCGCTGTGGCTTCACCGTTGACCGTCACATCCAGATAGCCCAGCGGCGCCCGTTGCGAGGGAGGGCCATGGTCGTCGCCTGTCGGTGCAGTTGCACAGAGCAGTCGTGCGAACCCGGAAGCCGGGTCAGTGATGACTGATGCTGACTCCCCAAGCGTCACAGATGCGGGCGCAAGAAGCGTCAGGGCGCCAGAGTGGAGCGCTGGCTGCCACTGCGCCGTCACCCGCAGCGGATCGCCACCCTGTGTCCGTAGCGCCCGCGCGCGAGCTTTGTAGTCTTCGACCGCCAGCTGGCCGGCGAATGGGATGCCGTGCAGGTAGCCGTAGAGCGCCATGCTGAGCTGCCAGCCGAGAAAGCTCGCCGCCAGCGCCGCCAGACGCTCACGCGGCGCCGCGCTCGCCAGTGACGGCTGCGAGAGCATGAATGTGTGATCGCCAGCGCCAGGTGCTATTTCATCGGGCTCAGGCTGGAATTCGGTTACTACCCGCACCCGCTGCAGGTCGTCGTCGCGGTAGGCGGGCGCCGCGGGGTTCAGCGTCTGATCGCCAAAGACCACCACGCCCTTGCCGTCCTTACCCAGGCTCTCCTCCATGAGCTGCTCCAACCACGAAACGAAGCTCTCCCAGCCCGGCGGCATCCGCACCATCAGGCGGCAGGTGCCCTCATGGCTGGCGGCGCTCAACGCCGCGGCGAGTCGCACGAAGGGATGCTCCGCTGGGCGTCTGACCGCCAGATCGAGGTCGTATGCCTGCCAGGCTTGGCGCAGCAGCGCGCGCAACTGGCCCGACGCAGCGGACGACTGGCCCGTGAGGTAGAGCGCCGCCGGCAGCAGAAACACTCGCGTGCCGGGCGCGCTCATCCGGCCGCCGGTGCCGGACCCGCCATCGAGTTGCAGCGGGCGGCTCGGCACGCCGTGGGCCTGCGCGAAGGCGTCGAGATAGGACCCCGGCAGCGTCATCACCAGCAGATGCTCGGCAGCCGGCAGGCGCGCGCGATCGAGCAGCTCGCCGAACCAGGTCAGGTGGGTGATCGGCTCTTCGGAGGTCATGCCCATCGCGACCCCGATCATCATTACGTCGTGGAAGAGCGCGCGCAGCAGCGCCGACTGCGAGTGCTCGTCGCCGGCCGCGAGTGCATCCGCCGCCGACGGCTCCGGCAGCGCGAGGCGCTTGGCCCCGGCGATCGCGCGCACGACGGCGTTGAGCGCGGCGGGGTCCGTGCTGTCGAGGGGATAGATCGTGGTCGCCCCATCGCCCTCAGGAGTCGAATCCGGTGTCCCGGCTCCGCCGCCAAAGCCAAGCGCGCAGAGCACGCGCACGGTGAGCACCGAGCCGCCCATGCCAGCCCAGATGATGTGCCGTATTCCCCCATCCCGGATGGCGCGGGCCTCCGCTTCGACCCGCTCCAGGCCGACCGGATCGGCGAGCAGGCGTGCCACGGCCTCGACCCAATCGAGCTTGAGCGCGCCGTCCTCGCTGCCCAGCACTGCCATCCGGCCGTCGCGGCGTCGCAATTGGCCCACCGCATCCTCCGCGGTCAGCCGCCGCAGGGCATCGCGCACGCTGTTGTCACCGCTCAAGGATTCAGCCGCCTCCCCTCGTCACCGCCACGCGCCCGGCCTGGTCACGTTCCCCGCAAGCGGTAGAGCCGCTCGCCGGCGTGCGGCACGTAGAGCATGCCTTCGTCTTCGCGCCCCATCCATGCCGCTGGATCGATCGCGTGGTAATCGGCGTAGCCCAGGTTGATGCGCCGACAGCGCTCCTCCGGGATGCCGGTCGCCAGCGTGACGGTGATACGCGGCGTCTCGATGCCGGTCGCCGCATCGTAGCTGCCCGCCCCTTTGACGTGCGTGCTGTGCGCCAGAATCGTCCCCGGCACGTTGCGGAAGCGATCCCACTGCTTGAGGAAGTAATCCCGCACGTGGTAGCCGACCTCGTCAATCAGCCTGCCGTGCGTGTAGGAAACCTCGGTGATGTGCGGGGCGTAGATGATCACCTCGCCGCCATCGGCAACCACCGGCTCGGTCTTGTACATCGCCTTGGCCGCCGTCCACAGGTCGTCGTACATCTCAGCGGGGGCCGAAAGCACCCGCTGAAAGGGGCGATCCACATAGGTGATGTTGAGCTGCGCCGAGAGATCGGCCGCGCGGCTCCAGGCCTCGGACAGCGGGCCGATGTAGAGTCCACGCAGGTCCTGACCGTGCAGCACCAGCGCCAGCAAGACGACTGGACGCGGCACGAAGGCCGCCGCGCGCGTGATGATGCGCCGCACCGGGGTGTCCTTGACGCCAATGGTACGCATGCTCGTCACCAGCGCGCCGAGCCAGTGCGTGAAGTTGATGATCTCCGGCCCCGCGATGCCGGGGAAGAGATACTTGGCGCCGCCCGAAAATCCGGCGACCTCGTGGGGGAAGACCGGCCCGCAGATCAGCACCAGATCATACTCGGCCACCAGCCGGTTGAGCGTCACCGGCACGTCTTGCGCAAGCAGGCCGCCGGTCAGCTCGTCCGCCTCGGCGCGCGAGATGACGCCGATGGTGCGCAGCGCCGCGGGGTTCGCCCAGTCGTGGTTGAAGATGCGCACGTTGGGGTAGCGATCCGCTCGCTCGGCGCTCGTCACGCCGACCAGACGATCGATGGCCTCATTTGTCATCGGCGGGTGGGTTCCGAGGGCGATCAGATAGTCGAGCCGCGCGACGCGGGGGCCAAGCTGCTCATACAGCAGGCGAAACAGCAGCGGGATCGGCGCCGTGCGCGTGCCGTCGGGGATGATCGCCAGCACGCGCTTGCCGGCGGGGTCGAGTCCGGCGCTCAGCAAGTGCTCCTGGTCCGCCTCGGCCAGCAGCGCGCGCACGTCGTCGGCCGTCAGTGTCGCGGTTGTCGAGCCTCTCTCGATCACTATGCGCGCTCGCCTCCCTTTCGTTCCTCAGACGCCGCCGAAGGCGGAGAAGCCGCCGTCCACTGGGATCACGGTGCCGGTGACGAATGCTGATGCCGGACTCACCAGCCACAGCAGCGTCCCGATCAGGTCGTCCGGCTGGCCCAGGCGACCGGCAGGTGTATAGCCGATGATCGTCTGCCCGCGTGGGGTGAAGGCGCCCTCGGCATCCACGAGCAGGTAGTGGTTCTGCTCCGTAAGGAAGAAGCCCGGCGCCAGCGCGTTGACGCGGATGCGCGGGCTGTACTCCTGCGCCATATGCACCGCCAGCCACTGGGTGAAGCTGGCGACCGCCGCCTTGGCCGCGCTGTAGGCCGGTATCCGCGTCAAGGGGCGCAGCGCGCTCATCGAGGTGACGTTGACGATGCAGCCCTGCCCGCGGTCGGCCATGTCGCGCCCGAAGACCTGGCAGCTCTGGAAGGTGCCCATGAAGTTGAGCGCAAAGACGCGATCCGCGGCCGCATCGTCAAGATCGAAGAACGAGTGCCCCGCCGAGGTGGTCGCCGCGGGCGCGTTGCCTCCCGCGGCGTTGATCAAGATGTCCGCCGGCCCGAAGGCGCTCGTCACCTGCTCGCGGGCACGCTCCAGCGCGGCGCGATCCAGCACGTCGCAGGCGCAGCCGAGGCACGCGCCGCCCCCGGCCTGGATCGCCTCAGCGGCGGTGTTCGCGGTCTCCGCATGCTGCCCCAGGATCGCGACCCGCGCTCCCGCCCGCGCCAGTCCGGCGGCCATCGCCCGGCCAAGCTGGCCGCTACCGCCGGTGACGACGGCGGTGCGCCCGCGCACATCGAAGAGCGCGCCGGCATCGAATCCGCTCTCTGGCATGACTGACCCCTCGTGCATCATACGCGTCGCACAGATTCAACGCCGTATGACGCGCATGAGACAAGGGGAGGAGACAGGATACTACCGGCGCACTCACCGGGTGCGGAACGCACACAGGGATGACAGCGTGCTCCCCAGCCGTAGCCCGCCACAGGCGCCTAGTTGCCATAGAGATGACCTGCAAGGATACCTGGCGCCCGCCGCAGGGGCATGACTCCAGGTGGGTGACACTGCACGGGCACGCTGTTCACGAATAGACCGACGTCCACTCTTAGCCCGGTTGGCAATTCGGCAATTCGTACGTGAACTTGAAGCTGTTCACGGTGGCTCCAAGCGGTTCTGTACAGGCCGCCTGCCAACCAGGTACCGAGGCCGAGATCTGCCACTGCCCGGTGACCAACGTGGTGTTGACGTGGCTGGAGTCAGTGTAATTGCAGTACCAGCCTGCTCCTGCGGATCCGCTGGCTGTGGAGTTGACCCGGTTTGGTGGACACCTGTACGCTTGGGGTGAAAGCCCCGAGGAGGTGTTCGCATGGCGCAGCGCAAGTCCGCGTATCCCCCCGAGTTTCGCGCCGAGGCGATCCAACTGGCGCGTACGAGTGGCAAGCC
>DASVAA010000201.1:0-28837 GCA_036376595.1 Ktedonobacterales bacterium | reverse complement strand
CGAATCCTCAAGGTAGGGCAGCGCCCGTTCCCAGTCGCCCTGGGCCGCCAGGATCGTTGCGAGCTGCCGGTACACGTTGGCATATTGGAAGTACGAGCCTGCCCGGCCGGCGGATGCCTCGCGCGCGATCTCGACCGCGCGCTCGGCCAGCTCGCGCGCCCGCTGCCAGTCGCCCTGGTAGAAAGCGATCTCGGCCAGGTTGGCGGTCTCGGCGCTGATCCGGCTGCGCGCGCCGAGCCGCTCGGCGAGCTCCAGCGCGTGGGTGTAGTAAGCCGTCGCGGCAGCGAAGTCGCCCTGCGCCGCGCAGACCTCGCCGAGATAGTGGACCGCCGAGAGCAGGCCGAAGTAGTCGTTGGACGCCTCGGCGACGGGGATCGCCTCCTCGCCCGCCCTGCGCCCTGCCGCCAGGTCGCCCAGCGTCGCCAGCGCCATCCCACGCGTCGTCTCTGCCCAGGTGCGCATGCGCGTGTCGCCAACCTGCTCGGCCACCTCCACAGCGCGTTCCGCCACCTCCAGCTCACGCCGATACTGGCCGGCGATGTGCAGGTTCATCGCCAGCGAGGTGTAGAGCGAAGCCAGCGGCCTGGAAGGCTGGAGCGCCCGCTCGCCAAGCCGATCGAGCAGCTCGGTGATGCGCCGCACGCCTTCGAGCGGCGCCGAGGTGAAGTGCAGCATCCCAAGCAATCCCACAGCCTGTATCTGGCCCTCGGCGTCGCCCAGCTCCTGATACATGCGCGTCGCGCGCTCCAGCGTCTCGGCGCACTCGTCGAAGCGTGCCAGAATCCATAACAGCCAGCCGAGCTTTTCGAGCGCCTGCGCCTGGCTCGCGCGATCGCCAAGCTCGTCGGCGAGCTGTATGGCCATGCGGTAGTGCTGCTCCGCCTCACCCGCCGCGTAGAGTGATCGGCATCATCGCCGGCAAGCAGGGCATAGGGCAATGCGCGCTCCGGCGCTGACCCTTCGCGGAAGTGCCACGCCAGCTCCGCCGCACGCCGTTGGCGGGTCACCTCGGGCAGCCGCTCCAGCGCCGCGCCTGCCGCCAGGTGCAGCTTGCGCCGCCGCCGCGTCGAGAGCTCGACGTAAAGCGCCTGCTGGGTCAGCGCGTGGTTGAAGATGTACCCTTCGCCGGTTTCCTGTGCCAGACCCGCCGCCAGCGCCTCCTCCAGCGCCGCGTCGAGGGACTCTTCGGGCTGGTCGCCTATCGCGTGCAGGTCCTCGAAGCTGAATGCCTGCCCCAGCACGCTCGCTTCAAGCAGCGCCTCCTGGGCCGGCTCGCTCAGTCGCGCGACGCGATCAGCGATGGTGGCACGCACGGTTTCGGGCACCGCTATCGCGGTGATTTCCTTACGCTCCCAGCGCCCGTCCCGCCGATAGATGTCTCCGCGCTCGATCAGTGCTCGCAGCACCTCCTGCACGAACAATGGATGCCCGTCCGTGTGGCTGTGGACCAGCGCGGCAAATTCGCCGGAGACCTCCTGGCCCATCAGGTCGCCGATCAGCCGTGCCGTGCCCTCTGGCGCCAACCGGTGCACCGAGACGCGCCACACCAGGTGCTCGCGCTCCAGGTCGCGCAGCGCGCGCTCTAGGGGATGCTGGCGCCCGACCTCGACGTCGCGGTAGGTGCCCACCAGCAGGATCGGCCGAGCGCGGGTGTGGCGGGCGAGATGCTGCAGCAGCTCCAGGCTGGCGTCGTCGGCCCAGTGCAGATCGTCGAGCAGCACGGCAACGGGCGCGGACTCCGCGAGCGCCTGCAAGAAGCCGGTGACTGCCCAGAAGAGCCGCTGCTGCTCCTCCTGCGGGCTGGCGCCCGGGGGTGTTGAAGGCGCAGGGACGGGCTGCTCCGGCAGCAGACGCGCCAGCGACGGCCAGCGCGCCGGCAGCTCCGCGCGCAGCGCTTCTGGTGCGGCCGCGACGAGGGCGGAGAGCGCCTCCAGGAAGGGATAGTAGGGCACCGCGCGATGCGGCTCGTAGCACCGGCCGGTGGAGACGAGGAATTGCCGCTCGCGGCAGGCGAGCATCACCTCTTGCGCGAGGCGTGTCTTCCCGATGCCCGGCTCACCGGCGATCGTCACCAACTGGCCGCTGCCAGCCGCGGTCGCCTCGACCACGCCGAGGAGATCGGCACGCTCCGCCTCGCGCCCGACCAATGGCCGTGCTGGTGCCGCGCCGAGGAACCCGCCAACCGGCAGCGCGCCTGGCGCGAGAGGTTGCGCGCCCCGCGATGCAGGCGGACGCGGGGAAGTCGCCGCAACAGAGGCGACAGAAACAGGCGTCCCGCTCGGTTCAGGCACCGTCGCCCTGGGGCGTGCCGCCGGCTCGCGCGCGGCGGCGACGAACGTCTCCTGTGCCTCACTCTTAAGCTGCAACGCCTCGACCAGCAGTTGGACGGTATCGCGGCGCGGCACACGCTTGACGCCGCGCTCCAGGTCGCTGATTGCCCGCGCGCTCAGCCCCGCCCGCGCGGCCAGTTCTTCCTGCGACATACCGGCAAACACGCGATGGCGCCTGAGCAGGTCTCCAAAAGCCAGATAGTCATGAGAAGCCATCACTACCATCCCATTTTGCAGAGGTAGGTTCCATTGACGACATGAGCGACCACGGCGCCCGCTGGCCTCCTCGCGAGCAGGGCACGCGAGCGAGGCATTTGCCGGCGCACCGCACATCCTTCGCGGCGCGCATCACTCGTGCCCCGCGGGCGCAAACAATCCATTGTAGGCAGCGTCTTGGGTTGGTGTCCAGCAAGCGCACCGGCAAGGGACTCTTTCGTAAACCAGAGGTTGCCGCACGCACATCCGGTGAGCTAGCGTGCCTCCCTGGCGGCCACCACGCGCTCAGGATAGTCGCTGAACAGGCCGTCCACGCCCCAGGCGATCAGCCGGCGGATGACGCCGCGGCGGTTCGCGGTCCAGACGTTGACGCGCAGGCCAGCCTCGTGCGCGCGCTGGATTAGCTCCGGCGTCACCAGCTTCGCGCCAGGGTGGATCGCCTCGGCGCCCAGCGCCTGGGCCGGCGCGATCAGGTCCTGCCCGCGCCATTCGTCGCCGTAGAGCAGGGCCACGCGCAGCCATGGCAGCCGCGCTTTGAGCACCTCCACCGCCGGATGCGCGAACGACGAGACCAGGACATGCGGGCGCCGGCCGTCCTCCAGCGCCCGCAGCGCCGGCTCGACCGCCTCGGCCGTCGCCAGCGCCTCCTCAACCGATTCGCCCTTG
Organism: Ktedonobacterales bacterium; assembly: GCA_036376595.1. GTDB lineage: Bacteria > Chloroflexota > Ktedonobacteria > Ktedonobacterales > JADMIN01 > SMAG-U1939. Next base: position 25,625 of record DASVAA010000201.1, on the reverse strand, counting down.
ATCTCTAGATTCAGCTCGCCGCCGCGCCGCGCCACCAGCTCCAGCACTTCGTCCAGCGTGGGGATCATCTGCCGGCGGTGGAAGCGCGCACCGGCGTTGAGCGCGCGCAGCTCGTCAAAGCACTGCTCGGCCACCGGACCCGTGCCGTCTGTAGTGCGGTCCACCGTGCCGTCGTGGACGATCACGAGCCGGCCGTCGCGGGTGCGCTGTACGTCGCACTCGATGCCCTCAGCGCCCAGCTCGAAGGCCAGCGTGAAAGCCGCCAGCGTGTTCTCCGGCGCGTGCGCGCGTGCGCCGCGGTGCGCGTAGCAGACGACGCCCTTTGCCGCGCGCCCCGGCTGGCCGGTGCCTTTCCTCTCGCGCGCTGGACCTGCGCCAGCGAGTGGTGTCGCCTCCGCGGTTGGCGTGCGCTCGGCGGAGGGAACGGGCATCCCTGAAGAGGATGGCGGGCGTCCACCGGACGCCCCTACGGATGGCTGATTCTGGTTGCTGGTGGGTGCTGGCTCGCCCATCGTGGCCGCTCCTGTATTCTGGCGATCTCGGTCGTAGGGGCATCCTAACACACCCACGGCCATCCTAGAACAGCAGCGGCGGGATTACCAGCGTCGCCAGCGCCGTGGCGGCCACCAGCACAGCATAGGAGCGGCGCAGCGGCGCGGCCAGCTCGGCGGCCACCACCATCCCCAGCACGATCACCGGAGCCACCAGCCGCGCCGAGGCCCACGTCCCCTCCCATTCGTGCGCTGCCGTGAGGGTGGCGAGCGCCGCGTTGACCAGCACGAACAGCGCCACCGGGTCGGTCAGCAGGGGCTTCAGCGGCGTGAGCACCGTCAGCGAGCGCGGGGAGAGAAGCGGCCCCTGACGACGCTGAATGCGCCGCCAGAGCAGGCGCAGGTGCGGCCACATCCACACCAGCGCGACGACCGCCGCGGCCACCAGCGGCACCGCGACGAAGATCACCATATTGCCGAACTCCGGCGTCGCACGCTGCGCCCACAGGCCGGCGAAGGGCAGATGCACGCCGCGCGTCGTCGCCATGCTGGCCTGCAAGCCCGTCTCGCCGAACAGCACCTTGAGCACACCCTGCCAGAAGGCGAAAGGTCCCAGCGCGATGCCGAGGAAGATCGCCGCCGTGCCCCACTGGCGGCGGACGAGCAGCGGCAGCGCCAGCAGCGGCAGGGCCAGCGCGAGCTGCTCGCGCGTCAGCAGCGCGGCGCCCACGGCGGCGGCGCACCACAGTGGGCGCTTCTTGCGCAGCAAGTAGACCGCCAGGACTGCCCAGAACACGGCGTAGGGGTCCGCGAGGTCACGCAGCAGTCCCTCCAATTGGCCGCAGTAGATGGCCGCCGCCGCGCCCAGCCAGCGGGACGCGCCCGCCTCGACGCACAGCAGCCCCACGAGCAGCGCGGTCAGCAGGATGGTCGCGAAGTTGATGGCGAAGAGCATGAAATGCACTGTCTGCGCGTTGCCCAGCGCAAGCAGGCGCGCGGTCATTGGATAGAAGATGCGCTGGCCGCGCAGCGCGGCGCCGTCGATCGGGCAATGAGCCTGACTCTGGGCGCAGGCGAGCAGCACGCTGGGGTTCTGCGCCAGGTAGTAGTAGTACTGCCCATCATAGCCCGTCACCGCCACGGCATCCGCCTGGTCGCTGGCGCGCACCGCGTGGGCGATGCCCAGATCGTTGAAGGCCAGCCAGATGGGCACAGGCGCATCGCGCTGCCCGAGGCCCGCGCCCCACGGCCGGTGCGCGAAATCAAAGCGCACGTAGTAGATCCACGCCGTGAGAATGAGCACCAGCGCCACGGCGGCGATCGGCAGGGCCACATGGATAGCCATTCGCCAGCGAGGATCGAGCCGGCGCAGCGCATCGAGCAGCAGCGGCCGCGAATTGGCCTGCGGCCGCCATGCGGCGGTGACGTCGCCCAGCTCTTGCTCGTCGTGGTCGCGCGTCTCCAGCGGCTCCCTCCTCACGGCTTCCTCCTTACCCGGTATGGCTCACTCAGCGGCGCCCCTCCCCTGCGGTCGTGGGTGGGCCGCGTCGGGCATCCCTCATCCTCAGGTCGCGGTGGCCCACGTTGGCATATCATAGCGAAAGGTGGTAGCATGCGTGCCGCCGGGCAACCGGGTGTACCGCATTGCGCGAGGAGGGCAAGCCATGACGTCGGAGCCAGCACGGACGCCGCGGATCACCATATACACCGACGGCGCCTGCACCGGCAATCCCGGCCCTGGCGGTTACGGCGTGATCCTGGAGTCCGGCGAGCGCCAGCGCGAGATCTCCGCCGGCTACCGCCTCACCACCAACAACCGTATGGAGATTCTGGCGGTGATCGCCGGTCTCGAAGCCTTGCGCAAAGTCCCCAGCGCGGTCACCGTCTTCTCCGATTCGCAATACGTCGTCAACGCCATGAGCAAGGGCTGGGCCGAACGCTGGCGTGCGAACGGCTGGAAGCGCGCCGACGGCCAGCCGGCGCTCAACGCCGACTTGTGGGCGCGTCTGCTCGACCTGTGCGAACGGCACGAGGTCGTCTTTGAGTGGGTCCGCGGGCACGCGGGCCACCCACAGAACGAGCGCTGTGACCGGCTCTCGGTGCAGGCCGCCAAGGGCGCCAACCTGCTCGAAGATACGGGCTATCCGGCGCCAGGGGCATGACCGCGGCTGGAATGCTCAGGTAATCACCCTGCTCCCAGTCCGCGCGGGCGGACTTCGCGGTCGCAGGCCCTCCAGGCGCGGGTTCAACCGCCTGCTGTCTGGCCGATTCGGCACCTGACGGCTCTCTCCCGTCTCTCCCTTGCCCGCGCTTGCGCGCGTCGCATACGATGTGGTGGTCAGCTATTCGGCGCCGTGGGCAGGCGCGTAACAGACGAGAGCTTGAGGAGCGCAGCATGGCCGCCGAAGCCGCGTCCGCCACGCAGACGATGCAGCAGCAGGGGGATGAGGGCGTGCGCGTCGTGCGCGGCGCATGCCCTCATGATTGTCCCGATACCTGCGCCACCCTGACTGAGGTGCGCGACGGCCGCGCGGTCTCGTTCACCGCCGACCCCGACCACCCCTATACCGAGGGATGGCTCTGCGCCAAGGTGCGCCCGTATCTGGAGCGCGTCTACCACCCCGACCGGCTGCTCTATCCCCTGCGCCGCGTGGGACCAAAGGGCGGCGGCGCCTGGGAGCGTGTCTCGTGGGACGAGGCGATCGCCGAGATCGCCGAACGCTGGCAATCCATCATCGCCACCGTCGGTGGCGCGGCGATCCTGCCCTACTCGTACAGCGGCACGCTCGGCCTGGTGCAGCTCGGCGTCACCAACGCGCGGCTGTGGAACCGCATCGGCGCCAGCGGCCTGCAACGCTCGATCTGCGGCGCGGCGGCCGAGGCGGCGGTCAACGCGACGCTCGGCGCGCGGATGGCGCCCGATCCCGCCGATGTGCTGCACAGCAAGCTCGTGCTCATCTGGGGCCACAATCCCGCCAGCACCGGGCCGCACTTCCTGCCCCTGCTGCGTCAGGCCCAGCGCTCCGGCGCCTACGTCGTGGTGATCGATCCGCGCCGCACGCTCACCGCGCGCTCGGCCGACGAGCACCTGCAGCCGCGACCGGCGACCGATGGCGCGCTGGCGCTGGGGCTGATGCATGTGCTCTTCCGCGACGGGCTGGCCGACGAAGTCTGGCTGGAGGCGCACACGATCGGCTGGCAGGCGCTGCGCGAGCGCGCGGCGCAGTATACGCCGGAGCGCGTGGCGGCGATCACCGGGCTGCCGGCGGAGCGCATCGAGGCGCTGGCGCACCGCTACGGCACCACCAAGCCGGCGCTGCTCAAGTTCTGTGACGGCGTGCAGCGCCACGGCAACGGCGGCCAGACGGCGCGGGCGCTCGCGTGCCTGCCGGCAGTGGTTGGCCAGCTCGGCGTGCGCGGCGGGGGACTCGCGTACTCGACCAGCGGCTACGTGCAGTGGGACCTGGAGGCGCTGGGCCACGCGAGCGAGTGCCCGCCGACGCCGCGGGTCGTCAACATGAACCGGCTGGGGGCGGCGCTGCTCGGTGAGGTCAACGATTCGCCGATCCGCTCGCTCTATGTCTACTGCGCCAACCCGGTGGCCTCGGCGCCCAACGCCAGCCGCACCATCGCTGGGCTGCTGCGCGAGGACCTGTTCACTGTGGTCCACGAGCTGTTCCCGACCGATACCGCGCGCTACGCCGACCTCGTGCTGCCAGCCACCAGCCAACTCGAACAGACCGACCTGCACAAGCCGTACGGCCACCGCAACCTCCAGTACAACGCGCCGGCGATCGCGCCACTGGGTGAGGCCAGGAGCAACTGGCAGGTCATGCGATTGCTGGCGGCGGCGCTCGGCTACGACGAGCCGTGGCTGCGCCAGACCGAGGACGAGGTGATCGCCGAGGTGCTCGACGCTACGCGGGCGCATAATCCATATCTCGCGGGCATCACGCTGGAGCGGCTGCAACGTGAAGGCACTGTGCCGCTGGCATTCGATCCCGGCACAGGCGGCGGGGGCGACGTGCCCTTCGGCGACGGGCGATTCCCCACGCCGTCCGGCAAGGTCGAGCTGCATAGTGCGTGGATGGCCGCGGAGGGTCTTGATCCCCTGCCGGACTACACGCCGCCGGCCGAGCTGGCGGACCACACCGAGGACGACGGGCGGCTGGTGCTGATCTCCGGGGCGGCCCACCATTTCGTCTCGAGCAGCCTGGCGAACCTGCCCAGCCTGGAGGCGAAAGAGGGCGCACCCTACGTGGAGATCGCGCCCGAAGACGCCGAGCCGCGCGGCATCCGCACCGGCGACGAGGTGATCGTGGCGAGCGCGCGGGGATCGTGCCGGCTGCGCGCGGTGGTGACGCCAGGGCTGCGTCCGGGCGTGGCGGTAGCGCCCAAGGGCCACTGGGCTATGCGCTCGCCCGACGGCCGCAACGTCAACTGGACGACCTCGGATGCGCTGGCAGATCTTGCCGGGCAGAGCACCTTCCACAGTAACCTCGTGGCAATAACAAAGGCAGATATGGACGAGGCCGGCGCATCGCAGCAGTGTACAGGAATAGTGGGCACCGTGGCAGCACGCGGTATGGGCCGTGGCTGAGCGGACTACCAGTGCGCCGGGTGCGTGAGGGATGGCGGCAGCTTCGTCTCGCTATCGCCCTTGGCGGCATCCAGTTGTGATTGGACGAGAAAGAGACTGCCGGTGAGATCGGCGCCGCTGAGATCGGCGTCGCGGAAGTCCGCCACGAGGAGGTCGGCCATCCTCAGGTCGGCGCCCCTCAGATCAGCCGCGATGAGGTATGCCCCTCTCAAGCTCGCGCCCCGCAGGTCGGCGCCTTGCAGGTTCTTCCCCATGAGGTCGGCGCCCGCGAGCTGCTTCGTCTGCTGCCCCACTTCGGCGCGCACAAGCTCGCTGGCGCGCAGCAGCAGGGCATTCACCTCGCGTCCATACGCGGCCAGATCGAGCGCCAGCAGATCCTCCGCGCTGCCGTAGGTGAGGCGTTGGGTCGCCTCCAGCGCGCGGCGCAGCTCGCCATGCAGCTCGCCATGCAGCTCGCGGGCTGGCTGCAGCATCAGCGCTTCGCTCAGATACCAGAGCAGCTCGTGCAGTGCCCGCATGACCGGAAACACGGCGAACATCTGCTCTGCGATAGTCGGAGTCTGCCGCCAGTCGCGCCCGCCGAACGTGACCCGCGAGACCTTCTGCCCGGCGCCGAAGCAGTCGTACACGCTGCACCCCCGAAAGCCGCGCTGCCTGAGACTGGTGTGAATGCCACAGCGAAAGTCCGCTTGCAGGTGAGGGCACGCCTGCCGCGCCTTTTTAGTGATCGCGAAGTCCGCCGAGGCCGAGAAGGCCGGCACAACACAGCACAGTGCGCAGCAGCGCGCGCAGTCCGCTCGCAGATCGCCGCGAGCCTGCATCTGGTCCCTCATGCCAGGAACACGAAGCTCGTCTGCACCGCCTGGAACTCGTTGGCGTCGGTCTTACTGAAGCTGGCGGCGGGAGCGATCTCGATCATTGTCACCACGTAGCGCACGCTGACGTTGCCCACGGTGGCGTTGTGGATCGCGCTCAGCGCGGCGACGTGCAGCGTCACCGGACCGCTTGCGCCCGCATAGGTGAGCGTCGCGTCCTCCTCGGCCCACATCTCACCGGCAAACGTGCTATTGGGCTGCTGCGACTTGGCGGCGACCTTGCCTCCAGAGTAGCTGCCGGCGAGGCTCTGGAGCGCCTGGTCGTCGCTGCCGACCTCGTCGAGCGAGGAATTCTGGGTATATTGGATGGTGAGCGTGGTCTGATGCGCCGGATCGCCGAACTCCGCCACCGTGAGGCTCGCGGAAGCTGAGCTGATCTGTTCCCACGCCGAGGGGACGCCGCAGGCGAAGACGCCGCCCGGATCGCTGAACTCGACGAAGCCGTCAGGGACCTGGATGGCAGGCGTTGGCGTGGAGCTGGCCTGCGCCACCTGCTGCTGCTGGCGCTCGATGGTCACCAACCCGACGCCGGCTCCCAACATCAGCAGCAGCGCCAGCACAATCAGGCTGCCGCGCAGCACCCATGCGCGGCGGCGCAGGCGCCGATCTGCTTGGGCCGCGACCGCCGAAGCGGCTGCCAGCGCCGGCGAGTAGCCGTAGGGCGGCGAAGCGGCGCCAAACGCGCCGGGATAGGCGGACGGCGGGAGCGGCACGGTGCCGGGAGCAGGCATCGGGAGCGGCGCGGGGGCGGACAGCGGATAGCCCACCGGCGGGTAGCCTGCCGCGCCCGTCTCGCGGTCGGGTGCGCCATAGCCGGGGGTGCGCGGTGCGATGCCCGGCACGCCTGATGCGGAGTCCGGCGACTGGGGAGCCTGCTCGGCCTCTGGCTCAGCCGCGTTGACCGGTGCGGGTCCAAGCAGCACGCCGCAGCTCGGACAGTACACCTGGCCCTGGCGGGCAACCTGGAACTGGTGCCCGCAGCGCGTGCAAAAGACCTGCATGACGTGGTGTCCTTGCCCCTGGCTGGGTACGTGGCGTGTGCCGCGATCGCCGCGCGCAAGCGCCGGCTGGGGGACGCGGCGGCTCGACTGTGGCTACAGTAGCATGCCGCCCGGTGCGCGTCAAGCGCGCAAAAATCAGGTATACACCTGATAGGAGGGTCCCGGCGCGTGCAGTACACTTCACGGTATGGGATGCGTTCCGGGCATTGCTGCGCCCGCATAGACTCCGCACTCTCCAGTGGGTCCAACGCGGCATCCGCATAGCCCGAACGCTTGCGTGATTGCACCCACGACGGCCTTTTGATATAATCCCGACGCTATGCGTTCGGCCTGAGCACACCAGCCGGCGCGCCCACAACCGCTCGCACATCGCCCTGAACACCCGCGCGACCCCATCCGGCTCGACGCGGAGCAGGTCCCCTCAGGAGGCACCGTGAGCACATCGAACCAGGGGTTGCTCGACAAAGTCGGCGACGCCATCACCCGCAGTCAGGTGTGGCGCTCCATCTTCCGCCACGGCTACCCCGACACCCCGTTGAACCAGTCGCTGGCGCTGATGGGCAATGTCTTCTTGCACCTGCATCCGGTCAAGGTGGGCCGCAAGGCGATGAAGATCACCTACACCTGGTGTCTGGGCGGTCTCTCGTTCTTCCTCTTCCTGGTGCTGACCATCACCGGCGTCTTCCTCATGTTCTACTTCGTGCCGGAGCAGCACCTGGCCTACAGCAACATCCAATCGATCACCAGCGCGGTGGCCTTCGGCAACCTGGTGCGCAATATGCACCGCTGGGCGGCGCATCTGATGGTCGTCACCGTCACGCTGCACATGATCCGCGTCTTCTACCACGGTGCCTATAAGCCGCCGCGCGAGTTCAACTGGGTGATCGGCGTCACGCTCTTCCTGACCACCCTGCTGCTGAGCTTCACCGGCTACCTGCTGCCGTGGGACCAGATCGGCTACTGGGCAATCACCGTCGGCTCGAACATGGCGAGCTACGCACCGCTGCTGGGCGCGCAGGCGCACACCGCCCTCACTGGCCAGCTCGTGGGCGTGGGCCAGCCGACCCTGATCCGCTTCTACACGCTGCATGTGCTGGCGCTGCCGTTGGTGGGTGCCGTGCTGATGGCGGTCCACTTCTGGCGCATCCGCAAGGACGGTGGCGAGGCAGGCCCGCCGGCGCCGTCCCGGCGCGAGCTGGAACAAGCCCGCGCGCAGCGGGAGTTGGTCGGTGGTGGCGTGAGCTAGAGTCCCCACCCCCCGATCCCGCGGGCGACACAGGTCTCGCCCCTCCAGGGCGGAGGCGAGGGGAGCCGGGAGTGTAGCGGCGAGGCCCGCCTCGCCTCTGCGGCAATCATCTCGCGTGAACCAAGGAGCATCCGATGGCAACGACAGAGCCGAGAACGGCCGCGACGCAGAAGCGCTATCGCACGCTGGCGGTGGTCAAGCAGGAAGCCATCGTGCGCCAGGAGAAACAGCTCGAAGATTCGGTCTTCGTCTGGCCCCATCTGCTGGTGCGCGAGTTTCTCTCCGCGGTGATGATGACCGTCGTGCTGCTCGTCACCAGCCTGGTGATCGACGCGCCGCTGGAGGGTCACGCCAACCCCAACCTGACGCCAAGCCCGGCGAAGGCGCCGTGGTACTTCCTGGGGCTGCAAGAAGAGCTGCACTACTTCGCCCCGACAGTGGCTGGCGTGCTGCTGCCGGGCATGGTGCTGGTCGCCCTGGCGCTGCTGCCCTACCTGGACCGCAATCCCAGCCGGGCGTTCGAGGATCGCAAGCTCTCGATCACCGTCTTCACCATGCTGGCGCTGTTCTTCGCGCTCACCGTGCTGATGGGCAGCTTCTTCCGCGGCAACGGCTGGCAGTGGGTCTGGCCGTGGCAGCACATCTACTTCAACCTGTGAGCGAGCCACTGAGCACGCCGCGGGGATGTCTTCGCGCGGCAGGCTTGGCTGTGCATCGCAACACCAGACAGGGGACTGAGCATGAGTATTGATACCAATCGCACGCCCCAAGAGTACGAAGTGCTGCATGGCGGCGGCGCCGAGTCGGCGGAGGTCGCCAAGCGTGGCATCAGCCGGCGCCAACTGCTGCGGCGCGCGACGCTGCTGTCGCTGGGTCTGGTGGCCGGCGTAGGGTCCTTCGAGGCCCTGACGATGTTCTACCCCAACCTGGCGGGCCAGTTCGGCTCGGTGATTCAGCTCAAGGCGAAGTCCAATTACGTCGCGGCGGTGCAGAAGGACTTCACGCTCGACCAGCGCGGTGTCTTCTACGAGGCCAACGCCAAGAGCTACATCATGCACCTGCAAAGCCCGCAGTTCCTGCTCTCCGGCGATGCGCTCTCGGCGCAGCTCGACGCCGAGAACTGGGTCAAGGACTCCGACGGCACGTACTGGCTGGCGATCTACCAGGTCTGCGTGCATCTGGGGTGCAAGTTCCCCTTCCGCGACGACTGCAACAGCTTCAAGTGCCCCTGTCATGGGTCGCACTACAACGTGGACGGCGAGTACCTTGACGGCCCCGCGCCGCGCAGCGCCGACCGCTTCGAGATGAGCTTCCAGAACGACAATGTGATGGTCAACACCGGCGTGCTGAATCAGCACGTCGAGCGCCCCGACGCCAGCACGCGCGTCCTGCCGTATCTGGGCGGCGTCTGCCCGGCCTAGTGTCTCGCCTACCGCGCGTGCGGGAGCGACGTTCGCTTGAGGAATGATCAGACATGGGTAACAGTCGGAATCCGGGACTGCTGGCGATCACGGCCGGCGTGGCACTGGCCGTGCTCTTCGGCCTGCTCGGCTTGACCGGCGTCCTCGATGCCAAGGTCGGCCTGGGGCTGGCCGTAATCTGCGTGGTCGCCGCGGCGCTCGTTTTCCTGTTCTATTCCCGCGCCAGCCTGATCGAAAAGACCGGCTACGGCGCGCTGATCTTCATCGTCGCCACCGCGTTCATCCTGCCGGCGATGCTTGTCACGCAGCAGCACGCCCAGGCCGTCAAGACCAGCAGCCTCTACGATACGAACCTCCAGAACGGGGCGGCGCTCTTCGGGCAGTATTGCTCCAGTTGCCACGGCTTCCAGGGCAAGGGCAAGGTAGGGCCGCCGCTTAACAACAACCCGTCCGTCAACAAGCTCTCGGACGACGACATTCGCCGCATCATCTCCGCGGGCGTGCCCAACTCTGGCGATCTGACCAAATTCAGCATGCCCTCGTGGTCCGACCGCTACGGCGGCCCGCTGACCGACGACGACATCCAGTACCTCATCATGTTGATCCGCTCGTCGGACCCCACGTACCGCACAGCAAACGCATCGGCGGGAGTGTCGAACGTCAACGGGTTCAACTACGTCTTCGCCTCGCTGACCAATCCGACGCAGATCGCGCAGTTCTACGACGACCTCAAGGGCGGCAACAAGCCCGCCGCGGCCCAGTTCGCCGATTTGACCACACTGACGACGGTGCATATGGACGCCGAGGACAACTCGCCCACAGCGCCCAGCGCCAACTGGGGCTGGGAGACCACCGACGGCAAAGCGGCCAACGGATCGGTGACCAGTGACATCATCATCAAGGCCGGCACGACGGTGATCTGGGGCAACAAGTCCAACGCGCCGCACAACGTGTACAGCGGTCTGCCCAACAACCAGGACACCAAGTTCCCGTCGGATACCAACATCCTGGGGCCGGCCAGCACCGATACCTACACCTACAAGTTCACCACGCCCGGCGATTACCCGTTCTACTGCGGCATCCACCCCGTGATGACCGGCTGGATCACGGTCGTCGCGTAGGCAGGCTCAGACGCGCACCTGTGCCTGTGCGCAGCGTGTTTGTTCAAGGGAGAAGTAGTCATGCAAGTTTCGGCAGCGGCACCCCTTCGCGAGCACGAGAAGCCGATGTCGTGGGCGCGCGCGGTGGTCATCGCCGTCGGGTTCTTCTTCCTCGTCGCCATGCTGGCCGCGCAGGTGCCCGCCTACATGTACACCGTCTCGACGCTCTCGACGCTGGCACGCCTCGAACAGGGTCTGCTCGCCATGGGGCTGCTCGGCGTCGGCTTTGGGCTGATAGCGTTTGAGATCGCCTTCCTCTACGACCCGCGCCCGCTGATCCCGTGGCCGCTGTTCTTCTTGTTGGGCGGCGGCATCGCGGTGGTCGGCGCGTTCATCCTCTATCAAGTGGCCGTTGGCCTTGGCGCGACCGGCATCTTCGGCCAGGGGTGGTACGAGTTCCTGCCCGGCGCACTGACACACGGCGGGCCGTGGCCCAGCGGCACCCCGTACCTGTTCAATCCGGGCTGGTTCCAGATCGGCAGCATTGACCTGGTCGCGGTCGGCGAGATTGCGCTGCTGATTGGTCTGGGGATGCTGGTGATCGCCTTCCTCAACCCCTTCATCCTCCGGGGCGCGCTGCTGGCTGGCCCCTGGCGCGATCTGATGGTGCGCTTCAGCCTGGGCCTCTCGTTCGTGCTGATCGCGTTTTACCTGACTGTCTTCACCTTCGTACCGACGTTCTTCCAGGCGCCGGGCGATAATCGGCACGGCATGGCGGGCAACATCATGCTCTTCATTGCCCTGGGCCTGGCGCTCTTCGCGCTGATTCTGTGGCTGCTGCCGGTGATGGTGACCAACCGTCAACGGTTCATGCCGGCAATGTATCTGCACGGCGTGGTCGGGCTGCTGGGGATGATAGGCGTGCCGCTGCTCATCCTGTGGGTGCTGGTGTACCCGATCATCAACCTGATTCACAGCGTGGATCCCAACCAGATCTGGGTGCAGTGCGCAGTCAAGACCGACGTGCCGGCGAGCTGCACCTTCACACAGTTTACCGGCTACCTCATCTGCGCCATCGTCTACACGACCCTATTCGGCTTCCTGGTGCTGGGCCTTTATTTCTGGAGCACGCGGCGCGATACCATCGTGCTCGCCGGCACCATCGGCATCGTCTATCTGTCGCTGGCTGTCGCTGTGATCCACGTGGACGACCCGGTTGCGCTGCCGCTGGTGCTGATCGTCGCCACCAGCCTGATCATCCTGGCCTTCGCCTGGACATGGGCCACGCAGCGCGAGTTCTCCACCACAGTAGCGGCGCCGTTGGGCTGTGTCGGCCAATGGTTGGTGCTCGGCACGCTGATGCTGTTCTTCCTCACTGGCTTCGCCCTGTTCTCGATCCCCACCTTCTTCGAGACTGAGGCGATCGCGCTGTTCTACTCGCCCGGCGCGCATCTGCTGCACGACGGCTTCTGGGCGCTGTTGCTGATGGGCGGCCTGGGGCTGTTCCAATTGACACTGCTGATCCGCCGCCAACCGATGAGCGACCTGCGCAAGTTCGCCATGTGGTGTCTGCTGATCGCGCTGGCTCTCCAAATGGTCGGCGCGATTCAGGGCATCAACCACAACCCGCTGACCGGTGGCTGGGATGCGATGGAGGGCAGCAGCGCGATCTTCCTGACCGGCATCATCTTCGAGGCGGTCGGCCTGGTGGTCGCGCTCTACGGCGCCTGGCGCGCGGGATCGACGCCCTGGATGATCGCCATTGTGGCGGTGGTACTGATCTGCGCGGCGTTCGGCATCGTGATCTACAACCTGCCGACGGCGTTCCCCGAGCTGATCGTGATGGCGTTCATCACTGCGATGGCCGGCGCCTTCGCCTACGTCGCCGCGGGACCCGACGAGCCGGCGGAGCTGGCCCAGCCGGTGGGCGGCAGCGAGACCGAAGAATCGTCGTTCGTGGTGACACGCTAGCCGTTTCGCTCCATTTGCCTTTCATGGACTCCCTCTCCCGTCACGCGCGGGAGGGGGAGTCTTCATATGCTGAGCACTCCTGGCCGGCACTTTGCAGCGCGGCCGCCCCTCTCCACACATCCCACTCGCTCTCATCTACACCTTAGCGACATGTGGCACACTACGGGGGGACGAAACGTCACACAAGGGGCGCCACCGCACCGCACCGCACCGCACCGCGCCGCCGCGCCACAGCCCCTCAGGAGGAGCACACATGTCGTTCTCTGAGCCGCCCAACAGCAGGCCCGGCTACGTGCCGTACCCCAGTGCGTCGCTGCTGCCGCTGGCGACGCCGGGAGAGCTGCCCACCGCCGACGAGCTAGCGACCACCGCCGCGCCGCTGGACGTGGAGGCGGCGTTGCACGGGCCGGCGCTGCGGGTGCTGGTGGTGGCGGCCGAGGGCGTGCCGTATGCCAAGACCGGTGGCCTGGCGGACGTGATCGGCGCGCTGCCGCGGGCGCTCAAGCGGCTGGGGCACGACGTGCGCGTGGTGCTGCCGGTGTATCAGAGCATTGACCCCGAACGCTGGCACCTGCGCACCGCCATCGCCGATCTCGCCGTGCCAATGGACGCCGACACCGAGCACGTGCGCATCCTCGAGACGGCCGCGGATGCAGCGGTGCCGACCTACTTCGTGGACTCCGAGCGCTACTTCCACCGCGAAAAGCTCTACGGCTACCACGACGAGGGCGAGCGCTTCATTCTCTTCTCGCGCGCCGCGCTAGAGCTGACGCGCGCCATCAACTGGCTGCCCGACGTGGTCCACTGCCACGACTGGCATACGGCGATTGTGCCCAACTGGCTCAAGACGCTCTATCGCGACGACCCGCACTTCGCCAACACGGCCGCCGTGTACACGATCCACAACTTGGCGTTCCAGGGCATCTTCGGCTACCGCATCCTCGAGGTGGCAGGGGTGGCACAGGAGGGCTTTCTGTACCCGGAGCTGCCGGAGCTGGCGAATGTGGTGGACCTGATGGGCCGCGGCATCTTCTTCGCCGACGCCGTGAGCACCGTCAGCCCGCGCTACGCGCGCGAGATCCTGACCCCCGACTACGGCGAGCGGCTCGATCCGCTGCTGCGCGAGCGCAAGGACCGCCTCTACGGCATCCTCAACGGCATTGACATCGCCGAGTTCAATCCCGCCACTGACGAGCGTATCACCTCGACCTACGACGCCTTCTCGCTGGAGAGCCGTCCGCCGAACAAGCGCGCGCTGCAAGAACTGAGCCTGCTTCCGGTGAGCGCCGAGACCCCGCTGGTGGGCATCATCTCACGCCTGACCGACCAGAAGGGCTTCGATCTGCTGGACCAGATCGCCGTGCCGCTGGTGGAGCAGGGCATCCAGCTCGTCGTTTCCGGCACCGGCGACCAGCACTACCACTCGATGTTCCAGCGCCTCGCCGCGCGCTACCCGCGGCAGGTCGCGGTGCATCTGACATTTAGCACCGAGATGAGCGAGCGCATCTATGCCGGCTCGGACATGCTGCTGATGCCCTCGCGCTTCGAGCCGTGCGGCGTGACGCAGATGCTGGCGATGCGCTACGGCAGCATTCCGATCGTCCGCGCGACCGGCGGGCTGGCCGATACGGTGCAGAACTTCGATCCTGCTGCCAACACCGGAAACGGCTTCAGCTTCGCGCGCTACGATCCGTTCCAGTTCTTTGCCGCGGTCGTGCGCGCGCTGGAGGTCTACCGCTTCCCCAACGTCTGGCAGGAGCTGATGCAGCGCGCGATGTGCAGCGATTACTCGTGGGATGCCTCAGCCGAGCAGTACGTCGCGCTCTACCGGCGGGCGCAGGAATTGCAGCATATCACCGCATCACGGACGTGAGGGGGCAGCGGTGAACGCGACGGACGCGAAGCAAGCGCGAAGCACGCGGAGATGAGGAGACGGGGAAGCAGAGAGGAACCGCAGAGGACGCGGAGGTCGCGGAGTGAGGCAAAACCGTAGCGGCGAGGCCCGCCTCGCCCGCTCTGACTCGCACGTTGCTGCGGTAGCGGCGAGGCCCGCTGCGCCCTCGCGTCCGGCAGGTACCGTCAGCCCTGAACGCTATACAGATTTTCCATCTGAGGGGAGCAATTCGAGAGATGGCACAGACGCCGAACCCGCCGACCGTTCCCAACGCCAACGCCGATGCCCATATTGACCAGCTCCCCGAGCTGATTGCCGCGCTGCCGGATCACGAGCGCGAGTTGGCGGGACGGCTCTTCCAGGTGATCGTGACGCGGGGTGCGATCGTGCCACCGCCGGAGATGGAGCCGTGGCTGGGGCGCACGTTTGGCTCGGTCGCGGCGACGAGGCAGCAGACCATCGTGCGTGTCATTAACCGCTGGACCTACGAGGGCGCGATCTTCAATCCGCTGCGCTCGCGGCGACCCGGCAGCGGCACCACACAGCCTGGGGCCACATCCGTAGGGGCGCCCGGTGGGCGCCCGGAGTCGCCGCGGCTCGCGATGGCGCCAGAGTTGCGCGAGCGCATCGAGACGACGCTGGGCGACGACTTCTGCCAGCCCGAGACGCGCACGCCGGCGGATACCTTCGGGCGCGTGCGGGGCGAGCATGTGCTGACAGCGGCGAACGTGGCGAAGGCCGAGGGCTGGCATAGTGTGGGCATCTTCGACCGCCACGATCCGCTGGCAATCGACGAGGCGCTGGTGGTCGATGTGCTCGACGTGGCGGGCGCGTGGGCGCAGCGTGTGCGCGAGGTGGATCCAGCGGCGCGGCACCTCTTCCTCCTGTGGAACGCGCTGTGGCGCTCTGGAGCGTCGCTGGTGCATGGGCACGTACAGTTGGCGTTGAGTCCGGTGGCGGCGCAGGCCAGGGTCGAGCTCTGGCGCGACGCCGCACGGCGCTACCATGCCCAAACGGGCGACGACTACTTCGCCGATCTGGCCGCCGTACATCGCGCGCTGGGCCTGATGGCCGGAACGGGCAAGCTCGACTGGTTCGCCTCGCTGACGCCAGTGAAGGAGCGCGAGGTGGACGTGCTGGCGCCGACCTACCGCGACGCGACGCTGGACCCCGCCGAGCTGGGCGTGCTGGCGGAGCCGCTGGCGGTGACGCTGCGCGTGGCGCTGGAAACGATGGGCGTGCGCGCCTTCAACGCGGTGGTATTTGGGCCGCCGCTGGGAGGCGCCGAGCCGGGCTGGGAGGGCTTCCCGCTGGTGGCGCGCTTCGTGGACCGCGGCAATCCGCTCTCGCCGACCTCCGACATCGCCGGGCTGGAGCTGTTCGGCACGAGCGTCGTCGCCACCGATCCGTTTGACGTCGCCCGCGAGCTGCGCGCCGTCAGCCCAACGGACGAGGCGCAGGAACTGGATGAACAGCTATGAAGTACGACGAGTTTCTGGCGTGGGCGGATGAAGACACGCATGCGGAATGGGTGGACAGCGCGGTAATCTTCAAGGGTCCGCTGAGCCTTCGAGGTCATATGCTGCGCAGTTTCCTGATGCGCGTGCTCTCCGAGTTCACCGAGGAGTATGGACTGGGCACAATCATCGGCAACTTCCACATGCGACTGGACCACTCTGGACGCGAGCCTGAGCTGATATTTGTGGCCTCGGACCACACTGCTCGGCTCACAGAGGTGTACCTGGACGGCCCGGCTGATCTGGTGGTTGAGGTGATCTCGCCGGAGAGCGGGGCACGCGACCGCGGCGAGAAGTTCTATGAGTACGAGGCGGCTGGCATCCCGGAGTACTGGCTGCTCGACCCGGAGGCCGAGCGCGCGGAGTTCTACCAACTCGACGAGCACGGCAAGTACCAGCAGATCGCGCCCGATCCCCAGCACGTCTACCACTCGCGCGCGCTGCCCGGCTTCTGGCTCAAGACCGATTGGCTCTGGCAGGACCCGCTCCCGGGCGTGGAGGAGACACTGCTGGCCGTTGGCGGCGAGCCGTATGCTCGTGCGCTCCTGGAGCGCCTGCGCGAGGGTGGCTATCTGCCTGACAGATGATCGCCGATGTGCCTCCGCTCACGGGTGGTCAGACGAAGCACGTCCGTATGCGCGAGCTACGCCATTCTCACACGGCGGTCTTGCGTGCGATGTGGTGGCAGAGGGGAGGCGAGCATGAGCGACGTGAGCATCCGGCTCCTGGCCGCAGACGACATCCCGGCCATCATGGCCGCATTCGCCGCGCTCCGCTGGCAGCGGCCGGACGGCCATCTTGAGCGCTACCTGGAGGAGCAGGGCCAGGGAGAGCGCGAGGTCCTGGCGGCGTGGCAGGGGGACGCATTCGCGGGCTACGTCAGTATCATCTGGCACTCTGACTATACCCCCTTCCGCGACGCGGGCATCCCGGAGATTAACGACTTCAGCATGCCACGACCCCTGCGACGTCAGGGCATCGGGTCGCGGCTGCTGGACGAAGCCGAGCGGCGCATCGCCGGGCGGTCGCCAGAAGCCGGGATTGGCGCCGGCCTCTCCCCCGACTACGGGGCCGCGCAACGCCTCTACGTCAAGCGCGGCTACATCCCTGACGGCCGAGGGCTGATCACCCACGGGCGCCCGGCCGCCTGGGGAGCAACGGTCGTCGTGGACGATGAGCTGGCCCTCTATTTCACGAAGCGCCTGCAACCATAAGCACAACCTGCCGAGGGAAGAGCACCAAACCGTGATCAGACACGACGATCACGTGAGGATCTGCTGTGCGCGGCGTCCTTCAGTGGTACAATCCCCAACTGAAGCGGCTTGACGCGATACATCCACCACAATCACGGAGGCAGCATCGTGCAGCACAAGGGGGACGCGCCCGGCACCGGGGCCGGAACGCGGACACGAGCGCGGAACGGCTCGACGGGCAACGGCGCGGCAGGGCCGGCGACACCGGCGAAATCGGCGGGCGGCTCGCCATCGGCGGGGACAACGGCGACACGCAGATCAGGCGCGGCGGCCACGCCCACGGCCAAGACGACCAATGGCAGCGCCACCCGCACCGGCCGCGGACGCATCGCCGCCACCAAGCCGGCGCGCACGGCGGTCCGCGAGCCGCACACGGAGCTGCTGCGCTACCGCGACGAGTTCCCCATCCTCGCGCGCAAGACCTACCTCAATAGCTGCTCGCTCGGCGCGCTCTCAGACCGCGCGATGGCCGGCATGGCACGCTATCAGGATCTGTGGAACGAATACGGCGCGCAGGCGTGGTATCGGCTGTGGATGAGCGAGATCGCCGCCGTGCGCGAGAAACTGGCGCGCATCATCGGCGCGCACCCGCACGAGGTCGCCATCGCTCCCAACGTCTCGATTGCGCTCAGCGAGATCACCAGCGGCATGGACCTGGGCGCGCGCAACAAGGTGGTCGTCGCCGATATGGACTTCCCGACGCTGGCATACCAGTGGCTCGCCAAACGGAGCCTGGGCATCGAGGTGGAGTTCGTCACCAGCGAGGACCGCGTGACGCTGCCCGCCGAGCGCTTCGCGCCGCACCTCGATGCGCGCACTGGTCTGGTCGCCACCTCGCGCGTCTTCTTCATGAGCGGCTACGTCCAGGACGTGGGCCGGCTGGCAAAGATGGCTCACGAGCGCGGCGCCTACCTGCTGGTGGACGACTACCAGGCGACGGGACAGATCCCGATCGACGTCCACGCGCTCGACATTGACTTCCTGGTTACAGGCACACTCAAGTGGCTGATGGGTGGCCCCGGTCTGGCCTTCATCTACGTGCGCGAGGACCTGATCCCCAAGCTGCACCCCACCGTCGCCGGCTGGTTCTCGGCGCGCGACCAGTTCGCCATGCGCACCACCGAGTTCGAGTACAAGGAGGGCGCGCAGCGCTTCGAGGCCGGCACGCCGGCTGTCGCGCCGATCTACGCCGCCTCGGGCGGGTTGGACATTGTGCTGGAAGTCGGCGTCGAGCGCATCCGCGAGCGCTCGATGTTCCTCTCCGACGATCTGATCCGCCGCGTACAGGCCAAGGGCTGGCCGATCCAGAGTCCGCTGGACGGTCGCGAGCGCAGCTCGATTGTCATGCTGCGGCTGGAGCGTCCCGACGAGATCGTGGCCGCGCTCTCGGAGCGCAACATCATCGTGGACCACCGCCCCGGCCTGGTGCGCGTCTCGCCCTACTTCTACAACACCATCGAGGAGAACCAACTCATCGTAGACGCGATCGACAACATCCTGCGCTCGCGCGAAGCGAAGGGAGCCTGAGCCGTGCGCGTGACGGTCTCAGCCTTCGGCGATCTGCGTCGCCACCTGCTCGGTGGGCAGCCGGAGCGCGAGCTGGAGCTGCCGGAAGGCGCCGTGCTCGCCGACATCGCCCGCGCGCTGGATGCCGACCCCGACGAGCTGCCGCTGGCACGCTATGCCGATGGTGCCGTGCTGCGAGAGGGCGACTCCCTGCGAGAGGGCGACCGCGTCGAGCTGTTCGCGCCCATCGGCGGCGGGTAGGCGGTACGGTGAACGCGGAGTTCGCGGAGAATCGCGGAGGGCGCGGAGAAGGAGAGCAGAGATTGAACCGCAGAGGACGCAGAGCATGTTAGGTCAGACGCGGTGCAGAACCCGAACCACCGCGTAGAGGAGGCGATCTCTATGGCGCTGGTGCTGCGCGAAGATGACGTGCGCGCTCTGCTCACCATGCCAGCCGTGGTGGAGGTGCTGGATGCGGCGTTCCGGCTGCAAGGCGAGGGGCGCACGCGCAACCAGCCACGCACCCGGATCGTCGAGCCGGAGGAGCCGCGCGGGGTGCTGCACGTGCTCTCGGCGTACGTGCCGGGCCAGCCGGGGCATCCTGAGCGTGAGGGGCCAGGGCTGATGGGCCTCAAGGCCTACACCGGCTTCCCCAGCGGCGTGCGCTTCGCGGCGCTGCTCTACAGCGGTGAAGATGGCCGGCTGCTGGCGCTGATCGAGGCCGATCTGCTGGGCCAGATGCGCACCGGCGCCGCCTCGGGCGTGGCGACGCGCTACCTGGCTCGCGACGACGCGCGCATCGCTGCGCTGCTCGGCACCGGCGGCCAGGCGCGGACGCAGGCGCTGGCCGTGTGTGCGGTGCGTCCCATCGAGCGTATGTATATCTATGGGCGCACCCCGCAGCGTCGCGACGCTTTCATCGCCGCGCTGGCCGCCGAGCTGCCGTCGGTCGCGCTGATTCCAATGGACAGTGCAGAGGAGGCGGTGCGTGCGGCCGATGTGGTAACTACCGCGACGACCGCGCGCGAGCCACTGCTGCGCGCCGAATGGCTGCGCCCCGGCACGCACGTCAACGCGATGGGCTCCAACTGGCACCACCGCCGCGAGGTGGATAGCGCCACCGTCGAGCGCAGCGCGGTCGTCGCGGTGGACGCGCTGGACCAGGCGCACATCGAGGCTGGCGACCTGATCATCCCGGTGGACGAGGGACGCTGGGATTGGGGTCGCGCTGTTGAACTGGGGCGCATCGTGGCGGGCGTGGTGCCAGGCCGGACTGACACAGACCAGATTACGCTGTTCAAGTCGCTCGGCGTCGGGCTGGAGGACGTCGCAACCGCCGGCCTGGTCTACGCGCTGGCGCGCGAGCGCGGGCTTGGCCGCGATCTGGACATCTTGCCGTAAATGTGCTCCGGTGGCCGTCCGCCCTGACTGTTCGTAGGGGCGTCCGGTGGCGGCCCGCCGCGACCACCAGATTGCGGAGGGGCGTCCGGTGGACGCCCGCCATGTGGTAGAGAGATAGGGGACCGCCGTGGAGCATAGGACTCGGAGCCTGCGCCGGGGCGGCAAGCGTGCCATCCTGCCGGCGCTGGTCGCCGCCGCCGCATTCGCGCTCGCCCTGCTGGTCGCCGGTTGTGGCGCGCCGCAGCCGGGGCAGTGGGACCAGCTCACCAGCGATCCCAGCCAGCCGATCTATGCCGTCGCGCAGGATACCTCGAACCCCAATCTCGTCTATGCCGGTGGTGGCGGCGCGGTGTACCGCCTGCTCGCCACCGTCACGCAGCAGCCGGTGCCTGGCACGGGGCTTTCCAGCAGTACCGTCGTGCTCGCGCTGGCGCCCGATCCCGCGCATGAGGGCCGCGTCTATGCCGGCGGCACCGGCGGCCTGTATATCAGCACGCACTATGGCGATTCGTGGCAGGCAGCAAACAACGGCAGCTTCCCATCGGGGGATAGCATTGACGCGCTGGCGGTGCTGCCTGGCTCCGGCACGCTGCTGGCCGGTACGACCCAGCACGGCATCTACTCCAGCGCCAACGAAGGACGCTCGTGGCAGGCGGCGAACAACGGCATCCCCTCGGGCGCCAACATCAACTTCTTTGCCCAGGACCCCGCGAGCCACCTGCTCTACACCTCAGTCGCGGGCGTCGGGCTGTTCGCTTCGTCGGACGACGGCACCACCTGGAAGGCGAGCGGCACTGGTCTGCCGCACGACGTGTACGCCCTGGCACCAATCATCAGCGGCGGCGCGACCACGCTCTTCGCGGGCACGAGCCAGGGCCTCTTCGCCTCGACCGACGGCGGAGCTTCCTGGCACAGCCATGGCGCCATCGGCCTGCCCACCGGCAAGCTGGCGGCGCTCGGCATCGACCGGCGCGCACCCTCCATGCTCTACGCCGGCACTGGCAACACCGTTTACGTCTCGTCGGACGCCGGCCAGGCCTGGAAGCTGCTCGCGCCGGGGTTGGATCACGCGGTGACGCAGATTGTCGCCGTCTCGGGCCAGCTCTCGCAGCCGGTGGTGGTCGCTGCCGCGGGGGACGGCGGACTGCTGCGCTACCCGCCTCCGCCCAACACTGCCAATGGTGGCATCGGCTCCCTGATCCTCAACATTGTGATCATTGTCGCGCTGGTTGGAGCAGCGGTCTTCTTCGTCGTCCGCTCGCGCCGCATCCTCGCGGATATGGACCGCCGCAATCGCGCCGAGGCACGCGCCGCGGCCGAGCGCCGCGACCGTGACGCGCTCGGCGACTACATGCCCCCGCCCCCAACCGGCGGTCGCCGCCCACCCCCTCCACCATCACAGCGCAGCCATGCTGCCCCGCCCAAGCTCCGCGGCTACGGCAACACCGGCGGCACGGACGAAGACACAGCGGGCGGCGCCAACGGTCACAACGGCGCCAACGGCCGCCGCAGCGGCAACAAGAAGTCCAACCGCTAGCCAGTGCGCTGCTCCATGAAGGTGGCAGAGGTGAGGCGATGGCGAGTGAAGCGGTCGAGGCTGAAGCGCGGCGGCTCTTGCGTGCGGCACGGGAGGACGACACACCCGCAGGTCGGCGATTGTGGGGGCAGACGCGGTCGCAAGTGGCACAGTTGCTGATCGTCGTAGTGTGCGCTGTGGTTTTCTTCGCCTGGACATGGTACGTGCGCACCTACATGCCTCTCGACGACGCGCTTGCCACCGCCTTTTTGTACGGGTTCTCGCTGATATGTGCCGCGATTTTGCCGCTTGGTATGTGGTCGCTGCTCGTTGGTCGATCACGCAAGGCAACACTGGCGGTGTTCGTGTTGCGAGACAGCGCCGCTGCTAGCGACGAGCGCATGCCAGCGGTGATTGACCAACCGGCTCCGCTAAGTGCGGCGGAGTTAGATGCTGCCCACGACTCCAAGCTGATCCGTTGGCTCGATAAGCCGAGGGCCACATGGCAGAAGGTGGCATCCGCGACGGTGCTGCTGCTCTGGGTGGTCTTCGTCGTTCCGGTGTTCTTTGTGCCGGACTGGCATTGGGTGGGACCGCTCGCTTTCCTACGCCCAACGTTTGATCTCCTGTTACCCCTGGGCCCGTGGAGCAATCTGATCGCGCTTGCCCTCATCATCCCACTGGTTTTTGGCTGGCGCGTCTCGGGGCGCATGGTGGTCACGGTAGATGCTCATGGCCTCCACTGGACCACTGGCTGGCCGCGCAAGCATACGATACGGATCGGCTGGGAGGAGGTGCGCTCCTTCACACGGCTGGAGTTCCGGAGCAGGTGGCTGCCAAAGCCACACACAACGTTCGTGCTGGACTGCGGGCGCGCGATCCTCTCCTGGGGATACGATCCAATCCGACGCAGCAACGGCGACCGGCCGCTCCTGGGCAGCGACGGCAGCCTGCGGCCGGAAGCGCGGCTGCTGGCGAGCATCGTTGTGACCCGTGGCGCCGTCGCGCTCCGCCAGGCGACGCCATGCGCGGTCGTGGTGCTGGGGGAGGCAGGCAGATACCTCGCACACGAGTGGGCACGACGGCTCCATATGCCGCCCAGTGCGGCTGTCCCCTCATCGCCGCCTGGCCTCGCGGCGGCGTTCCGGCTGTTGACTCCGCCAACTATCCTGCGCTGGACGCTGGTTCCGCTCGCCTGCCTTCCGGCGATCCTCTACGCCGTTTATATCGTCGTGAGCCTCATGCCGCGCTGAGATCAACCCTCGTGCCTGCCGTTGCACCTGCCCCTTGCGGTTTGCTACAATCGCGTGATGTGAACTAAGTGCATCAACTTAGTTGACTATCCGCCGATCTGGCTCGCCGGGCAGGAGGGATCGCATGGCGCAATCGCTTAAGCATGGCGTGACGCCGCCGCGCGTGGATACGCATCTCATCAAGTTCTCGCAGATCTGGGTCGTTGTATTGACCGCGCTGGGCTTCATCTTCCAATTGCCGCTGCTCGTGGCGCTCGCCGCGCTGGCGCTGCTCATCAGCGCCGCGGTTCCCGCGGTGAGTCCCTTCCGGCTGCTGTATCGCTATGTCGCAGTGCCGCTGCACATCGTCCGCCCGCGCATCGTCGAGGATGACCCCGCGCCGCACCGCTTCGCGCAAGGCGTGGGCGCTGCCTTCCTGATCGCCGCGACGGTCGCGCTGCTGCTCGCGCATGCCTACGCGCTCGGCTGGGCGCTCGATCTGATCGTCTTCGCGCTGGCGGGTATCAACCTCACCGTCGGCTTCTGTGCCGGCTGCTTCGTCTACTACCAGCTTGGCCGACTTGGTCTGCTGCCGCGCGTGCGCTACGCGGGCGGCTTCCACTGGAGGGGCGCGTGATGGACGGCGCCGTCCAGTTTGCCCTGCGCGTGGCGATTCTCGTCGGGGTTGCTCTCGTCGCGGCCCTTGCACTATATGCCACCCGCCGCTACGTCGCCCGCCAGCGTCGCCTCGCACTCAGCTCGCATGCGGCCGACGCCTCCACGCCGCACTTCGGCGCGCTGGAGGTTGGAGATGGCCCCTCCACACCGCGCATCCTGGCCTTCAGCAGCCCCTACTGTAGCCCGTGCCACTCGCTGCAAGAGCCGGCGCTGCGCCGGGTCGCCGAGCGCCTCGGGTCCGGTGTCGCCATCACAACGGTAGACGCCACCGAGCAACCCGACCTGGCCGCGCGCTACCGCGTGATGACGCTGCCCGCCACAGTGGTCTTCGACGCCGCGGGCCATCCGTTAGCCGTCAACTACGGCTTTGCCGATGCCGAGAAGCTGCTCGCCCAGGTCGCTGGGACCACTGCCGCTCCACGCCGCGTTGCCGCTGGCTGATTTCCCCAGGCCCTCTGTGCCCGCTTCCTCAGTGTGCTCCACACGCCGTCACGTCGCCATCATGCGCACGCTGGCACGCGACGTGACAGATGCCCTTCCCATCGGCTCCGCCCCAACTGATCTTAGTTGGATCAACGGGGCGCGAGCAGTACGGTGATACGTCCGCCACCGGGAAGTCGCGGCAGGCAGGTGGTATCCAGGGCAAGGAGGGCGCGTGGCAGCAGGGATGCGGGTCCGAGAGAACCAATCGTGGCGTGCGTGGCTGGGTCGGCTTGCGCCGCTGCCGAGCGGGCCGCGCGAGATTCGCGCGCTCGACGGTTGGCGTGCGCTGGCCGCGCTCTCGGTGGTCGCGTTTCACCTGATGTCCACCTCACAGGTGCAGGCGGTCGCGCCAGGATTCAATACCTCGGTCGTGTGGAACTACCTGCGCAGCGGCGTACACTTGTTCTTCGTGCTCTCCGGGTTCCTGCTCTTCCTGCCCTATGCCCGCGCGATCCTCGGCGGCCAGCCGCTGCCCTCGGTGCGCGCGTTCTATCGCCGCCGCGCGCTGCGCATCCTGCCGGCCTACTGGGTGTGCCTGGTCGTGCTGGTGCTGCTGGGCCTGCCGGCCTACACCTCGCCGGACGGGTTGCTCAACGTCGGGCTGCACGCGCTGCTGCTGCACAACTTCGATCCCGCCACCGACATGGGCATCCAGGGCGTCTTCTGGACGATGGCGGTCGAGGCGCAGTTTTACCTCGTGCTGCCGGCCATCGCCTGGGTGCTGGCACGGCTCGCGGCGCCGCGGCGCTCGCTCGTGCGGCTGCTGGCGGGGATCGCCGCGCTCGCGCTGGGCTGCGTGGCCGCGCGCGAGGCATCGGGCATCCTCGTCGCCCACTACCCAGTGTTCTCAGGGCATGCGCCAGAATGGGTTGCCCCGCTGCTGCTGGTGGTAAACGGCCAGCAGGGGCACTTCCTGGCGGTTTTCGCGGCGGGCATGTTCTGCGGCACGCTCTACGTCGCCGCCGAGAACGGTCTGCTGCGCGGCGGTGAAACTGCCCGCTCGTGGCTCGGCGCAGGCCTCTTCGTGGCGGGCCTCGTCCTGGCAGGCGCGCTGGCCGAAACTATCGCGCGGCCAAACTACCATACGGCGATCACCAACACCTGCTACGCCTGCATCAATCCACTCGATTGGAAGATGGCCGCGGGTCCGCTGCTGGTGGGGACGAGCTACGCGGCGATGGTGCTGGGCGCGCTGTGGGGCGCGAGCTGGCTGCGGGCGGCGTTCGAGCTGGCGTCGCTGCGCTTCGTCGGGCTGATCTCGTACAGCTTGTATCTGTGGCATCTGCCGCTGATTGAAGGGACGTTGGGGCTGGTGCCGGGCTGGGCGGGTTGGCAGCGGCTGCTGCTGGGCGTGGGGATTGTGCTCTGCGGTGCGCTGCCGCTGGCGTTCCTCTCGTATACGCTGGTCGAGCGGCCATTCCTGCGGCTGCGGCACCGACC